>CAZRQN010000146.1:0-6872 GCA_964602115.1 uncultured Rhodobacterales bacterium
AGGACGGTGAAGCGCACCCACCTGGAACTGGGCGGCAAGGCGCCGGTCGTGGTGCTCGACGACGCCGACGTGGCCGAGGTGGTCGATGGCCTGCGCGCCTTCGGCTATTACAACGCCGGCCAGGACTGCACCGCCGCCTGCCGCGTCTATGCCGGCCGCAAGGTCTATGACAATCTCGTCGCCGATCTGACCGCCGCCGTCTCGACCATCGGGCTGGCGAATGCCGACGACACGGCGAACGAGATCGGCCCGCTGATCTCGCAGCGCCAGCGCGACCGGGTGGCGAGCTTCGTCAACCGCGCCCGCGAACTGCCGCATGTGGCGGTGACCACCGGCGGCGAGGCGATGGACGAGGGCTTCTACTACCGCCCGACGGTGATCGCCGGGGCGCGGCAGGAGGACGAGATCGTGAGGCGCGAGGTCTTCGGCCCGGTGGTCTCGGTCACACCCTTCACCGAGGTGGACGAGGCGGTGGGCTGGGCCAACGACAGCGACTATGGACTCGCGTCATCGGTGTGGACGCGGGACGTGGGCCGGGCGATGGCAACGGCGGCCCGCCTGCGCTACGGCTGCACCTGGGTGAACACCCACTTCATGCTGGTCAACGAAATGCCGCACGGCGGGCTGAAACAGTCCGGCTACGGCAAGGACCTGTCGGCCTATGCGCTGGAGGACTACACGGTGGTGCGGCATGTGATGGTGAAGTGGGGGTAGCTGAACTTCGTCCCGCTGCAGGTAGTGTTTTCTATCCTTCGGCGTCCACCTTGACTTGTTCATGAAAAGTTCTCATCCTTCCCAAATCGGACAGGAAGGAGTCGTCCATGCCTACTATAGGTCTCACGACCTTTGTAGATTTCATGTCGGCAAAGGGGCTGTCTCGCGTTAGAGTTGTTGAAGCTGCGCGTCGAGACGATAATCAGCCCTACGATCCTAGGAAGGATTTTTACAAGCGACTTAGGGACGCCTCCGTCAGCTATGCCCAGGGCAGGATGGAAACTGAAGACTTCCGTCGGATGCCTATGACCCTTCCTGATCGCAAGAAGCATACAAACTTTCCGCCTGCGATTGAGGCAATGATAGCTTGGAGAACTCGCAACCCAGGTAGTTCTCATTCAAGTGTGCGGGGCGAATACTCTGCTGGCGCCCTAAGAGTAACCGTTAACCCCGAACTGTGCATTGATACTCAAGATGGGACGGTGGCGGCCAAGTTGTGGTTCAAAACTGATCCCATACCCAAAGCACGTATCAACTACATATTGGCGACCATACGTTTTGGGCTGAGGTCGTTTCGAGGAGATGTGGGCATCATCGATGTGCGGCGACAGACAATACACCTTGCAGGGCAAATTGAACCGCAAATGCAGATACTTCTTCGCGGGGAGGCAAGTGCCTTTATGGCAATTTGGGATGCACTTGGCGAAACTTAGGAGCACAGAATGACGAAGATCAAGGGAAAGAACGACGGCCCGGGGGGGCGCAATGAGCACTATGATATCGGCCAGCGCAAAGATGTTCCGCGTCGAAATGTAGTTGCGGAGATCAAACGCGGGGAGCATCCCGACGCCCATGTAGTCAAGGTGAACGGCCGCGAGTACGCACGCGACAATCCGGATCGGACTACTAAAGACAACGTTAACCGCGAGAAGTAGTCGAGTTCAGCCGCCTCACCCCGCCGCCTTCGCCAGCACCTCTTCCGCCCACTGGTTCAGGCTCTTGCCCGCCAGTTCCGCCGCCAGCGCGGCCTTGCGGTGGACTTCGGGATCGACGCGGAACATGACTTGCCCGGAATAGGCCCGCTGCGGCTCTTTCCCGACCCTGGCGCAGGTCTCCAGGTAATCCTCCACCGCCTCGCGGAAGGCGGCGCGCAGGTCCTCCACCGTGTCGGCGTGGAAGCCCACGCCGTCGCGGATGCCGGCGAGGCGGCCGTGGAAGATGCCGTCCTCGTCGTCATACTCCACCCGCGCGGCATATCCCTTGAAGGTCATCACACTGCTCATGGCCTCACCCCGATCCGTTCCAGAAAGTCTCGCGCCGCCCGCACCTGGTATCGTTTCGCCTCCTTGGCCGGATGCGGGCGGTGGAACGTTTCCACCTCGCGCCCGAATACGAACCGAACCCGCGAACCGTTCCCTTCAACCACCTGAGCGCCGCAGGCGATCAGGAGCCGCTCGACATCGGCCCAGACCAAGGTTCCGGACACCGGATCGGTGAACACGGCCGCGAGAGTTTGGCGATGCTTGCTGTTCACGCTAGCAACATAGCCCATCACTGCGACATTTTCAATCCGCCTGCGCGCATCGCTTCAACAGAGGCAATGCAACCATCGGACGGCAAGCTTCCGCCCCGCCCGTCTCAATTCCGGGCGGGGCGGCGATCCGGCGCCGACTGGGGAGGTCAGTTCGCCGAAAGGCTCTGCGCCAGGCGCATCATCGACACGGCCTCGGCACGATAGCCGAAGGGGTCTTCGCCCCGGCCGTCGAGCGCCAGCGCGATGGCGTCGTCCCAGCCCCAGTCGCCCAGGTATTTCGCTCCGGTCATGAGCTGGCCGAAGCCGGCGATGGCGGCGGCGAATTTCTGGTCGGGGCCGACGCTGCCCATGCCTTGGGTGATCGGCACTTCAAGAAGCTTCGACACCTCCGCGCCCGGGTCCTTGTAGCGCAGGCGCAGGAAGCCCAGCTCGCCGTCCTTGCCGGCCTCGGCCGCCGCCTCGCCGTAGCGCAGCGGATCGACGGTGCGGGCGGCGCTGTCGGGCGCGGTGATCTCGTAGATCGCGGTCACGGTATGGCCGGCCCCGATCTCGCCCGCGTCCACCTTGTCGTTGTTGAAATCCTCGCGCGCCAGCGCCCTTGTCTCGTAGCCGATCAGCCGCCATTCGGCGACCGCCGCCGGGTTCCACTCGACCTGGATCTTCACGTCGTCGGCGATGGGGAAGAGCGCGCCGGTGAGCTGGTCCACCAGCACCTTCCGCGCCTCCTGCAGCGTGTCGATATAGGCCGCCGTGCCGTTGCCGGCCTGGGCCAGCGCCTGCATCGTCGCGTCGTCGAGGTTGCCGCGCCCGAAGCCGAGAACGGAGAGATAGGTGCCAGTCTCGCGCTTCCCGGCGATATAGGCCTCCAGCCCCTCGGGATCGGAGAGGCCGACGTTGAAATCGCCGTCAGTGGCGAGGAGCACGCGGCTAACCTCGCCCTCGCCCGCCATCTGCGCCGCCACGCGGTAGGCCAGTTCCAGCCCCTCGGCCCCGGCGGTGGAGCCACCGGCCGCCAGACGGTCGAGCGCGCCGAGGATCGCTGCCTGATCGGAGGCAGCGGTGGGCGGCAGGACCTCGCCGGCGGATCCGGCATAGACCACCATCGCCACCTGATCCTCGGGCCGCAATTGCCCCAGCATCAGCCGCAGCGACTGTTTGAGCAGCGGCAGTTTGTTGGCGTCCTCCATCGAGCCGGAGGTGTCGATCAGGAAGACCAGGTTCAGCGGCGGGCGTTCGGCCACCGCCGGCATGCGGCCCTGCAGGCCGATTTCCACCAGTTGCTTGCCCGCGTTCCACGGCGCGGCCATCACCGTGACCGAGGCCTTGAAAGGCGCTTCCCCCGCCTCCGGCGCGGCATAGTCATAGGGGAAATAGTTCACGATCTCCTCGATCCGCACCGCCTCGGCCGGGGGCAGAGAACCGCCCATCAGCGAGGAGCGCAGGATGGCATAGCTCGCGGTATCGACGTCGATGGAGAAGGTGGAGACCGGTTCCTCCCCGGTCAGCTTCACCGGATTGCGGTCGAACTCGGGGAAGGCCTCGGTATTCGGCTCGGCCATCACCTGCGGGTCGGGCATGGCCGGCATCGCCTCCTGCGAGACGAGGCCCGCGACCGTGCCCGGCGCCACGGTGGCCGGTGCGGCGAGGGGGGGCGCGACGGTGGCGGTATCGGCCTCGGCCATGCGGCCCGTGGCGAGCCCGTCGTCGGCGCGAAGTTCCTTGCGCTCGCGCCCGGGCGGCGGCGCCTCGGCCTCCTCGATCGACATGGCCATGGCGTCCTGCCCGGCGATCACCTCGGCCGGCGCGCCGGCGGGCTGCTGGGTGGCCGGCGCGTCGGCCAGGACGGGGGGCGCCGGGGGCACTGGCTTGGCGGTCTCGCCGCCGGTCGCGGCCAGCGCCGTGTCGCGCGAGACCGGCGGGGAGGCTTCGGTCTGGGTCGCGGCCAGTTCGTCGGTGACGACCTTGGGCAGCGGCAGCGCCGGGCCCGTGGGCATCCGGGACATCTGCCCGGTGAGGACGACCCCAAGCGCCAGCGCGGCGACGGAAGCGGTGGCGGCCAGCGCGCCACGGGAAGTCAGTGAATTCAGCATCTCGGCAATCCCTGTCCAGAACCCCGCCCGCAACGGGCGGTCGGACTTGGGACGCGCTTGCCCGGCCGATCCTTGGAGCCGGTCGAAATTTTCCATCGCCAGCGCCAGCGCTGCGGCTTTCGCCTCGGCCCCCGGCTCGGGCGTCGCCTGCCGCAACGCCTTCGCCAGCTTCATCAGGTCGTCGGCTTCGTCGGTCATCGGGCCTCCTCGGCCAGGCTGGCCTTCAGGCGGCGCTTCACCTCGGACATCCGCCAGGCGACGGTGCCCTCGGAGAGGCCGAGCACCTGGGCGGCCTCCGCCTGCGTCAGTTCCTCGCCCAGCACCAGCGCCACGGTGTCGCGCAGGTCCTGGGGCAGCCGCGTCATCGCCTCGGCCAGCCAGCGTTCGGCCTCGCGGCCCTCGGCGATGGCCTCCTGCCGGGCGATTTCCCAGTCTCCCCAGCCGCTTGACGCCCGGGCGCGTGTCGCCTGCCGGCGGCGCTGGTCCTCGGCGGCGTTCACCGTCACCCGGTAGAGCCAGGTGGTGAAGCGCGCCTCGCCCCGCCAGCCGCGCAGTTTGGCCGGCAGCGCGGCGCAGATGTCCTGCGCCAGATCCTCGGCATCCGCCCGCCGCCCGGTCAGGCGGAAAGCCAGGCGGAAGACGCGGTCGTAATGGCGCGCGAGCAGGAGCGCAAACGCCGCCCGGTCGCCCGAAGCGGCGGCTGTCGCAAGGGTCTCGTCGGCCGTTTCCATCAGCATCACGCTAGCTGAGACGCAGGCCGTTGGGAAAGCCTTGGCCTGTGGCCGACGATTTCGCCCTGGGGTCAGGCGGCGCCGTAGGTGGCGAGCGAGGCATAATGCGCCACCCCCGCCGTCGGGTCTGCGGCGCCCATGTCCATCACCGCGAAATAGGCCCCGCAGGCTTCCGATGTCATTGCCTCCGCCATCACCGCGTCTGCGGCGGCCTGGCTCTGCCAATGGACGAGATCGAGGTAGGCGCCCTCACCCGCCTTCAGCAGTTCCCGACGCAGGAAGCCGGGGCGTCCGTCGAGAAAGGCGCTCTGGAAAGCGGCCGAGGCGGCGAGGAGATCGGCCTCGCTGCGGCCGGGGGCGAGGGTGATGCGGGCAGTCTCGACGATGGTCTGCGACATTGGGGGCTCCTTGATTCTGTCCATGGCCCCGTCTGTGGCTTCGGATGACATTTTGCGGCATATTTGATCGCATGCCCCGCGCCTCCGCCCTCTCCCGCCTCGGACGGCTGGACCTTCTCGAAGTCCGGCTGAAATCCGAGGCGCCGATGACCGTCGCCGGTCTCGCCGCCGAATTCGGACTGAGCCCGCGCAGCCTGTTCCGCGACCTGGCGCTGCTGCGCGAACGCGGCCTGCCGGTGGAGGCGGATCGCGGCCGGGGCGGCGGGGTGCGTCTGCCCCGGCACTGGGGCGTGGGGCGGCTCGCGCTCAGCTACCGCGAGGCGGTGGACCTGCTCGTGAGCCTCGCCATCGCCGAGAGGATGGCGGCGCCCTGGGCCCTGGCCGATCTCGACGCCATCCGCCGCAAGCTCGCCGCCTCCTTCGCCCCGGCGATGCGCGCGCGGATCGACGAGCTGCGCGCCCGCATCCGGGTCGGGCGCCCGGCCTCGGTCACGGTGCAGGAGAGCCTCAGCGCCCCGGACGGCGAGACGGTGGGACGTCTGTTCGAGGCCTTTCTGGAGCAGCGCCTGCTCGCCTTCACCTATGCCGGTCCGGGCGGGGAGACGACGCGCCGGGTGGAGCCGCAGATGCTGCTCTTGAACTTCCCGGTCTGGTACCTGCTTGCCTGGGACCGGGCGCGGGACGCGGTGCGCAGCTTCCGCTGGGACCGGATGCGCGATCTCGCGGTCCTGCCGGAGGGCTTCCGTCCACGCCCGCCGCAGGTCTTCGCGGCGGCACTGGAGGGATCCGAAGCGGCGGCGCCCTGATGCGCCGCCGCCGGCAACACGACTGGCCTCGTCTGGGGGATCAGGCCAGCAGCGCGTTGTAGAGTTGCACCGCCCCGTTGCGGGAGCCGATGCTGTCACCATAGCCCACGTCGCGCGCATAGGCGGCGACCGCGCGGGCCGTTCCCGGCCCCCAGACGCCATCCACGGCGCCGGAGTAGTAACCATAGGACCTCAGCCGCGACTGGATCGCGCGGCGGGCGCCGGGGCTGTATTCGAGGAAGGCGGCCTTGGCGGGCGTCACCTGATAGCTCGGCCCCGGATAGACCGGCGCATTCACCGGCAGCGGCGCCGCATGGGCCGGGCTGCGGCGCTTCTTGGCGTCCTTGGCGATCTCGTTGAGCAGCAGGAAGGTCGCCACCCCGGCGACGAAACCCTGTTCCTTGTCGCCCCAGGCATGGGCGGGCGTGACGGGCGCCAGAGCAATGGCGACGGCAGCGGTGGCGGCGGTGAGCGTGGTGCGGACAGCGGGCAGCATGTCGGATCCTTTCGCGGTTTTCGGTTTCGGCTTTTGCCTTGGGCCAGACATGGGGCGGGATGCCGGGCTAGGCAAAATCAGCGGGCTGATATGGGATAGCATT
>CAZRQN010000147.1:0-6843 GCA_964602115.1 uncultured Rhodobacterales bacterium
ACGAGATTGTCCGCGACCGGCTGAACGAGGAGTTGCTGAAGCTCTGGGCGCGGACGGGCAAGACCATTGGCTTTGTCACCCATTCCATCCCCGAGGCGGTGTTCCTCTCCACCCGGATCGTGGTCATGTCGCCGCGTCCGGGGCGGATCACCGACATCATCGACAGCCCCCTGCCGCGCGAGCGCCCGCTCGACATCCGCGACAGCCGGGCGTTCATCGAGATCGCCCACCGGGTGCGCGAAGGGCTGAGGGCGGGGCATGGCGATGAGGACTGAAGCCGCATCCGGCCTGCCGGCAGCCTGCCGGGGCCGCGACAGAAAGGCGTTGCCCGCATGAACCCCGGCACGCTGCTCTGGCTTGGCACCACGATGGCGGTGTATCTCGCCGCCTCGACGGCATTGCGCGCCTATGTCGGGCGGGCGGAGGTCTGGATCATCCTGCTGGCGCTGGCGCTCTATTGCCTCGGCAACCTGATGATGGTGCGGCTGATGCGCGAGTCGGGCATGGCGGTGGCGATCTCGCTTTCGGCCGTGCTGCAATTGGTCATGGCCACCGCCGTGGCCGTGGCTTTCTTCGCCGAGCGCCCGACCGGGCAGCAATGGTTGGGGATCGGATTGGGAATTCTGGCCGTGGCGCTGATCGTCTGGCCGCAGGGAGGACAGGGATGAAGGTGAAGGCGGCCATTCTGGCGCTGATTCTGGCGACCGGGGCACAGGCGGGCGATCTGCCCAAGACGGGGGCGAACCCGCCGCAGCCGGAGTACGAGACCGCCTATGACGGCCGGTTCGACCTGCGCGCGACGCTGGTGGTGGATCGCACCGGCGAGGCGCCGATGGCGCTCGATAAGGCGGTGCAGCTGCGCCTTGATGTGGCCTTCAAGGCCGGAGAGGGCGCCAAGCCCGCCGATCTGGCGCTGAACTGCCGCATCGTGCTGATCGGCACCGATGGCAAGCAATCCGCGCCGGTGCGCGACGGCCCCTGCTACGAGGGGGCGCTGGCGCCGGGACGCGGCTGGGTGGAGATGGGCGAGCCGCTGAAATTCCGCCCCAGCCGCTACGCCGCCGCCGGCACCGGCGGGGTCCTGGTGGAAGTGCGGGCCGGCAAGGGGCGGACGCGCAAGCTGATGGCCACCTATGGCTGGGCGCCGGAGGCTCCGTGACAGCAATGGCGGCAAAGGCCGGGGATCGGGTGGCGCTGCGCCTGGCGCAGGCGGCCGACCTGCCGGCCTGCGCCGCCATCGTCAATGACGTGATCGACGAGACGCCTTGGCTGCCGCGCACCAAGACCCGTGATGAGATCGCGGCGCTGTTCACGCCGGACCTGCTCTCCCGCCGGGTGCTTCTGGTGGCCGAGGCCGGGGGCGAGATCGCCGGCTATCTCTCCGCCACGCCGGAGGGGCTGATCCCGGCGCTGTTCCTCGCGCCCGCCTACCGGCGCCAGGGGATCGGCGCCCGGCTGCTCGACGCCGCCAAGGCGCACTTCCCTGGGGGCCTGAGCCTCACCGTCTTCGAGGCCAATGCCGAGGCCCGCCGCTTCTATGAGCGGGAAGGGCTGGTCGAGGACCCCTCCGGCCGCGACGAGGACACCGAGGAAGGGATTCCGATGCTGCTCTATCGCTGGATGGGCGCGGCATGAGGAACAGCCTGCCGATCCTCGCCGTCCTCGGCCTGATCCTCGCGCTGTGGTATGCCGCCGCCGTGCCGATGAACGCCCCGCAGGTGCGCGGGGCGGCGGCGCGGGCGGGGGCGGAGCTGACCCTGCCGGCGCTGGTCGCGGCCACGATGTCGGAAGACCGGCCGATGATGGCGGCACCGCATCAGGTGGCGGCGGCATTGTGGGAGGGGATCGCCGGCCAGCCGGTCAATTCCAAGCGCAGCCTGGTCTATCACGGCTGGATCACCCTGCAGGCGACGCTGACCGGGCTGGCCCTCGGTCTGGCGGTGGGCATCGGGCTTGCCGTGGGCATCGTCTATTTCCGGGTGATGGAACGCTCGGTGATGCCCTGGGCGGTCATCAGCCAGACGATCCCGATCGTCGCCCTGGCGCCGATGATCGTCGTCCTGTCCAACTCGCTCGGCCTCGGCGACCGGCTGGGGGTAGAGAACCGGCTGGTGTCCAAGACCATCATCGCCGCCTATCTGAGCTTCTTTCCGGTGCTCGTCGGCATGGTGAAAGGGCTGCGCAGCCCCGATGCGATGCAGATCGACCTTCTGGCCACCTGGAACGCCAGTGCCGGGCAGGAGTTCCGCAAGCTGCGCCTGCCGGCCTCGATCCCCTATCTCTTCGCCTCGCTGAAGGTGGCGGTGGCGGCCGCGCTGGTGGGGGCCATCGTCGGCGAACTGCCCACCGGGGCGATCGAGGGCCTGGGCGCGCGGATGCTGGTGGCCAGCCAGTTCGGCCAGCCCTTGCTGATGTGGGCCTCGCTCTTCGCTGCCGCCCTGCTGGCCGGGGTGCTGATCCTGGCGGTGGGCTGGATCGAACGTGCGGTGCTGATCGCCACGGGGGCGCGGCGATGAGCTGGATTGTCGGCGCCGTTGCGGTCTGGCTGGCGCTCTGGGTGCTGAACGTGCGGCTGTCGCGCAGTCAGACGCGGCCGGCGCGGCTCCTGGCGCCGGCGCTGTTCGGTCTTGCGATGCTCGTCCTGTGGGAAGGGCTGGTGCGCGGACTTGCGGTGCCGGAGGTGATCCTGCCGGCGCCCACGGTGGTTCTGCGCGCGATGGGGGCCAATGCCGGCACCCTGTGGCAGGACTTTTCCCAGACCATCCTCAAGGGTGCGGTGCCCGGCTATGTGATGGGCTGCGGCGCGGCGGTGGCGACGGCGTTGCTGATCGACCGCTCGCCCTTCCTGACCCGGGGCCTTCTGCCGGTCGGCAATTTCGTCGCCGCTTTGCCCATCGTCGGCGTGGCGCCGATCATGGTGATGTGGTTCGGCTTCGGCTGGCAGTCCAAGGCGGCGGTCGTGTTCTGCATGGTGTTCTTTCCGGTGCTGGTGAACGCCGTGGCCGGGCTTCAGGCCGCCGATCCGATGCAGCGCGACCTGATGCGGACCTGGAGCGCCGGCTGGGCGATGACGCTGTGGAAGCTGCGCCTGCCGGCGGCGATGCCCTTCGTCTTCAACGGGCTGAAGATCGCCTCCACGCTGGCGGTGATCGGGGCCATCGTCGCCGAATTCTTCGGCTCGCCGACGCGGGGGATGGGATTCCGCATCTCCACGGCGGTGGGATCGCTTGCCCTGCCCATGGTCTGGGCGCAGATTGTCGTCGCGGCCCTCGCGGGCACGGCGTTCTACGGCTTCGTGGCCTGGGCCGAGGCCCGCGTCACGTTCTGGCACCCGTCGCAGAGGCGGCGGGGATGACAACAGGGGAGATCACGGAATGAAGCGACTTCTGGCAGGCGTGATGCTGGCAGCCTTTGCCGCCGGCGGGGCCTGGGCGCAGGACAAGGTGCGCCTGCAACTGAAATGGGTGACGCAGGCGCAGTTCGCCGGCTATTACGTCGCCGAGGCCAAGGGCTTCTACAAGGACGAGAACCTCGACGTCGAAATCCTTCCCGGCGGTCCGGACATCGCCCCCGAGCAGGTTGCGGCCGGCGGCGGCGCCGATGTGATCACCACCTGGATGGCGGCGGGCCTTGCGGCGCGCGAGCGCGGCGTGGCGCTGGTCAACATCGCCCAGCCGTTCAAGAACCAGGGCCTGTCCTTCGTCTGCCGCAAGGACATGGGCGTCGCCTCGACCGCCGATTTCCCGGGCAAGACCCTCGGCGTCTGGTTCTATGGCAACGAATATCCGTTCTACGCCTGGATGGCCAAGCTCGGCCTCGCCACGGACGGTTCCGCCGGCGGCGTGACGGTGCTGAAGCAGGCTTTCGACGTCGAGGCGCTGCTCAAGGGCGAGGCGCCCTGCATCTCGGTGATGACCTACAACGAATATGGCCAGGTGCTGGATGCCGGCTACAAGCCCGAGGATCTGGCCTTCTTCTCCTATGGCGACGAAGGGGTGAAGGTGCTTGAGGACGGGCTTTATGTGCTGGAGGACCGGCTGGCCGACCCGGCCTTCAAGGACCAGATGGTGCGCTTCGTCCGCGCCTCGATGAAGGGCTGGAAATATGCCGAACAGAACCCGGACGAGGCGGCGCAGATCATCGTCGATGCCGACCAGACCGGCCTGCAGACGCTGGACCATCAGAAATACATGATGGGCGAGGTCGCCAAGCTGACCGCCGGCTCCAACGGCGCGCTCGATCCGGCCGATTTCGACGCCACCGTGGCCGCGCTGCTGGCGGCCGTCTCGCCGGAGAACCCGGCGATCACCAAGGCGCCGGAGGGCATGGCCTGGACCCACGAGATCACCGACGCCGCGCTGCAGTGATCGTCTGACCTGAATGCAGGGGCGGGGGCCGCGAGGTCTCCGCCCTTTTCCCTTGCCCCGCCGACCATCCCCCCATCCCTCCCGCTGGTGGGAGGGGATGGGGCGGGGGGATCGGGCGGAGCGTCGGAGGACGTGAGGCTGCGGTTGCCGCTCAGCCGTCCAGCGCCTCGATCCGCACCTCGTCGTGCAGGAGCTGCACGAGGAAGGGCGCGGGGGCGTAGAGATCCGGCGCCTCGGACGCCAGCCGGGCGAGATCGGCGCGCAGTACCAGCGCGCCCCGGTCCTCGGCCCAGAGCATCGGTCCCGGCAGCATGCGCTTCCAGCCTCCGCCGAGCACCAGGACGAGGTCGATGTCGCCCGGCCGCGCCGCTGCCCCGCTGCCCAGGAGCTTCAGCCCCTGATTGGCCAGCGCCGCGCGCAGCCGCGCCTCGATCTCCGCCTGCGCCACCGCCGGCGCCCTGACCATGCCCAGTCCGGCGGCGACGCCGGCCACCACTTCCGCCTTGCCGGTGCGCGTCGTCTCCACGGCCATCGCCCGGTGCAGCGCCCCGCGCATCGCGGCCAGGATGCCGGGCCCGCGGGTGACGACAGGCACCCTGCCGATCCGGGCGAGGAAGGCCGCCAGAACCGTCGCGCCGGCGGCCCCCGGCGCCTCGACGATCTCGGCCAGACGTCCGCCCTCCGGCCCGAGGATCCCCAGGCCCGCAGATCCCGGCGGACCGAGCGAGGCCACCGGGGCGGCCCCGGCATCGGCCGGCAACGGCGATCCGGCCCAGGGCCCGGTCAGCAGATGCAGGTCGGCCATGGCCGGTGCTCCGGGCAGCGCCGGCGTCACCCGCGCCCAGGCGGCCGCCTCGGTCGCCGCAGCGATCCGCCCGGCCTTGACCGAGGCGGCAAGCCCCTCGGCCACCGCCTGCAGCGCCACCTGCAGCGTCGCCTCGGCAGATTCGATCAGCGTCACCTGCATGCCGGCGACGGCGGCGGCGCGGGCGATGTCGGCGCCCTCGGCGCCCCAGATCGCCACCCGCTCTGGCAGGGCGGGGGAACGCGCCGCCGCCCGGCAGCGCCGCTCGGCGGCGGCCAGCGCCGTCAGCGCCTGGGCCTGGGGCCGGGCGGCAAGCTCCTCGACCACCATCGCTTCCAGCACCAGCCCCTGTTCCAGGGGAAAGAGCATCGCGGCCTCGGCGCAATCGACGATCCGCGACGGCGCGGCCAGCGGCGATTTCGCCGCCTCGCTCCGGGCCGATGCCACGGCGGCGCGGAAGGCGGCGGGATCGGCGAAACCCTCGCGGCGCCCGCCGGTCGGGCGGGCCGGGGGAGCGCCTTCGGCGAAGGCGATGGCGGCCTCGGCCAGACCTGCCCGGGGCACCCTGCGGTCGAAAAGGCCGGCCGAGACCGGCGATCCGCCTGCCAGCGCCGCCAGCGCCGCACCACCGATCAGGCGCGGCAGGCGCTGGGTGGCGCCGCTGCCCGGGCAGCGCTCCATCGTCGCGGCGGGAAAGACCAGCACCGCGCCTTCGGCCCCCAGCCGGTAATGCGCGGCAAGCGCAAGAGCGGCGCCGTCGCCGCTGGCCCGGCCCTGCACCGCCGCCACCACCGGCACGGGCAGTTCTTCGATCATGGCGCAGATCTCGGCCAGGGTCGGGGCGTCCTCGTCCCCAGCCAGGCCGGCGCCGTCCGAAGCGAAGTCCGGCCCCTCCGACAGGAGCGCCACGGCACGGACATCGGGCGGAAGATCGGCCAAGGCCGCGCCCAGGCCCCGGCGTACCGCCGGCGACAAGGCATTGTCCGGCGCGGCATCAAGGACCAGCGCCAGAACCTTGCCGATCCGCTCCGCTCTCACCGGCGCCGCCGCCGCCATGCATGTCCTCCGCCCGCTTCGGCCATTAACCGCAGGCAGGGCGCGAATGTCCATCCCTCGGGCCTTTTCCGGAAGCCTCGCCTCGCCTATGGTCCGTCGCCCGCAGTTTCCGGAGAACGCCATGGACATCCGCCCCCTCACGACCGCCTACGCCGTCGCGCCGCAGATCGAGCCGGGCGACCTGGCGGCGATCCGGGCGGCGGGCTTCGTGCGGGTGATCAATAACCGGCCGGACGGCGAAATCCCGCTGCATCTGCGCAGCGAGGCGATGGCGGCGGCGGCGGCGGCGGCGGGGATCGACTTCGTCTCCATCCCGCTGATCCATGGCCAGATCACTCCCGCCGTGGCCGAGGCCCAGCGCGCCGCCTGCGAAAGCGCGGACGGGCCGGTGCTGGCCTATTGCGCCTCGGGCAACCGCTGCTCGATCGTCTGGGCCCTGGGCGAGGCCGGGCGCCGCCCGGTGGAGGAACTGATCGCCACGGCGGCACGGCACGGCTACCGGCTGGACCACCTGCGGCCGGTGATCGAAGCCCTGGCCGCAGAGGCCTGAACGCGCACGCAGAGGGGGGCTCTGCCCCCCGCGCCCTGAAGGGGGCGCTCCCCCCGGGATATTTG
>CAZRQN010000148.1:0-6809 GCA_964602115.1 uncultured Rhodobacterales bacterium
CCTTCAGGGCGCGGGGGGCAGAGCCCCCCTCTCTCTCCCCCTCACCGCAAGCGCAGCGTTCCGCTCCCCTCCTGCGGCAGCGCGGCGGGCGAGCGCCCCCGCCCCTGGGCGGGGTCGAGCCCGCCGCTCCTCCCCCCAAACCGGCGGAGCGGCCCCCTGCGGGCCGCGACAGAGGGCGGGAGGGGGATGGGCCGGTCGGGAGCTGTGCTTTGGGCCCCGCAGTGGCCGGGCAAACGGCGGATTTTCCGAATCCGCGTGCATCGGCGCCGCATTGAGAGGAGGTGGTTTCGCGCGAGGCCGTCCTGACCTAGGCTGGTGCCGATGCATGCTCCGGCCAGCCACGAATTCCTGAACGCCCTTTCCGCCCGTCTGCCGCAAGGCACGCTCGGCGGGGCGGAGGCGCGGCATCTTGCCGAGCCGAGAGGGCGTTGGGCGGGGCAGGGGCCGCTGGCCCGGCCGCGCCGGACGGAGGACGTGGCGACAATCCTGCGCGCCTGCGCGGCCGCGCGCGTCGGCGTAGTGCCCTGGGGCGGGGGGACCGGGTTGGTCGGCGGGCAGGTGAAGCCGGATGGACCCCCGCCGCTGATCCTGTCGCTGGAGCGGATGACGGCGGTGCGCGAGGTCCGCCCGGAGGAGAATGCGATGGTGGTCGAGGCCGGCGCCACCCTCGCCGCCGCGCAGGCGGCGGCCGCTGCGGCGGCGCGGCTCTACCCGCTGTCGCTCGCCTCGGAAGGTACGGCGACGGTGGGCGGCACGCTGGCCACCAACGCCGGCGGGGTGAACGTGCTGCGCTGGGGCAATGCCCGCGACCTGTGCCTGGGGCTGGAAGCGGTGATGGCCGATGGCAGCATCTGGCACGGGCTCAGGCGGCTGCGGAAGGACAACACCGGCTATGACCTGCGCCATCTGCTCATCGGCTCGGAAGGCACGCTGGCCGTCATCACCGCTGCCAGCCTGCGCCTGGTCCATCCGCCGGCCGCCCGGGCCGTTGCGCTGCTGGTGGTGGACAGCCCGGCTGCGGCGCTCGACCTTTATCACCGGGCCGAAGCGCGGCTGACCGGGCTTGTCTCGGCCTTCGAACTGATCTCGGGAATGGGGCTGCGCTTCCTGGCCGAGGCGCTGCCGCAGGTCCGCCAGCCCTTCGCCACCCCGCCCGACTGGACGGTGCTGGTCGAGCTTGGCCTGCCCGAGGGGCTCGACCCGGCGCTGACGCTGGAGGGGCTTCTGGCGGAGGCCGGCGATCTGGTGCGCGAGGGGCTGGTCGCCCAGTCGGCGCAGCAGGCGGCGGAATTTTGGCACCTGCGCGAGACGATCCCGGAGGCCAACCGGCGGATCGGTTCGATTTCCTCCCACGACATCAGCCTGCCGCTCTCCGCCCTGCCCGGGTTCATCGCCGAGGCCGACCGGGCAGTGGCGGCGCTGGGGCCGTTCCGCGTCAACTGCTTCGGCCATCTCGGCGACGGCAACCTGCATTACAACGTCTTTCCGCCGCCCGGCGCCCGGCGCGAGGCGTTCGAGGACCGGCGCGAGGCGGTGAAACAGGCGGTCCACGACCTGGTGGCGGCGGCGGGCGGCTCGGTCAGTGCCGAGCACGGGATCGGCCGGGCCAAGACCGGCGACCTCCTGCGCTATGGCGATCCGGTGAAACTGGCGGCGATGCGGGCGATCAAGGCCGCGCTCGATCCCCTGGGCATCCTCAATCCGGGCGCGGTTCTTCCCGGCTGATTTTTCCCCCCTTGCACGGCCTTGCGGCGGCGGGGGCGCTGTCCCAAGTTTTGCGAACCATTTTCAGAACCAAAGCCTGGGAGGCCGCGTCGATGATTTCCGAGCACAAGTTGAAGAAGGGCGAGACCTTTGCCAGCGTGATGAAGAAGAACAGCATCACCGACTGGAAGACCGTCTGGGACCTGCCGCAGAACAAGGCGCTGAAGGCCAAGCGCAAGTTCGCCGACAAGGTGGAGGAGGGCGATACGCTCACCATCTTCGATCCCAAGGCCCGGGTGTACAAGCTCACCATAGGCGGCAAGGACCATCTTCTCACCGAGGCGGATTTCGCCGAGGCGACCAAGCAGACCATCGCCAATATCCGCAAGAAGCTCCTGCCGCGCCTCAGCAGCCTGAAGGCCGCCTATGATGCGGACTACGAGTTCATGGCCTCGCTCGCCTCCGACAGCGGCATGCTGATCGGGATGCTGGCGGCGGCGGTGGAGAACCTGAGCGGCGCCAAGGTACCGACCAAGGAGATGAACGCCGTCTCCGATGCGATCAAGGCGGTGCAGAAGGCGCTGCAGAAGGAAGACCTGCTCGACTGCGTGCATACGATGCGCGTGGCCGAGGAGGCGATGGAGGCCTATGTCGCGGCGGCGGAGACCTATCGCAAGAAGATGGTCTCGGGATCGGAAACCGGCGTGACGGTGCTGGTGCTGACCCGGGAAGGCTCGTTCATCGTGCTGAGCGCGCTCCTTTCGGCGGGGGCCGGCACGGTGCTGCGCGCGGGGGCCTTCTCGGCGATGGAGATCGGCGCGGCCTCGGGCGCGCTGACCGGCGCGGTCAAGGCGGCGGCGGGGGAGATCGGCGATGCAGCGGCGGGCAACAGCAAGTCGGCCGGTGAGATCGCCTACAACGTGGTGAAGGAGGCGATGTTCGGCGCCGCCTCGGGCGTGCTGAGCGGTTTCATCCGCGGCAGCGACATGGGCCAGGAGGTGGGCAAGCGGCTGACCTCCAAGCTGGTCGAATATGCTCCCAAATTCGCCAAGATGGGGGTCAAGGCGCGCTGGTATGGCGGTTATCAGGTTGCCGGCACCTTCGACGGGCTGGCCGACGAGGCCGTGGCCGAAGTCGTGGCGGCGGTGCTGATGCGGGTCAGCGCCAGCATCTATCTCAAGACGGTGATGGCGGAGATCGGCTCGAAGGACCATGCCGACGAATGCGCCAAGATCATCGGCGCGGCGCTGAACGAAATGTCCGGCAAGGAATCGCTGTCCAAGGCGGCCGGTGTGATCGCCGATGGCTTTGCCGCCAGCGCCGCCTTCATGGAACGGGTGATGGGACGGATTGCCGAGGCCTTCGGCAAGGCCATCGACAAGGAACTGGAGCGGGCGATGGCGGCGGAAGCCGCCTGATCCGAGCCGCTCTCTGGATTTTGAGTATCGTCCCGGTCCGCGCCGTGGCACGCTCGCCCGAAAGGAGAGCGCCGATGCGCCGATCACTGGGCGGCCTTGTCCTGCTGCTGGCGTCGGCGGTTTCCGCCGGCGCCGTCCCGCGCGCCTATCTGCTCGACCGCGAGGCCTCTTCGGTGTCCTTCGAGACGGATTTCGGCCCCGACCACATCACGGGCAGCTTCCCGATCGTCTCGGCGGACCTGACGCTCGATTTCGACCGGGTTGCCAATTCCTCCGTGGCCGTGACCCTGGATGTCGCCGGGGCGCGGGCCAGCTTTCCCTTCGCCGCCCAGGCGATGCGCGGGCCGAAGGTGCTGGATGCCGGGGAGCATCCCCAGATCGCCTTCACGAGCCGCCGCATCAGCCGCGACGGCGATGCCGCACGGGTGGAAGGGATGGTGACGGTCCGTGGCGTGACCCGGCCGATGGTGATGCGGGCGGAGATCTTTCGTCAGAAAGGCACCGAGACCGGCGATCTGTCGCATCTGACGGTCAGGTTGACCGGCGCTGTGGCGCGCAGCGCTTTCGGCGCGGACGGCTGGTCGGACATGGTGAGCGACGAGGTACGGCTGACGATCCTCGCCCGTGTGGATCGGGCCGAATAGGGATGGGCTGGCGCAACGGGCCGGACCATTTCGGCGCGGTGACGCGGCTTCTGCATTGGACGATGGCGGGGTTGATCCTCGTCCAGCTGCCTCTCGGCTGGTGGATCGAGCGCATGCCGCCATCGCTGGGCAGCCTGTGGCTGTTCGGCCTGCACAAATCCCTCGGGATCAGTGTTCTGGGCCTGGGGCTGGTGCGTCTGGTCTGGCACCGGCTGAGCCCGGTGCCGCTGCCGCTCGGCCCGGCGGGGCTGGCGCGGCGCGCGGCGCGGGCGGTGCATGCGGCACTGTACGGGCTTTTCCTTGCCGTGCCGCTGGCGGGCTGGGTGGCGTCCTCGGCCACCGGGATCGACAGCGTGGTCTTCGGCGGCCTGGTGCTGCCGATGGTCGCTCCGGCCTCGCAACTGTGGTCGGACGCCGGCTTTCTCGCCCATGCATGGCTGGCCTGGGCGCTGGCAGTGCTGGTGGGCGGCCATGTCGCTGCCGCGCTTCTGCGCCGCGACGGGACGCTTGGGCGGATGCTGCGCGGGCGATCCTAGCCCGGCGGCAGGGCGGCGAGATTGGCTTCGACCGTCTTGACCTCGGCCGAAGCCGGGCCGAGCGCCAGCGAAAGGACGCTCAGCGCCTCGCGATAGACCTCTCCCGCCTCCTCCGGCCGGCTGTCGGCAGCGAGAAGGAGACCGAGGTTGTTGAGCGCTCTCCCGTAATCGGCGCTCTCCCGTCCCGGAGCCACCGCGAGCATGTCCAGCACTTCGCGGAAGAGACGCTCGGCCGCGCCAAGCTCGCCGGCTGCCTGCCAGGCGGTGCCGAGCGCGGAAAGCTGCCCGGCCAGGCCGTCGCTGGACGCAAAGGCGGCGCGGATCGAATCCTCCGCCTCGGCCAGCGCCGGGCGGGGATTGCCGCCGGTGGCCTGAAGGAAGCGCACCAGCGCCATCTGCCGCTGCACGGTTTCGGTGCTGTCGGTGCCAAGCACCTGGCGGGCGATCTCCGCCGCCTGGCGGTAGAAGCCCTCGGCCTCCTCCGCGCGCCCGGTGGCGGCGAGCAGCTCGGCGAGGTTGGCCAGCCGTGTCGGAACGTCGGGATGGCGCTCGCCCAGCACCGTGCGGTCAATCTCGACGGCCTGGCGAAGGAGCTTCTCGGCCTCGGCCGCCCGGCCCTGGGCCCGCAGAAGCACGGCGAGGTTGTTGAGCCGCTGGGCATAATCGGCGTCGCGGCTGCCCTGCGGTCCCTCGGCGATGGCGATCGCCTCGCGCAGCAGGGGCTCGGCCTCCGGCAGGCGGTTGGCGGCGGCATAGGTCTGGGCGATATCGGCCAGTGCCGTGCCATGGGCGGCGCTGCCCTGACCGAAATCGCGCACGGCGGCCTTGATCAGCGGCACGGCGAAGGACTGCGCCAGCGGCAGGTCGCCGGCCAGCCGCGCCCATTTCGAGGCGGCAAGCAGATTGGCGAAGGAGGGCTCCAGCGCGGCGGCGCGGACGAAGGCGCGGGCGGCATCGCCCGTGGCGCCGCGCTGGGCGGCAAGCTCGCCGGTGGCATGGGCAAGCCGCGCCGCGCGGCTGACCTCGGCCTCGGCCGCGACCAGCGCTTCGGTCAGCGCCGCCTGGGCGCCGGCGAGATCGCCTGACGCCTGGGCGACGGCGGCCGAGCCGATGGCAGTGCCGGCCGGCGTGCCGGCATAGAGATCGGCGGCAGCGCCGAGGTGGCTGCGCAGCGCCTCCGCCTCGGTGCGGGCGCCGCGCAGGTCGGCCAGCCCCCGGCGGACGGTTGCCAGTTCGGACTGAAGCGCCGGCTGCGCCTCCGGGGCCGCATCGGCAAGCGCGGCCACCAGCGCATCGCGGCGGGCGGTCAGCGCGGCGGCGAGCCCCTCCTCGGTGATCTCCGGCGCCTCGGCGGTCTGGCCAATGGAAGGCGAGGGCGCGAAGGTCACGGCGGCATAGCCGCCCGCCACCAAGACCACGCCGAAAGCTGCCAGCGCCTGCCGCCCGATGCCCATGCCCGCCCCCATTTCTTTTCCGCAGAGAGTAGCGGCACACCCCCCTGGCCACAAGGCGGGCCACTGGCCCTTTCTGCCCCTATCCGCTAGAGGAGCGCCCGACCGCGCAGTGAGGCTTGGCGAATGGCCCGTATCCTGATCACCTCGGCGATCCCGTATATCAACGGAATCAAGCATCTGGGAAATCTGGTCGGCTCGCAGCTGCCGGCCGACCTTTTCGCCCGCTACATGCGGGGACGGGGCCATGAGGTTCTGTTCCTCTGCGCCACCGACGAGCATGGCACGCCGGCGGAACTGGCGGCGGCCAAGGCCGGCAAGCCGGTGGCCGACTATTGCGCCGAGATGTGGGCGGTGCAGAAGGCGCTGGGCGAGGGGTTCCGCCTGTCCTTCGACCATTTCGGCCGCTCGTCCTCGCCGCAGAACCGCCGGCTGACGCAGCATTTCGCCGGCCGCCTCGATGCCGCCGGCCTGATCGCCGAAGTGTCCGAGAAGCAGATGTATTCGGTGGCGGACGGCCGTTTCCTGCCCGACCGCTATATCGAGGGCACCTGCCCGAACTGCGGCTATGACCGCGCCCGGGGCGACCAGTGCGAGAATTGCACCAAGCAGCTTGACCCGACCGACCTGATCAACCCGCGCTCGGCGATCTCGGGCTCGACGGCGCTGGAGGTGCGCGAGACCAAGCATCTCTACCTGCGCCAGAGGGCCATGCGCGAGAAGCTCAGGGAATGGATCACCACAAGGGCCGACTGGCCGGTGCTGACCACCTCGATCGCGCTCAAGTGGCTCGACGACGGCGAGGGGCTGCAGGACCGCGGCATCACCCGCGACCTGCACTGGGGCGTGCCGGTGCAGAAGGGAGACCAGCCCTGGCCGGGGATGGAGGGCAAGGTCTTCTACGTCTGGTTCGATGCGCCGATCGAGTACATCGCCTGCGCCGCCGAATGGGCTGAAGCGACAGGACGTCCGGAAAATGAATGGAAACGCTGGTGGCGGACCGACGAGGGTGCCTCGGATGTGCGATATGTGCAATTCATGGGCAAGGACAACGTG
>CAZRQN010000149.1:0-1318 GCA_964602115.1 uncultured Rhodobacterales bacterium
CGATGACCGTGCTGCTGAAAGACGCGATGCAGCCGAACCTGGTGCAGACGCTGGAGAACAACCCCGCCTTCGTCCACGGCGGTCCCTTCGCCAACATCGCCCATGGCTGCAACTCGGTCATCGCCACCACGACCGCGCTGAAGCTCGGCGAGTATGTGGTCACCGAAGCCGGCTTCGGTGCCGACCTCGGCGCGGAGAAGTTCTTCGACATCAAGTGCCGCAAGGCGGGCCTCAAGCCGGCGGCGGCGGTGATCGTCGCCACCGTGCGGGCGATGAAGATGAACGGCGGGGTGCTCAAGGCCGATCTCGGCAACGAGAACGTCGCCGCCGTGCAGAAAGGCTGCCCCAACCTCGGCCGCCACATCGCCAACGTGAAGAGCTTCGGCGTGCCGGTGGTGGTGGCGATCAACCACTTCTATTCCGACACCGATGCCGAGGTGGCGGCGGTGAAGGCCTATGTGGCCGAGCAGGGGGCCGAGGCGATCCTGTGCAAGCACTGGGCCAACGGCTCGGCCGGGATCGAGGACCTGGCCAGGAAGGTGGTCGACCTGGCCGAGGGCGGCAGCGCCAACTTCGCCCCGCTCTATCCCGACGAGATGGGCCTGTTCCAGAAGGTCGAGACCATCGCCAAGCGCATCTACCACGCCGACGAGGTGATCGCCGACAAGTCGATCCGCGACCAGCTCAAGGCCTGGGAAGCGGCGGGCTATGGCAACCTGCCGGTCTGCATGGCCAAGACCCAGTACAGCTTCACCACCGACCCGAACGTGCGCGGCGCCCCCACCGGCCACACCGTGCCGGTCCGCGAGGTGCGGCTCTCCGCCGGGGCCGGCTTCATCGTGGTGATCTGCGGTGAGATCATGACCATGCCGGGCCTGCCGAAGGTGCCGTCGGCGGAAGTGATCCGCCTCAATGCCGATGGACAGGTCGAAGGCCTGTTCTGAGGCGTTGCACCCGCGCGTCCGGGGGCTTACCTCCCCGGACGAGCAGGGAGGCAGGGATGCGCGCACCGCAGGATTGCAGCACGATGTCGGAGCTTCGGGCCGAGATCGACCGGGTTGACGAATTGCTCGTCGGCCTCTTCGCCGAAAGGTCGCGCTACATCGACCGGGCGGTGGTGCTGAAATCCGGCCTCGACCTGCCGGCGCGGATCGAGGCGCGGGTGGAGGAGGTCATCGCCAATGTCCGCCGCCATGCCCTGGCCCACAACCTGCCGCCGGATCTGGTGGAAAAGCTCTGGCGGCGCCTCATCGACTGGTCGATCGCCCGCGAGGAAGCGGCGCTCGGCCCTGACAATCTGCGAAAGGACCGGGCATGA
>CAZRQN010000149.1:1418-3531 GCA_964602115.1 uncultured Rhodobacterales bacterium
ATGACTGCCAAGGTGATTGACGGCAAGGCCTTTGCCGCAAAGGTTCGTGGCGAGGTGGCGGCCCATGTGACGCGCATCCGCGAGGAGCAGGGGCTGGTCCCCGGCCTCGCCGTGGTGCTGGTCGGCGAGGACCCGGCTTCCAAGGTCTATGTCAAGAACAAGCACCTGGCGACGGTCGAGGTCGGCATGGCCTCCTTCGAGCATCGCCTGCCGGCCGAGACGTCGGAGGCCGATCTGCTGGCGCTGATCGGGCGGCTGAACGCCGATCCTGCGGTCCACGGCATCCTGGTTCAGCTGCCGCTGCCGGCGCATCTGAATTCCGATCTGGTGATCAACACCATCGCGCCTTCCAAGGACGTGGACGGGTTCCACATCTCCAACGTCGGCCTGCTGGGCACCGGGCAGAAGAGTATGGTCCCCTGCACGCCCTTGGGCTGCCTGATGATGCTGCGCGATCACCATGGCAAGCTCGCCGGGCTCAACGCCGTGGTCGTGGGCCGGTCGAACATCGTCGGCAAGCCGATGGCGCAGCTTCTCCTCGGCGACAGCTGCACCGTGACCATCGCCCATTCGCGCACCAAGGACCTGCCCGAGGTCTGCCGCCGCGCCGATATCCTCGTCGCGGCCGTGGGCCGGCCGGAGATGATCCCGGGCGACTGGGTGAAGCCGGGCGCCACGGTGATCGACGTCGGCATCAACCGGGTGGAGCGCGACGGCAAGGGCAAGCTCGTGGGCGATGTCCACTACGACAGCGCCGCCGAAGTCGCCGGCGCCATCACCCCGGTGCCGGGCGGGGTGGGGCCGATGACCATCGCCTGCCTGCTGGCCAATACGCTGACCGCCTTCTGCCGGGCGCAGGGCCTGCCCGAGCCGGCGGGTCTGACCGCCTGAAGGCGCGGGCAGAAGGGGCTCAGTTCAGGAAGACCGCAAACATCATCGCATCGCCTTCCATCAGGCGCTCGAACTCCCACCAGTTGGCGGTGCTGATCCGCGTGCCTTTCTCGGCCCAGGGCAGGAGCCCCTCACCCTGCACCCAGGTGACGAGGTTCACCCGCCCCGGCTCCTCGAACATGCGCCGGAGGTTCAGCCCGGCCTCCACGCCCAGACGCCAGTGGGGAATGAGTTTCTCGCCCTTCAGCATCGCCTCGGCATCGGCCAGCACCGCCTGCCAGCGCGCGCCGGTGCCTTCCGGCATCCGCAGGCCGAGCGCCGAGGTCTGGCGGTCGTTCGGCACCCATTCGCGGTCGTTGTCGGTCTCGGCCGCGACCTTGGCCCAGAAGCTGCGGTTGGCCTCGATCATCGCCAGCAGATGTCCGTGGGCCGCCTTCGTCAGCGCCGGATCGGGCGCCTTGTCCAGCGCCAGCAGGACCATCGCCGCCCGGTCCACCTGACGGCCGAACATCATGTCGAAGGCATTGGGCGGCGGCGTGGCGCCCATCAGCTCCTTCATCTTCGCCGCCGAGGCGACCACCCGGTCCACCTCCGGAGCGGGATCGAAGGCGAGGCCCAGCGTGGCGAAGGCGGAAAGGAAATGGGTATAGGCGGCAAGCCAGTCGGCATCGGCGGCATCGAAGCGCACCACCGGCGACATGGCTTCCGCCGCGCCGAACCGGCCGGCGCCGGCCAGCATCATGCCGGAAACCTGCACCACGCCCTCGCCGTCCTCGCGCGCGCCGTTGCCGTTGATGTCGAACCACAGATCACCCAGCGCGACCTCCAGCGCGACATCGCCCTTCACCTGACCGAGCGCCCCGCGCGCGGCTTCCATGTCGTCGCGCAGCCCGGTCAGCAATGCGGTGACATCCGCCCCGGTGAAGGGCCTTGCCGAAGGGTTCTCCGGGATCGGCAGGCGCAGGATGGGCAGTTCCGACCAGTCGGCCCGGATGCCGGTCTGCCAGCGCAGCTGCAGCGCCTTTTCCACCCCGCCGAGGAATTTCAGCCCGGCGAGGGCAAAGGCCTCCTCTCCCGTGGGCGCCGGCAGGGCGGCGAGGCGGGTCGCGGTGGCGGAAATGCCGGCCCGTCCGATCTCGGCCGACAGCGTTTCGGCTGCGGCGGGAGCGGCGGCGAGGAGGAGCGAAAGGACAAGGGCGCGCATGGGCAACTCCTGAGGGGC
>CAZRQN010000149.1:3631-6788 GCA_964602115.1 uncultured Rhodobacterales bacterium
CTAGATGGCCCCGATCCGGGCGCGGCGCAACGCCTCGTCAGGTCAGGCTTTTCGCACCGGCTGCGCCACGAACAGGCTCTGGCCGCGCGGCAGGCGCCCGGGGCGCAGCACTGCCACAAGTCCGGCGGCCTGTGCCCGGGCAATCACCTCGGCCTCGGCGAAGGCATAGGGCGGGCGATCGGCATGGGTCACCGGCCGCCCGCCGCCGCCGGGTCCGGGAAGGAAGACGGTGAGGAGAAAGGCTTCCAGCACCGGAAACCGCGCGGCGACAGCGGCAAGGCAGGCGGCCAGCGCCGTGATCGGCAGATGGGTGAGGACCCCGAAGGCGATGGCGAAGCGGATGTCCGGCGGTACGCCGGGAAAGGCGAAATCCGCATCCTCCACCAGCTGCGCCACGGGAAGGCGCGCCTGCCCGGCGGGATCGAGTTCCACCTCCCACCCCCGGCGCATCAGCGCGCCGGAGGCATCGGTGCCCCAGTAGTTCCCCGGATCGAGATAGGGCACCGCGTGTCGCCCCAGCCGCAGCGCGCCGCAGCCGATGTCGAGCAGCCGGTCGCCCGGCGTCAGCCCTTCCTCCCGCAGCAGCGCCAGTTGCAGCCGCCCCGTCTCCTCCCACCAGCCGCCGGTGATCTCGCGGTGGCGGCCGGCCTCCAGCGCCCGGTCGTAGAAGCCGGGCGCCAGGTAGGGCGAGACAGGCCTCACCCGGCCGCCAGGGCGAGGATGGCCTCGACCACCTCGGTGGCCTTGGCCATGTCCTGCAGGCTGACCCATTCGCGCGGCGTGTGGATGTCCTGCATGCCGGTGAAGAGGTTCGGGCAGGGCAGCCCGAGCTCGGTCAGCTTGGCGCCATCCGTGCCCCCGCGGATCGGGTCGGAGATCGGGGTCAGTCCCACGGCCGAGAAGGCGGCCCGGGCTAGCGCCAGCGCCCTTCCGTCGCGTTCCAGGCCGGCGCGCATGTTGCGGTATTGCGGGGTGATCTCGACGGTGATCCGCGACCGTGGCTCGGTGGCCTGCAAGGCCGCGCCGAGCGCCGTGAGCATCCGGCCCTGGGCCGCCAGCCCCTCATTGTCGAAATCGCGCAGGATCAGGCGCAGCCGGCACTCCGACGCCCCGCCGGAGAGGTCGGTGGCATGGATGAACCCCTGCCGACCCTCGGTCGTCTCCGGAGTGAGGTTGTGCGGCAGGGCGACAAGGAAGCGGGACGCCAGGGTCAGCGCATTGACCAGCCGGTCCTTGCCATAGCCGGGATGGATCGAGACGCCGGTGAAGGTGACGGTGGCGGCATCGCCGGAAAAGGTCTCGAATTCCAGCTCGCCCCGCCGTCCGCCGTCGAGCGTATAGGCAAAGTCGGCGCCGAGTTCGGCCGGCAGGCCCGGTCCGACCCCCCGGCCGATCTCCTCGTCGCAGGTGAAGGCCAGCCGGACCTCCGGGTGGCGGCGCGGCGCGGCAAGCAGACGGCGGGCGACGGCCATGAGAACGGCAACCCCCGACTTGTCGTCGGCTCCGAGCAGTGTCGTGCCCGAGGCGGTGACGATGTCGTCGCCGGCGCGCTCCGCGAGATAGGGTGAATCATCCGGCGTCAGCGTCAGGCCGGGAGCGTCGGGAAAGGTGATCGTGCCGCCGTTGTAGCGGCGGATGACTCGCGGCCTGACGCCCGCAGCGGCGAACTGCGGCGCGGTGTCCATATGGGCGAGAAAGCCGATCACCGGACCCGGCGCAGTGCCGGGAAGGGTGGCCAGAACCGTCCCCTCCCCGGTCAGCCGTACCCCGGCCGCCCCCAACTGGCGCAGCTCCTCCACCAGCATCCGCGCGAGGTCGAGCTGGATGGCGCTCGAAGGGATCGTCGGGCTGTCGGGGTCCGATTGCGTATCGACGGCGCAATAGCGCACAAGACGGGATTCAAGATCGGCCAGGAGGTCGTCGGTCATCGCATCGCTCCATGGCAAGGGGCAGGGAAGGGCGGCGTCGCCCGGCCGCGCGGCCCGGCGACGGACGCCCCGCCGCAGGTCAGGCGAGCGAGGGGTCGATCGCCTTGCAGGCGGCCACGAGACCGCGCACGGCATCGACCGACTTCTGGAACATCGCCGCCTCGGTTTCGTTGAGCGTGATGTCGATGATCCGCTCCACCCCGTTCTCGCCCAGGATGACCGGCACCCCGACATAGAGCCCGTCGAGCCCGTATTCGCCCTTGCAATGGGCAGCGCAGGGCAGGAGGCGCTTCTGGTCCTTGAGATAGCTTTCCGCCATCTCGATCGCCGATTGCGCCGGGGCGTAGAAGGCCGAGCCGGTTTTCAGCAGGCCGACGATCTCGGCCCCGCCGTCGCGGGTGCGCTGGATGATCTGCTCCAGCCGTTCGGCGGTGCACCAGCCCATGGCGACGAGATCGGGCAGCGGGATGCCGCCCACGGTGGAATAGCGCGCCAGCGGCACCATCGTGTCGCCATGGCCGCCAAGGACGAAGGCGGTGACGTCCTTCATCGAGACGTTGAATTCCAGGCTGAGGAAATGGCGGAAGCGGGCCGAATCGAGCACGCCGGCCATGCCCACCACCTTGTTGTGCGGAAGGCCGGAGAATTCGCGCAGCGCCCAGACCATGGCGTCGAGCGGGTTGGTGATGCAGATGACGAAAGCGTCGGGCGCATGCGCCCTGATCCCCTCGCCGACCGCCTTCATCACCTTGAGGTTGATGCCCAGGAGGTCGTCGCGGCTCATCCCCGGCTTGCGCGGCACCCCGGCGGTGACGATGCAGACCTTCGCGCCGGCGATGTCGGCATAGTCGTTGGTGCCCTTGAGCCTGGCATCGAACCGGCCCGAGGGACCGCTCTGGGCAATGTCGAGCGCTTTGCCCTGGGGGACGCCTTCGGCGACGTCGAAGAGGACGACATCGCCCAGCTCCTTCTGCGCTGCCATATGCGCCAAGGTTCCGCCGATCTGTCCGGCGCCGATGAGCGCGATCTTCGGTCTGGGCATGCGTATCCTCCATCCGCCGATTGGGTCCGCGGACTGGCTAGAGCCTGCGGCACTGCGGCGCAAGGGCGGTTGCGGTAACATGGGCTGCCCACGCAACAATCTTGCCTGGAGGCCTGCCAAGACGCTCCCCGTGCTCCCGCGCGGCCTTGCCGCTTGGGGGAAGCAAGGGGGCGGCTTCCCGCCCCCT
>CAZRQN010000150.1:0-6748 GCA_964602115.1 uncultured Rhodobacterales bacterium
CCCCTGGGCGGGGTCGAGCCCGCCGCTCCTCCCCCCAAACCGAAGAAGCGGCCCCCTTCGGGCCGCGACTAAGGGCGGGAGGGGGAGCGGCGGCGGGCGTTACTCTGCGGCCGTCGCCTCGGCGTCCGGATCCCAGCCGGAGATGGCCTTGACCTCGAGGAATTCCTCGATCCCCCAGACGCCGCCCTCGCGCGCGCGGCCGGAAAGCTTGACGCCGCCAAAGGGCGAGCCCGCAGCCCGGCTCTTGCCGTTCATCTGCACCATGCCCGAGCGCAGGGCGCGGGCCATGCGGTTGCGCTTCGCCCCGTCCTGGCTCTGGACGAAATTGGTCAGGCCATAGGGCGTGTCGTTGGCGATAGCCACGGCTTCCGCCTCGTTGTCGAAGGGGATCATGCACAGGACCGGGCCGAAGATCTCTTCCTTCTCGATCGTCATGCCGGGGCGGACATCGGCAAAGACCGTCGGGCGGACGTAGAAGCCGCGGTTGAACCCTTCCGGCAGGCCCGGCCCGCCGGCGATCAGCCGGGCGCCTTCATCGATGCCCTTCTGGATATAGGCCTGGATCTGATCCCACTGGCGCTTGTTGACCACCGGACCCATGTGCCTGCCCTCCTCATGGGCCGAGCCCACGCGGATTTCGGAGGCCACCCGTGCCGCCGTCTCCACCGCCGCGTCATAGACCCCGCGCTCCACCAGCATCCGCGAGGGCGCGTTGCAGGACTGGCCGGAGTTGTCCATCATCGAGCGCACGCCGCGCTCCACCGCCTTGGCATCGGCATCGGCGAAGATCACGTTGGCGCCCTTGCCGCCCAGTTCCAGCGTCACCCGCTTCAACGTCTCGGCTGCGGCCATCGAGATCGCGCGGCCGGCGCGGGTGGAACCGGTGAACGAGATCATCTCCACATCCGGATGCGCGGTCAGCCGCGCGCCCACCCCGGCGCCGTCGCCGTTGACGAGATTGAACACGCCGGGCGGGATGCCGGCGTCGTGGCAGAACTCGGCGAAGATCATCGCGTTCAGCGGGCTCTCCTCGGAAGGCTTCAGCACGCAGGTGCAGCCCGCCAGCATGGCCGGCACCGCCTTGAGCGCGATCTGGTTCACCGGCCAGTTCCAGGGCGTGATGAGGCCTGCGACGCCGATCGGCTCCAGCGCGATGCGGTCGTTCGGCGCATGCGGGCCCAGGGGGCGGATCCATTCGATCTGGTCGAAGGCGGTGAGGAAGTTCTTCAGATGCCAGGGCAGGCAGGTGACCTGCTCCTTGCGGGCGTGGTCGATGGGCGAGCCCATCTCCATGCTGACGGCGCGGGCGAATTCCTCCTTGCGGGCCTCGTACTGATCGAGGATGGCCGCAACCAGGCGGCGGCGCTCGCCCGGGGGCGTGGCCGACCAGCCGGGCAGGGCGGCCTTGGCGGCGGCCACCGCCGCATCGGTATCGGCGGCGGCGCCCAGCGAGATCACCGCGCAGACCTCTTCGGTCGAAGGGTCGATCACCCCATGGTCACGCGCGACGACGGGCGGGACCCAGGCCCCGTTGATGTAGAATAGGCGGCTGTCCATTTCGGCTCGTCCGGCGGTTGGAGACGGCAAGACCCTACCACCCGCGCCTCGGCGCGGCCACGCCGTTTGCGACCTCGGTTCAGACCTCGCGGACCGGGCCGGCAGCTTCGGTAAGGAAGCGCTGGGCCAGCGGGATGGTCGCCGCGCCCAGAACGCGCGCCTGGGCGCCCACGGTGCCTTCGCGGATCGCGGGGGCGGTGATGCCCGACTGGTCGAGGCCGGCGAAGGCTGTGGCGGTGGCTTCGGTCAGCTGCGTCCGAAGCGAGGCCGGCATCCAGCCGTCGATCAGGACCGCCTCGATCTCCAGGAGCGCAGCCGCCGACAGGATCGCGGCCGCGAGCCCCTGAGAGGCGCTGTCCAGCCAGGCCCGGAGCGCGTCCGGCGGGATGGTCCAGTCGGTCGGGTCCTTCCAGACCGGATCGGGATCGGCGCCATGAGCCTCCATGATCCGCGCCAGGGTGGACAGCGAGGCGACCGAAAGCAGGCGGTGCATCTTGCCGTCGGGCCCGGGCACCGGCATCGGGCCGACGCCGGCGGCGTTGCCGCTGCGGCCGACGAACAGCCGGCCGTTCAGCACAAGCCCGCCGCCGACGAAGTAGGCGAGGTAGAAATAGAGGAAATCCTTCGGCCTTTCGCCCTTGCCGAAGACCAGTTCGGCACCGCAGGCCGCCGTCGCGTCGTTCTGCAGGAAGACCGGCATGCCGGCAAAGGCGGAGATGTCGGCGACGATGTCATGGCTGCGCCAGGCGTCCATCTCCTGCTGCGGGGCGCCGATCTCGGTCACCCAGCTCCACAGTTCGAAGGGAAAGGCGATGCCCAGTCCGCCGACCCGGGCCCGCTGCGCCGGTGAAAGCGTGCCCAGAAGTTCCGGCATGGCCTCGCGCACGAAGGCCACGGTCGAGGCGGGTGTGGGATAGTGGTACATCCGCCGGATCATCTGGCGCAGGGTGCCGGTGAAATCGACCAGCGCCAGATCGGCCGACCTGCGCCCGATCTTCAGGCCGAGGAACAGGGCCCCGTCGGGCGCCAGCGACATGGGGACGGAGGGCTGGCCGATCCGCCCGCGCACCGGATCGCCGCGCAGCAGCATGCCCTCGGCTTCCAGTTCGCGCATGATCACCGAAACGGTCTGCGCCGACAGGCCGGTGATCCGGGCGATGTCGGATTTCGCCAGGGCTCCGTGCTGGCGCACCAGAGAAAGGACCAGACGCTCGTTGAAGGCCCGCATGCCCGACTGGTTTGAGCCCCGCAGATCCGGGTCGTCCGATGTCAGGCTGCGGTCGGGCATCGCGCCGGGGCTCATGGTCGGATGACACCTTTCCGCAGGATCACATTGGCGAACAGTTCCGTTTCGGAACTGGCCACCAGTGTATGGGCGCTGCGGATGCGCGCATAGAGGTCCTCTCCGCGCAGCGGCATCACCGGGCGGCCCGGTGCGCGCGCGGCACACAATGCGTCGATGTCGCGATGGATGCCGCCGAACTGGGCCGGGTCGTTGTTGAGCGCGGCGCGGAAGATCGGCGCGGGAACATCCTCGTCAAGCGGCATGACCTGCAGGATGGCGTCCACCAGCGCCAGCACCCGGTGGCCGTCGGCACGCACCAGCCGCCGGGCGTGTTCCTGCGCCGGGTAGTTTCCGTCAACGATGGCGATCTCGTCGCCATGCCCCATCGCCCTGAGGGAGAAGAGCAGCTCCGGTCCGAGGATCGCGGGCACTCCGATCAGCATGACGTCCACTCCCCCTTCTTGGGTGTCGTTCCAGGCCGCGAAGGACATCAGGGAAACCCTCCGAGACACCGCCCTTCCGGCGCCGGAATGCCCTTCAGCGACACCGCACGGTGGAATTCGAATCGGCCTGCTGTCAATACTAAATCAGAGTGAATTATTTATCTTGACCCATGTGGCCGAATCTGTTTGTGATGCTTTCACCGCAGCGGGTGGGTCCGCCGGCGGTCGGCACAGCGGGGCTGAGCCCCGAAACATCCCTGGGAGGAAACGCATGACTTCGAAGACAAAAGCGCTGATGGGCGCTGCGGCCGTGGCGCTGCTCGGTGCTCCGGCGATGGCGGATGGCGTGAGCGCCTGCCTGATCACCAAGACCGACACCAACCCCTTCTTCGTCAAGATGAAGGAAGGTGCCGAAGCCAAGGCGGCGGAACTCGGCGTGACGCTGAAGTCCTATGCCGGCAAGGTTGACGGCGACAACGAATCGCAGGTCGCCGCCATCGAGGCCTGCATCGCCGACGGCGCCAAGGGCATCCTGCTCACCGCCTCGGACACCGGCGCCATCGTCGACTCGGTGAAAGCCGCCCGCGACGCCGGCATCCTGGTGATCGCGCTTGACACCCCGCTCGACCCCGTCGATGCGGCCGACGCCACCTTTGCCACCGACAACTTCCGCGCCGGCCTGCTGATCGGCCAGTGGGCGAAGGCATCGCTGGGCGACGCGGCAGCTTCCGCCAAGATCGCCATGCTCGACCTCGCGATCGCCCAGCCGTCGGTGGACGTGGCGCGTGACCAGGGCTTCCTGCAGGGCTTCGGCATCGACCTGGCCGATCCGGCCAAGTGGGGCGACGAAACCGATCCGCGCATCGTCGGCCATGACGTCACCGCCGGCAACGAGGAAGGCGGCCTGAAGGCCATGGAAGCCCTGCTCGCCAAGGACCCGGACGTCAACGTCGTCTATACGATCAACGAACCGGCCGCTGCCGGCGCTTTCGAGGCGCTGAAGGCCGCCGGCAAGGAAGGCGTGCTGATCGTCTCGGTGGACGGCGGCTGCCCCGGGGTCGAGAACGTCAAGGGCGGCGTGATCGGCGCCACCTCGCAGCAGTACCCGCTGCAGATGGCCGCGCTCGGCATCGAAGCGATCGCCAAGTTCGCCGCCGACGGCTCCAAGCCGGCGCCGACCGAAGGCAAGGACTTCTTCGACACCGGCGTGACGCTCATCACCGACAAGCCGGTCGATGGCGTCGAGTCGGTCGACTCGGCGAAGGGCCTGGAACTCTGCTGGGGCTGATCCCTCCGGCGGGCCGGCGCTCCCCAAAGGATCGTCGGCAGGCGTGACGAAATGCAGTCATGAGGCAAGGGCGGCTCCCCGTGCGCCGCCCTTGCCCTAACCGTGCCCTGCCTCACTGCGGGCGGGGCCTTTGGGAGGGGTTACATGGCCGACGATGCAAAGGCGGTCTCGGGCACCTATGAGGCAGGCCTCAAGGGTGCAGTCGAGAAGGTCGCCGAGTTCCACGACAACAAGTCCACGCTGAAGAAGATTCAGCACTGGCTGCACCAGACGCCATCGGCGGTGCCGATGATCGTCCTGATCGCCGCGATCATCGTTTTCGGCTTCCTGTCCGAAAACTTCTTCAAGGCCGGGACGCTTTCCACGATCCTGCAGCAGATTGCCGTCGTCGGCATCATCGGCTGCGCCCAGACGATCGTGGTCCTGACGGCGGGCATCGACCTATCGGTCGGCGCCATCGCGGTCTTCTCTTCGGTGCTGATGGGTCAGATGACCTTCCGCTACGGTATCCCGGCCCCGATCTCCATCCTGATCGGGCTCGCGCTGGGCACCGCCATGGGCTACGCCAACGGCTGGCTGGTGGCGAAGATGAAACTGCCGCCATTCATCGTCACGCTCGGCACCTGGCAGGTGCTTCTGGCGTCGAACTACATCTACTCGGCCAACGAGACGATCCGCTCGGCGGACATCGAGGAGCAGGCCGCAGCGCTGCAGTTCTGGGGCTATTCGGTCCAGCCGGGCGGCGTGAAGGTCCTCTATGCCGTCTTCCTGCTGATCGCGCTTGTCGCCATCATGTCCTATGTCCTGCGCCACACTGCCTGGGGCCGGTATGTCTATGCGACCGGCGACGATCCGGCGGCTGCCGAACTGGCCGGCGTGCCCACGGCCAAGGTCCTGATCCAGGTCTATTCCCTGGCCGGTCTGTTCTGTGCCATCGCCGGCTGGGTGATGATCGGTCGCTTCGGTTCGGTGTCTCCCTCGGCCTCCACCGGGGTCCAGGGCAATATCCAGTCGATCACCGCCGTGGTGATCGGGGGGATCTCGCTCTTCGGCGGACGCGGCTCGATCGCGGGCATGTTCTTCGGAGCGCTGATCGTCGGTGTCTTCGAAATGGGTCTGCGGCTGGTCGGGACCGACCCGCAATGGACCTTCTTCCTGATCGGCGTTCTCATCATCTTCGCGGTCGCGGTTGACCAGTGGATCAGAAAGGTGTCGGGCTGATGGAACCTATCCTCAAAGGACGCGGGCTTACCAAGCGCTACGGCAAGGTCACCGCGCTCAACAACTGCGACTTCGATCTCATGCCGGGCGAAATCCTCGCGGTGATCGGCGACAACGGGGCCGGAAAATCCTCGCTCATCAAGGCGATCTCCGGCGCCGTGGTTCCTGACGAAGGCAAGCTCTGGCTGGAAGGCAAGGAAATCAGCTTCAAGAACCCGATCGAGGGTCGCGATGCCGGGATCGAGACCGTCTATCAGACGCTGGCCATGTCTCCGGCGCTTTCCATTGCCGACAACATGTTCATGGGACGGGAACTGCGCCGCCCCGGGTTCATGGGACAGTGGCTGCGCATGCTCGACCGGCCGAGGATGGAGGCCTTCGCCCGGGGCAAGCTGAACGAGCTCGGGCTGATGACCATCCAGAACATCAACCAGGCGGTGGAAACGCTCTCGGGCGGCCAGCGTCAGGGGGTGGCGGTGGCCCGGGCGGCGGCCTTCGGCTCGAAGGTGGTGATCCTCGACGAGCCCACGGCGGCGCTCGGCGTCAAGGAAAGCCGCCGGGTGCTGGAGCTGATCCGCGACGTGAAGAACCGGGGGATCCCGATCATCCTGATCTCGCACAACATGCCGCATGTGTTCGAGATCGCGGACCGGATCCACATCCACCGGCTCGGCACGCGGCTCTGCGTCATCAATCCGAAGGACTACACGATGTCGGATGCGGTGGCCTTCATGACCGGCGCGAAAGTGCCGGAGGGCGTGGCGGCGGCAGCCTGACCGCGCAGAGCGGAAAAAGGGAAGGGCGGCCCGGCAGGGCCGTCCTTTCCATTCCCGCCGTCACTTGGCGGGGCCAACGACCGGCGCGCGGCGGGTTAACCGGGGGCGAGATCCTAACAAACCTCACACTACACGACACGGGCTTTGTGAGGGCGGCGTGTTGTGGTTTTCTGTCGGA
>CAZRQN010000151.1:0-6736 GCA_964602115.1 uncultured Rhodobacterales bacterium
ACAGCCCCGAGGCGCGGGCCCAGAACCGCCGGATCGAGCTGAAGCTGACCGACCGATAGTCAGACGCCGGTGAAGAGAAGATCGAGGGCGCGGATGATCTCATCGCGGCGCTCAGCCAGAGATCCGAAAGGTGTGCTTAGGGCGCCAACCGGGACTGCGGCCGTTGACGGGGTGAGGATGGCCCAAGGCTCGCCGTCCAGTGCAACAACCGGGCAAAGTCCTTTCGGTTGGTCTTTGGCCTGCCTCAGCGGAACAAGCGGAGCCACGACCCGGGTGCGCAAGGTGCCGTGCATGTCGTCCTGCAAGACGACCGCCCGGCTGCCTCCGCCGAGCCTGACGAGATCGAACTGACGGGGCATGGCGATCAGAACGTCCGGTACTTTTCGAGCGGCAGACCGTGCTTCTCAATATAGTCGTTGTAGTTGCGGATCGCCTCTGCGTTCTCCCTCTGCCAAGCTTCGGTACGCGCCTGCTTCAGCGCCGCCGCGATGCCGCTTTCCGCAGCGCGGGAGAGGTTGATCTTGTAGGCCTTGGCCTCCTCCATCAGCCCGCTGTCGAGCGTCAGGCTGGTGGCGCGGCGGGTAGGGGACATGGCGGCCTCCATGATTGGTCGCATGTAAGATACGCATAGACTATGCATATGTTCAATATGGGCAAGAGGACATATGACAATCCCCCGGCGCCTTGCGGCACCGGGGGCGGGGGACTTCGGCGGAGGGTCTTATTCCGCCGTCAGCAGCGGCGGTTTCTGGCGGGTGAGGCGCGGCTTGCCCGGCTCCTGCACCTGCAGGTCGATCCCGTCGCCCTTGACCGCCACGCGGACGACGCCGCCCTTGACCAGCTTGCCGAACAGCAGTTCCTCGGCCAGCGGCTTCTTGATGTGCTCCTGGATCACCCGGGCCAGCGGGCGGGCGCCCATCTTGTCGTCATAGCCCTTGTCGCCCAGCCAGGCGGCGGCTTCGGGCGTCAGCTCGATATGGACGTTGCGGTCCATCAGCTGCGCTTCGAGCTGGAGCACGAACTTCTCCACCACCTGCATGATCGTATCCTTGCCCAGCGGGGCGAAGGAGATCACCGCATCCAGACGGTTGCGGAATTCCGGCGTGAACAGCCGCTCGATCGCTGCCGTGTCCTCGCCGGTGCGCCGTTCGCGGCCGAAGCCGATGGCGGCCTGCTGCAACTCGCGGGCGCCGGCATTGGTGGTCAGGATCAGGATCACGTTGCGGAAATCGACCTGGCGGCCGTTGTGGTCGGTCAGTTTGCCGTGGTCCATCACCTGGAGAAGGATGTTATAGACATCCGGATGCGCCTTCTCGATCTCGTCGAGCAGGAGAACGCAATGCGGGTGCTGGTCCACGCCATCGGTGAGCATGCCGCCCTGGTCGAAGCCGACATAGCCCGGGGGCGCGCCGATCAGGCGGGAAACCGCGTGTTTCTCCATGTATTCCGACATGTCGAAGCGCAGAAGCTCCACCCCCAGGACCGAGGCGAGCTGTTTGGCGACCTCGGTCTTGCCGACGCCGGTAGGCCCGGCGAAGAGGTAGTTGCCGATGGGTTTCTCCGGCTCGCGCAGGCCGGCCCGGGCGAGCTTGATCGCCGAGGACAGGCTCTCGATCGCCTTGTCCTGGCCGAAGACCACCCGCTTGAGGGTCTTTTCCAGATCGCGCAGAACCTCGGCATCGTCCTTCGACACCGATTTCGGCGGGATGCGGGCGATCTTGGCCACCACGGCCTCGATCTCCTTGGTGCCGATGGTCTTGCGCCGCTTGCTTTCCGAAACCAGATGCTGGGCGGCACCGGCCTCGTCGATCACGTCGATCGCCTTGTCGGGCAGCTTGCGGTCATGGATGTAGCGCGCGGCCAGCTCCACCGCCGCGCGGATCGCGTCGGCGGTATAGCGCAGGTCGTGGTGTTCCTCGAAATAGGGCTTCAGCCCGGTGAGGATCTTCACCGAATCTTCCACCGAGGGTTCGTTGACGTCGATCTTCTGGAAGCGCCGCGACAGGGCGCGGTCCTTCTCGAAGTGCTGGCGGAACTCCTTGTAGGTGGTCGAGCCCATGCAGCGCAGCTTGCCGCCCTGCAGCGCGGGCTTCAGCAGGTTCGAGGCGTCCATGGCGCCGCCCGAAGTGGCGCCGGCGCCGATCACGGTATGGATCTCGTCGATGAACAGGATCGCGTCCGGGTGATCCTCCATCTCCTTGACCACGGATTTCAGCCGCTCCTCGAAATCGCCGCGGTAGCGGGTTCCGGCGAGGAGCGCGCCCATGTCGAGCGAGAAGATCGTGGCGCCGGACAGGACCTCCGGCACCTCGGCCTTGACGATCTTCCACGCCAGCCCTTCGGCAATTGCGGTCTTGCCGACGCCGGGATCGCCCACCAGGAGCGGGTTGTTCTTGCGCCGGCGGCAAAGGACCTGGATGCAGCGCTCCACCTCCGCATCCCGGCCGATCAGGGGATCGACATCGCCCTTGCGCGCCTTGGTGTTGAGGTCGATGCAGAACTTGGTCAGCGCCGATTCCTTGATCTCGCCCGGTTCGGATTTGGCGGGTTCCTGCGGCTCCTCGGCACCGGTGACGGGACGGGTTTCGCCGAAGGACGGGTCCTTGGCCACGCCATGGGCGATGAAATTCACCGCGTCATAGCGCGTCATGTCCTGCTCCTGCAGGAAATAGGCGGCATTCGACTCGCGTTCGGCGAAGATCGCGACGAGGACGTTGGCGCCGGTCACCTCCGACCGGCCGGAGGATTGCACATGGATCGCCGCGCGCTGGATGACGCGCTGGAAGGCAGCGGTCGGCACGGCCTCGGATCCCTCGACATCGGTGACGAGGGTGGAGAGATCGTCGTCGATGAAAGCGACCAGCGTCTTGCGCAATTCGTCCAGGTTGACGCTGCAGGCCTTCATCACCCGGGCCGCATCGGGCTCGTCGATGAGGGCGAGCAGGAGATGCTCCAGCGTCGCCAGTTCATGCCTGCGGGCGTTGGCCTGGGCCAGCGCGTTGTGGATCGCCTGCTCGAGCGTCTGCGAAAATGACGGCACGTTCGTGCTCCTGTCCTGCGGGCGGAGAGGGGCGGAGGGCCCCGACCCACCCTGGCGTCTTGCAGATTAGAGTTCGGCTTTCTTTCCAGACCTTCAAGGCCTTTCCGCGCCAATTTCTTGCTTTCGCTGGGGCCGTGCCCGGAATGTGAACAATCCGGGCCGCTTGGAGCCCGGTCAGAACGTGTCCTTCATCGCCCGGAGCGCGGCAAAGACCTCCGCCGCCGGGGCGCGGGGCAGGCCGGTGGCGCCGCGCAGCGCGGGCAGGTCGGCGCGCAGGAAAGGGTTGGTCGCCCGCTCCTCCTCCATCGACCAGGGCATGGGCAGGCCGCCGGCGGCCTTGATCTCCGCCACCCTGGCCGCGCGGGCGGCGATGGCGGGGTTGGAGGGCTCGACATGGGCGGCGAAGCGCAGGTTGCCGGCGAGGTAGTCGTGGCCGGAATAGACCAGCGTTTCCGCCGGATAGGCGGCAAAGGCCGAGAGCGTGGCCCACATCTCGGCCGGCGTGCCCTCGAAGAGACGCCCGCAACCCGCCGCCATCAGGCTGTCGGCGGAAAAGAGCATGCGCTCGGCAGGGAAGTGGAAGGCGACATGGCCGCGCGTATGGCCGGCGGCATCGCGGACCACGCCCTTGGCGCGCCCGACCCGGACCAGATCGCCCGGCGCCACCGCCTCGTCCAGCGGCGGCAGGCGGTGCGCATCGGCCGAGGCCCCGACCACCCGCGCGCCGGTGGCCGCGACCAGATCGGGCACGCCCTGGATATGGTCGGGATGGTGGTGGGTGATCAGGATCTGGTCGAGATCCCAGCCATAGGACTGGAGTGCCGCAAGGATGGGCGCGGGATCGGGCACATCGACGCAGGCGATGGCGCCAGTCTCCAGACAGCGCAGGAGATAGGCAAAGTTGTCGGCCAGGCAGGGCACGATGACGATTTCGAGCGGCATGGCAATTCCCTCCCCCGCAGCTATGATCGGCGCAGTCTTTGCCGGAAGAGGCCGCCGCCGCAATGCACCTCGACGTGCTGGACCTGAAGTCCTTCTATTATCGCACCCCGCTCGGCCGGGTGGCGCAGCGGGCGATCCGTGATCAGGTCGTGGCACTCTGGCCCGATGCGCAGGACCAGACGGTGGCGGGCTTCGGCTTTGCCGTGCCGCTGCTGCGGCCCTATCTCGACAGCGCGCGCAGGGTGGTGGCGCTGATGCCGGCGCCGCAGGGGGTGATGCCCTGGCCGGCCGGCATGCCCAATGTCTCGGTCCTGTGCGAGGACGGCGCCTGGCCGCTGGCCACCGGCTCGGTCGAGAAACTGGTGCTGATGCATGGGCTGGAAACCTCCGAACGGCCGACCGATGTGCTGGACGAGGCGTCGCGGGTCCTGGCGCCGGGCGGACGGGTGCTGTTCATCGTGCCGGCGCGCTCCGGCCTCTGGGCGCGGCGGGACGGCACGCCCTTCGGTTTTGGCCGGCCCTATTCGGCGGCGCAGCTGGAGGCGGAGCTGAAGCGGCACGGCTTCACCCCGGAGCGCACGGTTTCGGCCCTGTTCGCTCCGCCGTCGCATGGCCGGTTCTGGCTGCGCACTGCCGACACCTGGGAGGCGCTCGGCCGCCGCTTCGGCCGCCTGCTGCGGGGCGGTGTGGTGATGACCGAGGCGACCAAACAGGTCTGGGCGCCCACGCGCGGCGGGCTCGGAGCGGTCGCCCGCAGGCGCATGCGGCCGGCAACCGCTGCACTGCCGCAGCCCGCCATTGTCTCGGCGCCGTGAGCCATGTCGCAAACGCGCGATCAAAGCGCTTTGAATGTGCTGAAGGCGGCAAAATAAAAATCCTCGCCCCAAGATCCCTAATCCGGTTGCGAGGCGGAAATTGAACTGCTACACGGCCCGCCAGCGCTCGGCAGCGGAGTTTCCAGCTGTCTTGAGGCGGTCGTTGTCCGACGCTAACATCGGGCGCGGGCCCAGCTACGGGGGGTGACTTGGCCGAACCTGTCTCGATCTCGACCGGGATCGCCCAGCGCTATGCACTGGCGCTGTTTGAACTGGCGAAGGAGTCCAAGGCGCTTGCCGCGCTGGACGCCGATGCCGATGCAATCTCTGCCGCACTGGCAGGGAGCGCCGACCTGCGCGACCTGATCGGCTCGCCGATCTATTCCCGCGAGGACCAGGCCGGCGCGATCGCCAAGATCGCCCAGAAGATGGGCCTGAGCGCGCTCGCGGCGAATGGTCTTGCGCTGATGGCCAGCAAGCGGCGCCTCTTCGTGCTGCCGCAGCTTGTGGCCCAGCTCAAGGCGATGATTGCGGCCGAACGCGGCGAGGTGACGGCCGAAGTCACTTCGGCGGTGCCGCTGTCTGAGGCCCAGGCCGAGGCGCTTGCCAAGACGCTCAAGGGCAGCGTCGGCAAGGACGTGAAACTCAACGTGACCGTTGACGGGTCGCTGATCGGCGGGCTGGTGGTCCGCGTGGGGTCGAAGATGATCGACACCTCGCTGCGCGCCAAGCTCGCCCAACTCCAGAATGCCATGAAAGAGGTCGGATAAGATGGGAATCCAGGCTGCCGAGATTTCTGCGATCCTCAAGGAGCAGATCAAGAACTTCGGGAAAGACGCGGATGTCGCCGAGGTCGGCCGGGTTCTTTCGGTCGGCGACGGGATCGCCCGCGTCCACGGGCTGGACAACGTCCAGGCCGGCGAGATGGTGGAATTCCCCGGCGGCATCCGGGGCATGGCGCTGAACCTCGAAGTTGACAACGTCGGTATCGTGATCTTCGGCGACGACCGTTCGATCAAGGAAGGCGACACCGTTAAGCGCACCAAGTCCATCGTGGACGTGCCGGCGGGCGATGCGTTGCTCGGCCGGGTCGTGGACGGCCTTGGCAACCCGATCGACGGGCGCGGTCCGATCATGACCTCGGAGCGCCGCGTGGCCGACGTGAAGGCCCCCGGCATCATCCCGCGCCGCTCGGTCCATGAGCCGATGGCCACCGGCCTGAAATCGATCGACGCCATGACCCCGGTCGGGCGCGGCCAGCGCGAACTGATCATCGGCGACCGCCAGACCGGCAAGACCGCCGTGGCGCTCGACACGATCCTGAACCAGAAGGTCTATAACGAGGCCGCCGGCAACGACGAGAGCAAGAAGCTCTACTGCGTCTATGTGGCCGTCGGCCAGAAGCGCTCCACCGTCGCCCAGCTGGTGAAGAAGCTCGAAGAGACCGGCGCGATGGCCTATACGATCGTCGTCGCCGCCACCGCCTCGGACCCGGCGCCGATGCAGTTCCTGGCGCCCTATTCGGCGACCGCCATGGCGGAGTACTTCCGCGACAACGGCCGCCATGCCCTGATCATCTATGACGACCTGTCCAAACAGGCCGTGGCCTACCGCCAGATGTCGCTGCTGCTGCGCCGTCCGCCGGGCCGCGAAGCCTATCCGGGCGACGTCTTCTACCTGCATTCGCGCCTCTTGGAGCGCGCCGCCAAGCTGAACGACGAGAACGGCAACGGCTCGCTGACGGCGCTGCCGGTCATCGAGACGCAGGCCAACGACGTGTCGGCCTACATCCCGACCAACGTGATCTCGATCACCGACGGCCAGATCTTCCTGGAGACCGACCTGTTCTACCAGGGCATCCGCCCGGCGGTGAACGTCGGCATCTCGGTGTCGCGCGTCGGCTCCTCGGCGCAGACCAAGGCGATGAAGAAGGTCGCCG
>CAZRQN010000152.1:0-6725 GCA_964602115.1 uncultured Rhodobacterales bacterium
ATGTTGTCGGTGCAGCTGCCGGCGGCGTCGCCGAGACGCTGGCCCGACTGCAGGCCGTTATAGGCCATCATCGGGTTATAGACATTCAGCTCGAAATGGCCCTGCGAGCCGGCGAAGCCCACGCCGGCGTCATTGCCCATGACCTGGGCGCAGACCATGGTCAGCGCCTCGGCCTGGGTCGGGTTCACCTTGCCCGGCATGATCGACGATCCCGGCTCGTTCTCCGGCAGGATCAGCTCGCCCAGGCCCGAGCGCGGGCCGGAACCGAGGAGCCGCAGGTCGTTGGCGATCTTGAACAGGCTCGCGGCGATGGTCTTCAGCGCGCCCGAGAACATCACCATGGCGTCATGTGCGGCCAGCGCCTCGAACTTGTTGGGCGCGGTGACGAAGGGCAGGCCGGTGATCTCGGCGATCTTGGCCGCCACCCGCACGTCCCAGCCGGGCTTGGTGTTCAGGCCCGTACCTACTGCCGTGCCACCCTGGGCCAGCTCGTAGATCTCGGGCAGGATCTTGTCGATGCGCACCAGGCCCATCGCCACCTGATGGGCATAGCCCGAGAACTCCTGGCCGAGCGTCATCGGCGTCGCGTCCTGGGTATGGGTGCGGCCGATCTTGATGATGTCCTTGAACTCCTGCGCCTTGACCGCCAGCGCCGTATGCAGGTGGCGCAGGGCCGGGATCAGCAGCGCATTGGTATGCATGGCGATCGCCACATGCATCGCCGTGGGAAAGGTGTCGTTCGACGACTGGCCCATGTTGACATGGTCGTTGGGGTGGACCGGCTTCTTCGAGCCCATCGTGCCGCCCAGCATCTCGATCGCCCGGTTCGAGATCACCTCGTTGGCGTTCATGTTGCTCTGGGTGCCCGATCCCGTCTGCCAGACGACGAGCGGGAAGTGATCGTCGAACTTGCCCTCCATCACCTCCTCGGCGGCGGCGGCGATGGCATTGCCGAGCTGCGGGTCGATGTCGCCCTGGTCGATGTTGACCTGGGCGCAGGCCCGCTTGATCACGCCGAGGGCGCGGACGATCGGGATCGGCTGACGCTCCCAGCCGATCTTGAAATTGCCCAGCGAGCGCTGCGTCTGCGCCCCCCAGTACTTGTCCGCCGGGACTTCGAGCGGGCCGAAGCTGTCGGTTTCGGTGCGGGTTGCAGTCATGGCGTCACCTCCGTCGCGGACAGGCCCCTGATAGGGGCGCTGCGGCGCGGAATCAATCGGTATGCGATGGAATACCGAAGATCGCGGCTCAGGTCTTGCGGAACCGGTCCAGACGGACGACCTCGGCCTGATGCGGCGGCGCGGCGGGCGGGTCTTCCTCGGGCTCCGCCTCTTCCTCGGCCTCCTCGTCGCCGTCCTGGGTCTCGAAGCGCAGGCCGAACTCGACCGAGGGATCAACGAAGGTGCGCACCGCATCGAAGGGGACGACCAGCGGTTCGGGCTGGTTGCTGAAGTTCAGCGTCACCGAAAAGCCGTCGTCCGACACCTCCAGCCCTGCGAACCAGTGCTGAAGAACGATGGTCATCTCGTCGGGATAGCGCTCGCGCAGCCAGTCGGAGATGGCCACGCCCGGGTGATGGGTGTCGAAGGTGATGAAGAAATGGTGGTTGCCGGGCAGGCCGTGATCGGCCACGTCCTGCAGCACCGACTGGATCAGGCCACGCATGGCCCGGTGCATCAGATTGCCGTAGTCGATCGTCCGCGCCATGGCCACCGGGCCTCCAATACCCGGCCAGCATAAGAGATTCGCCCGCCAAGGGAAGGCCCGTCAGACCGCAGCCAGCGCCAGCGACGCAACGGCGGAAAGGGCCAGGACCAGGATCAGGTCCATATGCCGCCACAGGATCGCCCAGGCGGCAAAGGCCGCCAGCGCCAGCGCCCTGACGTCCAGCGCCGCCGGGTCGGGCAGGGTCAGGCGCAGCGGACCGGCCTGCCAGAGGACCAGCCGGTGGAAAAGTACATGCAGCGCGAACCACAGGGACAGGCTGGCGATGACGCCGACCACGGCCGCCGTGATCCCCGCCAGCGCCGCCGACAGCCGGGGGGCGGCAGCCAGCCGCTCGACAAAGGGCGCGCCGGCGAAGATCCACAGGAAGCAGGGGGCAAAGGTCATCCAGACGGCAACCGCCGCCCCGGCGAGGCCGAAACCCAGGCCGCCCTGCTTGAAGGCGGCGAGGTAGCCCACGAATTCATTGACCAGGATCAGCGGTCCCGGCGTCGTCTCGGCCAGGCCAAGGCCGGCCATCATCTCGCCGGTGGTCAGCCAGCCCTTTACCTGCACCACCTCCTGGGTCATCCAGGCCAGCACCGCATAGGCGCCGCCGAAGGTGACGACGGCGAGTTTGGAGAAGAAGAGGCCGATCTCCCACAGGAGCCCGCCCTCCAGAACCCAGAGCGCGGCGAGGGGCAGGAGCCAGATCGCCCCCCAGACCAGGCACTGGCGCAGCGCAAAGGCGGCAGCGCCGGGCGCGGGAGGTGCCGCGCGCGCCGTGGCTCCGGTCGGGGCCATCCACCACCCGGCCAGGGCCGCAGCGATGATGACCACCGGGAAGGGCAGGTTGAACAGGAACAGCGCCGCAAAGGCCGCCACGGCCACCAGCCAGTGCCTGCGCGCCTTCAGCGCCCGCCTGGCCACCCGCTGCAACGCATGCAGCACAACCGCCACCACGGCGGCCTGAACGCCGAAGAACAGCGCCCCGACCAGCGGCACCTGACCGTAGGCGGCATAGACCATCGACAACGCCAGCACGACCAGCGCCCCGGGCAGGACGAACAGCCCTCCCGCCACCAGCCCCCCGGCGACCCCGGCGCGACGCCAGCCGGCATAGGTGGCCAACTGCATCGCCTCCGGCCCGGGCAGCAGCATGCAGAACGACAGGGCGCGCAGATATTCCGCCTCGGTCAGCCAGTTGCGGTTGTCGATCAGCTCGCGATGCATCAGCGCGATCTGTGCCGCCGGGCCGCCGAAGGACAGGCAGCCGATGCGCAGGAAGACACGGGTCACTTCGGCCAGCGGCGTCTCGGGCCGGGCAGGGGCTGCGCCACTCATGCCTGCCGCCCGGCCGGCCAGTCATGCCCCTCGTCATGCGCGTCCCGCGCCCAGCGCCAGAGCGCGTCATAGAGGCCCATGCCGGCTTCAAGCTGCTGGAGGTCATCGCGGTAGAGCCTTGAAAGGCCTACGGAAATCGCAAGAAGCCCCGCCGCCTGGGGGGCAAGGTCATGCCGGTCGGTATCGGCGGCGCGCACTACGGTCGCCAGCCGGTCCATCGCCGGGGAGGAGAGGCCGAATTCCTCCACCATCGTGTCGAAGGAGCAGCGCTCGCCGCGATGGGTCCAGAACACGCCGGGAATGTCGAAGGGCGTGGCGGCGAAACGCTCCGCCACGCCTTCGACTTCCGCAGGCGCCACGAAAAGGAACCGCGCGGCGGGATCGACGAAGCGGCGGATCAGCCAGGGGCAGGCGATGCGGTCGATCTTCGGGCGGTGCCGGGTGACCCAGAGCGAAGAGGCCGGCAGCGCCGCCACCGGGGTCAGCGGCAATCCCGCCTCGGCCCAGGCGACATGCCCGCCCTCCAGGCTCTCGGCCTGGGCGCCGGCGAGCCGCAGAAGGGCTGCGGCACCTTCGGACAGCTTCTTGCCGCGCTGGCAGGAGACGACGACGCGCTGGCCGGCGAAGTCGCGGGCCAGGCCCTCGACCGCCCCATGCGGCAGGGCGCGGGCGGTGGGGATGCGGCGGGGATCGGCCTCGGCATCCTCCGGGACGCGGACATCGAGCACGACCGGCGCCTCGGGGGTGCCGATCAGGCGGGACAACTGGGCGGGGGTGATCTGGTTTGGCGCAGGCATGGTGCCTCCTTGCGGAAAACGGGTCCATGCGACACTTGGGCTGGCGCCTCACGGGGCGGTCACGTTGCCCCACGGCCAAGGTGATAGGGCCTGCCGAGGGTTGCGGTCAAGCAGCTTGCGGGGTTCAGGCCGCCGGCCGGTCCAGTTCGCGCAACAGCTTCAACCGCAGCGTTTCGGCATAGGAAGACAGGCCGCGCGTGGTCAGGACGAAGCCATGGGGCGTGATGAGCTGGCGGGTGAAATAGCTGGTGATCGGCGTCGGCAGGCCGGGGTCCTCGATGGCGATGGCATTGATCTCGATCCCCGCCCGCATCGCCACGGACCGGGCCTCGGCAAGGGAGAAGCCCGCGTTCTCCTGCCCGTCGCCCGAGAGGTCGATCACCTTGCGCCGGCAGTCGGCGACATCGGCGAACCGGGCGGCGGAGAAGGCGACCGCCTGGCCCACGGCGGTGTCGGAATTGCTGAAGGCGCGCGGCACGGCGGCAGCCCCGGCCGCGAAAGCGTCGATCTCCGCCTGCGACTGCATCCGCCGCCAGGGCATGACCAGCGCCTGCTCGCCCTCGCCGGACCATTGCACCACCGCCAGCGCCACCTGGCCGCGCAACAAGGCCTCGCTCACCGCAGGGTCGAGGATCGCCGCCGCCGTGCCCTGTGTCTGGAGCTTGTACTCGCCGCCATCCACCGAGCCGGACACGTCGATCGCCAAAAGCAGCGCCGTGTCGCAGGCCGGCGCCGGGCCGGCCAGCGCAAGCCAGAGGGCAAGGGCGCGGCGCATGGCGCAAGCCTGACGCGCCGGCGCCTGCAAAGCAAGGCGTCAGAGGTCCGCGAGCGCCTTGCGGATATAGCGATGGTCGCCGCGCGTCAGCACCCAGCGCGCCAGCCGCCGGGCCAGCGCGACATGGCCCCGCGCCAGCGCCCGCCGGAACAGCTCGCGCTGATAGCGCGGCGAGGTCTTGCGGGCCCGCAGCGCGCGGTAGAACTCCGCCTCGCTCAGCGATCCGTCGAGCGCGGCGAGGATGATCCGCGACAGGATGCCCATCTGCTGCAGGGAGGAGCCGAGCCGGTGGCCCATCATCGGCGCGCGCAGCTTCACCGCATTGGGCGCGGTGAACCGGGCGACATGGGCGGCGTCGAGCCGCTCGTAGGGATCGAAGAGCAGGATCACCCGCCCGGCCGCAGCGCTCGCCAGGGCGGCATCGCCCGTGGGTCCGGAGAAATCGCGGTCGCGGGCGGTGCGGTAGCGTGTTTCCCAGTGCACCAGCGCCGGGTCGAGCGTCGATTGCGGCGAGATCGCCACCACATCGGCGCCAGGGCAGAACCCGACGAAAGCCGCCGCCGCATAGCCGCCCATCGAGGCGCCGTAGAAGACCACCCGGTCGAACCCGGCAAAGAACCCGGTGTCGCGCAGGCGGGCGAATTCCGCCACCACCCAGGGATCGCGGAACCAGGTCCAGCCGGCGGCGGTGACGCCGAGCATCGACCAGCCCTGTTTCTCGATGAAGGCGAAACCCCAGGGCCTGCGGTCGTCGCGCTTCTCCATGGCGATGTCGAGATTGTCGAAAGTGACGACCAGCACCCGCCCGCGCGGCACGAAGAGAAGCGCATGCTCCGCCCCCTCGCGGTAGAAACCCTCGCTGCCCGCCAGCCTGCGGGCGATCATCGCCCAGGGCTCCTCCGCCGGCGCCGGCGCCGCGTCCGGCCGGGTGAGCAGCGCCAGCGATATGCCCTGTCCCTCGCCCTGCCGCTCCGACAGTTCCCGCAGATCTCCCAGCGGCTTCAGAAGCGGGAAGGCGCCCGAGCCCTTGCGGATCGAGGTCAGGCAGCGCCCGCCGGGGGCGAGCAGGCGGTCGAGCAGGTCTGGCAGGGCGCGGGCCTTCCAGCGGTCGCCGTAGCCGGAAAGGTTGAGGACGAGCGGAAAGGGTGCCGCATTATCCCCTGCTCCGAGGCGCGAAAGCGCCGCTTCCGCCACGCCTGCCGCCCGCAGGGCGGCAAGCCTCTCCGCCGCCGCCGCGCTTTCCTCGGCCTGCAGGCTGCCGTCCGGCCCCGCATCCGCCACCGCCACGGCGCAGCCCCAGCGCGCATGGGCCGCAGCGGCAAGTTCGGCGCCGCCGGTGCCGATCAGGGCCAGGCGCGTCACGGGCGGCCCCAGCGCGGCGAGCAGGTCCTCAGTCATCGTCTTCCGCCGGCGGTGCGCTCTTGGGCGGGATCGGTGCGGCGGCCGGGTCGATCCCGTGCTTGCGCAGCAGCTGCCCCACCACGCTGCGCGGGCGCGGCACGCCGCCTTCGGCCAGGATGCGCGAGCGCATCCGCCGTCCGTAGAAATGGATCGAGAAGGTCTCTCCGGTGACAAAGCCGGAAGGATCGACCCCGGGGCGCAGCATCATCCGCCGCTCGTGATAGGCGAAGGGATAGAGCGCCACCCGGGGCAGGGCATGGCGGATCTCGCCGGTTTCCTTGAGGAAATGGGTCAGGGCATGCGGCCCCCAGACCCCCCAGGGCATGTCGCCGGCATGGACCGGCGACCCCCGGTCGCGCGCCTCCTCCAGTTCGCGGCGATAGGCCGGGCCGTACCAGTCGGGGATGGCATGGGGATCGGCGGTGAAGGCCAGAAGCTGCGCCAGGGTGGCGCTGTCGCGCGGCAGGCCGAGCACGCCGCCGTTCACCCCCTCCTCACTCTCCCAGGCATAGAAATGGCCGCTGGCGGTGGCGAAGGGCTTCACGCAATAGGCGTCGGTATCGGCCCAGATCATCCGCTCGGCTTTGGCCAGGAGGTGATAGCGGAAGAGATCGGAATGCAGCGCCGGGCTGCCGGTGCGGCTGTGGCGCAGCACATCGGCCGGGGGCAGGATCGCCGAGGCATCGGCCAGTTCCACGCCGTCA
>CAZRQN010000153.1:0-6644 GCA_964602115.1 uncultured Rhodobacterales bacterium
GTGCCGACCGTGGGCGGTCAGGTGCGGTTTCACACCCGCTATGACGGCAACATTCTCGTCAACGCCATGGCGGTGGGCCTCGCCGACGCCGACAAGATCTTCTATGCGGCGGCCTCGGGCGTGAACATGCCGATCGTCTATTTGGGCTCGAAGACCGGCCGCGACGGCATCCACGGCGCCTCGATGGCCTCGGCCGAGTTCGACGATGATTCCGAGGAGAAGCGCCCGACCGTGCAGGTCGGCGATCCCTTCGCCGAAAAGCTGCTGCTGGAAGCGTGTCTGGAGATCATGGCGGCCGATTGCGTGATCGCGATCCAGGACATGGGCGCGGCGGGGCTCACATGTTCGGCGGTCGAGATGGGCGCCAAGGGCGATCTCGGCGTCGATCTCATGCTCGATTCCGTGCCGACCCGCGAAACCGGCATGAGCGCCTACGAGATGATGCTCTCGGAAAGCCAGGAGCGCATGCTCATGGTGCTCAAGCCCGAGAAGGAGGCCGAGGCCAAGGCGATCTTCGTCAAATGGGACCTCGACTTCGCGGTGATCGGCGAGACCATCGCCGAGGACCGCTTCCTGATTGTCCACGGCAACGAAACAAAGGCCGACCTTCCGCTGTCGAAACTGTCCTCCAGCGCCCCGGACTACGACCGGCCCTGGGTGCCCACCCCGCAAGCCCCGGCCCTGCCCGACCTGCCGGCGGTCAGCCCGATGGCGGCGCTGGAGCGGCTGGTCGCCTCGCCCTCCTATGCCCACAAGGCCTGGGTCTGGGAGCAATACGACAGCCAGGTCATGGCCGACACGTTGATGACCCCCGGCGCCGGGGCGGGCGTGGTGCGCGTCCATGGCTCGGGCAAGGCCCTGGCCTTCACCTCCGACGTGACGCCGCGCTATGTGAAGGCCAACCCGCTGCGCGGCGGCATGCAGGCGGTGGCCGAGGCGTATCGCAACCTGATCGCCGTCGGCGCCACACCGCTCGCCGCCACCGACAACCTCAATTTCGGCAACCCGGAAAAGCCCGAGATCATGGGCCAGTTCGTCGGTGCCATCCAGGGCATCGGCGAGGCCTGCCGGGCGCTCGCCTTCCCGATCGTCTCCGGCAATGTCTCGCTCTACAACGAGACCGACGGCAGCGCGATCCTGCCCACCCCCACCATCGGCGGCGTCGGGATCATTCCCTCGGGCGCGCCGGTGATCGGCGGCGTTGTCGGGGAGGGCATGGCCGGCATCCTGATCGGCGGGACGCAGGGCCATCTCGGCCAGTCCGCGCTTCTGGCCGAGGTCATGGGGATCGAGGCCGGCGACGCGCCCCCGGTCGATCTGGCGGCGGAAAAGGCCCATGGCGCCTTCGTCCTTTCCCAGGCCGCCCGCATCACCGCCTGTTCGGACCTTTCGGATGGCGGCCTGGCGCTCGCGGCCTTCGAGATGGCGGCGCGCGGCGGCACGGGCGTCAGCTTCGCCGCCTCCGATCTGCCCTCCCTTTTCGCCGAGGATCAGGCGCGCTATCTGCTGGCCGTCCCCGCCGCAGACGCCCCCGCCCTGCTCGCAGCGGCCGAGGCCGCCGGCATCCCCGCCGCCCGCGCCGTCACCTTCGGCGGCACCGAGGTGGTGATCGGCGCCGAACGCCGTCCCCTCGCGGCGCTCGACGCCCTCTGGCGCGGCGCCTTCGCCGCAGCCCTCGGCCTCGACTGAACCCTGTCGGCCGGCGCCCCTCGGCTCCCTCCCCCTCGTGGGGAGGGATGGGGTGGGGGCGCCTGGCGTTGTCGAAGGCTCAGATCGCCTCGACCACGTCCCACTCGCTCGTCACTTCGGCGGTATGGCGGAACATCGCCGTCGCCGAGCAATACTTCTCTTCGGAAAGCCTGATCGCCCGCTCCACCACCGCCGGCTTCAGCCCGCGCCCGGTCAGCGTGTACTTCAGCTTCACCCGGGTGAAGACCTTGGGCTCCACCTCCGCCCGGTCGCCATCCAGCTCCACCTCGCAGCCGGTGATCTTCTCGCGCCCCCGTTCGAGGATCATCACCACATCGAAGGCGGTGCAGGCGCCGAGGCCGAGGAGCAGCATCTCCATCGGCCGCACGCCGATGTTGCGCCCGCCCGCTTCCGGCGCGCCATCCATCACCACCGCATGGCCGGAGCCGGATTCTCCCAGAAACGCCCGCCCGTTGATCCAGGTGATCTTCGCCTTCATGTGTCGCTCCCGAGCCTTCCCTTGCCGCCCACCTGATCCCCCATCCGCGTGGCGATGTCAAAGCGCCGCCGGCCCCGGCCCTTGCAGCGACATGGCCCCGTCGCTACATCTTTCAGGGAAGTACGGAGCATGCCGATGGCGATCGAAGCCCGCGACATCGAGAACCTCATCCGCGCCGCCTTTCCGCAGGCGCGCATTACGGTGGAGGGCGACGACGGCGCCCATTTCGCCGCCGAAGTGATCGACGAGAGCTTTCGCGGCATGAACCGGGTCCAGCAGCAGCGCGCCGTCTATGCGGCGCTCAAGGGCAAGATGGACGGAGCCCAGGGCGAGCTGCACGCGCTGGCGCTGACGACCAAGGCACCCGCCTGATGGAGGGGATCGGGGTTCTTGTCGGCCTCGTCCTGCATGTCTTTGACGGCATTGGTCTCGTTTGCCAGGCGCTGTGGTTTCTGCTGAGGGGCATCCCGGGCGTGCTGCGGCATGGCGTCGGGTTCTGGAGCAGCGAAAGAAGGCCGCAGCGAAGATGGAATTGGTGACGATGCTGTGGGCCTTCCTAGCGGTGGCGATCGTGGCGTCGGGCCTGATGGCCTGGGGGCGCGACGACGGTGACGATGTAGGCCGCCGCCTGCGGCGCGTGCGGGTCGGAGCTGCCGGGAGGAAACGATGAACCTGGCGTGGCTTCTGGTTCTGCTTGTGGTCGCAGCGGTGGTCCGTTTCGCAGCCGGCATGTTGATCGAACGCTGGCTGCAGCGCGGAAGTTACCGACTGCTGTCCAGGGTCACAGGTTCCTCCTGGCCCGATGGGCCGCAGGAACAGCCGCTGCTCGGGAACGAGGCTGTGGACATGGCGGCGCTTGATGCCGGAGTCGCCGAGGCGCAGCAGAGTACCTGGGGAATACCGGAGCAGGGGCGGTCCTACACCGCCGAGATGTCGCGGAAACCTATTGTCGTCACCGACGACGCGGACTACGCCGCGCGCTGGCATAGCGCATTCGGGAAACAGGACTAGAGAGATGACCGCACAGGACCGTATTCGCGAGACCGTCGAGGCCAATGACGTGGTGCTCTACATGAAGGGCACCAAGATGATGCCGCAATGCGGCTTCTCCAGCCGGGTGGCCGGGGTGCTGAACTACATGGGCGTGGACTATGCCGATGTGAACGTGCTGGCCGATCCGGAAATCCGCCAGGGGATCAAGGACTATTCCGACTGGCCGACCATCCCGCAGCTCTATGTGAAGGGCGAGTTCGTCGGCGGCTGCGACATCGTCACCGAGATGACGCTCTCGGGCGAGCTGGACGCGCTCTTCGAGCAGAAGGGCGTCGCCTACGACCGCGCCAAGGCCGAGGAAATCCGCAAGGCCAACGCCTGACTGCTGCGGGGCGGCCTGCACGCGCCCCGTACGCCCGACTAACCGGGGGCGTTTCCCTACCTAACCGTTAACAAGATCGCGCAAAGCCTTGATAAGCAGGGCTTTTCCCAAGCGTCCCACCGTGTGACGCTCAGGCCCGGGCGCGTTCCTCGACCTGTTGGGCCAGGGCCTCGGCCCGGGCGGCAAGCTCGGCCAGCGTCTCCTTCAGGCGCGGCGGCACCACCGGCACTTCCACCCTTTCCTTGGCCGGCGCCGGCCGCGCCTCAACCTCGGCGAGGCGGGCCTTCAGCGAGCGGTTCTCGTCCTCGACCGCCGCCGTCCGGTCGGCCAGCATCAGCCCGGCCATCAGCAGCATCCGCTCCCCCGGTACCCGGCCGAGCTGCGCCAGGATCGGCTGGGCCTCGGAATCGAGCATCTGGGCGGCGGCGGAGAGGAAATGCTCCTCCCCCGGCTGGCAGCTGACCCGGAACGGGCGGCCGCCGATCATCACCTCGACCTCAGGCATGAGCCCCCTCCCCGATCAGCGGCCGCAACTCGGCGAGGATCTCGTCCATCTCGGCCACCTCGGTCTGCCGCAATGCCCGCAGCGCCTCGATCTCGACCAGCAGCGCCCGGTTGATCAGCGCGGGCTCCGTCGCCCCGGCAATCGCCGCCTCGTTCATCGCCCGGACCGTGTCGCGCAGCTGCATCGTCACCTTGCGCATCCGCATCAGCTCCAGCCCCTGCACGTCGAGCTGCTGCGTCAGCCGGTCAACCTTGGCCTCCATCGTCGAGAAGCTGGAGGTGTCGCGCTCGCGCAGCGCCTTCAGCCGCTCGGTCAGCTGGGCATTGGCGAGCTTTTCGGATTCCAGCGCCTCGCGCAGCGCCGCCACATCCGACCCGACCGGCGCCGCCGGGGACGCCGCCGGCCGCGCCGCCCCGCCCCCTCGCGCCAGGCCCTTGCCGATCCGCTCCAGCGCGGCGGACAGGCGGCGCTCGATCTCGGCGATCTCAGACGGTTCGGCCATGCATCACCCTGCTCGTTTGGTGCAGGTTGCCAAGCCGGTCCTGCGGTTGCAAGGGTTGATCCCATGCGGAAGGCGGCCAGCCGCCGGGATCGGCTTGCATCGGCGCATCGGACTGCTAGGAAGCGCGCGGTCTCCCTGCCGAAAGGATCGCTGCCATGGACCTCGCCGCCCTGCGTGCCGCCCATCCCGCGCACTGGAAGATGGCGAGCGCGATCCGCGCCCTGACCCTCGACGCGGTGGCCACCGCCAAGTCGGGGCATTCGGGCATGCCGATGGGCATGGCCGATGTGGCGACGGTGCTGTTCTCCGGCCACCTGCGCTTCGATCCGGCCGCACCGCACTGGGCCGACCGCGACCGCTTCATCCTCTCCGCCGGCCATGGCTCGATGCTGCTCTACAGCCTGCTGCATCTGACCGGCTATGCCGACTTCCCGATGCAGCAGCTGCGCGACTTCCGCCAATGGGGCGCCCGCACCGCCGGCCATCCCGAATACGGCCATGGCGCCGGGATCGAGACCACCACCGGCCCGCTCGGCCAGGGCATCGCCAATTCGGTGGGCTTCGCCATCGCCGAAGAGGCGCTGCGCGCCCGCTGGGGATCGAAGCTGATCGACCACCGCACCTGGGTGATCGCCGGCGACGGCTGCCTGATGGAAGGCGTCAGCCAGGAGGCGCTGACGCTTGCCGGACGGCTGGGGCTCAACCGGCTGATCGTCCTTTGGGACAACAACGGCATCACCATCGACGGCAAGGTCTCGCTCTCCGATGCCACCGACCAGATGGCCCGCTTTGCCGCCTCGGGATGGGAGGTCCTGTCCTGCGACGGCCATGATCCGGTGGACATCGACCGGGCCCTGACTGCGGCCAAGGCCGCGACGCGGCCGGTGATGGTGGCCTGCAAGACCCATATCGCGCTCGGCTCGGCGGCGCAGGACACCGCCAAGGGCCATGGCGCGCTGACCGACGCCAAGGTCGTGGCCGATGCCAAGGCCGCCTATGGCTGGGACGCCGCGCCCTTCGAGATCCCCGCCGATGTCGCCGTCCTCTGGACCGCGTCAGCCGCGCGCGGCAAGGCGGCGCGGGCGGAATGGGAGGCGCGGCTGGCCGCGCTTTCGCCGGCCAAGCAGGCCGAATTCGCCCGGCAGATGGCGGGCGCGGCGCCGAAGAAACTCGCCGGCGCCATCCGTTCGGTGAAGGCCAAGGCGGTGGTCGATCGCCCGAAGATCGCCACCCGTTCGGCCTCCGAACAGGTGCTGACCGCCGTCAACCCGGTGATGCCCGAGACCATCGGCGGCTCGGCCGACCTCACCGGATCCAACAACACCAAGACCCCGGACCTCGGCATCTTCACCGCCGAGAACCGCAAGGGTCGCTACCTCCATTTCGGCATCCGCGAACACGGGATGGCGGCGGCGATGAACGGCCTGGCTTTGCACGGTGGTGCAAGACCTTACGGCGGGACTTTCATGTGCTTCACCGACTACGCCCGGCCCGCCATGCGGCTCTCGGCGCTGATGGGCGTCCCGGTCGTCTATGTGATGACGCATGACTCGATCGGCCTCGGCGAGGACGGTCCGACCCACCAGCCGGTGGAACATCTCGCCATCTCGCGCGCCACGCCCAACACGCTGGTGATCCGCCCCTGCGATCTGGTCGAGACCGCCGAGGCCTGGGAGATCGCCCTGACCGAGACCGGGCGTCCGACGGTGATGGCGCTCAGCCGCCAGAACCTGCCGACCCTGCGCCGCGATGGTGGCGCGAAGAATCTGTCCCGCCTCGGCGCCTATGTTCTGGAAGAGGCTTCGTCCAAGGCGAAAGCCACGCTGATTGCCACCGGCTCGGAGGTCGAGATCGCGGTGGCGGCGCGGGCCAAGCTCGAAGCGGAGGGAATCCCGACCCGCGTCGTCTCCGCCCCCTGCCTGGAACTCTTCGCCGCCCAGCCCGAGGCCTACCGGCGCCGGGTCCTCGGCACCGGCGTGCGCGTCGCGGTCGAAGCCGGCGTGCGCCAGGGCTGGGATCGCTGGCTTCTGGGCGAAGGCGCCCGGGCCGGCAAGTCGGCCTTCGTCGGCATGTC
>CAZRQN010000154.1:0-6639 GCA_964602115.1 uncultured Rhodobacterales bacterium
GCGACGGCGCGGGCGGTCGCGGCGGCCGCGGCCCGCCCCGCGGGCCCCGGCGCGCCGAGGGTCAGCGTGCCGGTCTTGTCGAAGACCACCGTATCCACCTCGGCCAGCCGTTCCAGCGCGGTGCCGTTCTTGACCAGGAAACCCCGCCGGAACAGACGGCCGGAAGCGGCAGTGACCACGGCCGGCACCGCGAGGCCGAGCGCGCAGGGGCAGGTGATGATGAGTACCGCCGCCGAGATGTTCACCGCGATCCGCGCATCGCCGGTGCGGGCCAGCCACCAGGCGAAGGCCAGAGCGCTGACGATATGGATGATCGGCGCATAGAGCCGGGCCGCGCGGTCGGCCAGCCCGGTCAGGCGGGTGCGGGCGCTTTCGGCCACCGCCACCAGATCGGCGAGGCGGTGGAGCGAGGAGTCCCGCCCCGCCGCCGTGACGCGCAGGGTCAGGGGTCCGGTCAGGTTGACCTCGCCCGCCGCGACCCGGGTGCCGGGTGCCGCCGGCACCGGCAGGGTCTCGCCGGTCAGGAGCGAGCGGTCGAGTTCGGAGGCGCCCTCGGTCACCTCGCCATCGGCCGGCATCCGCCCGCCGGGCAGGACCCGGATCAGGTCGCCGGGGCGCAGGTCGGCCACGGCGACCGTCTCGACACTCCCGGCCACCAGCCGCTGGGCGCGCGGCACTTCAAGCGCGGCCAGTTCCTGCGCCGCCGAGCGCGCGGCGGCGCGGGTGCGGTGGTCGAGCCAGCGGCCGGCAAGCAGGAAGTAGCACAGCATCACCGCCGCATCGAAATAGGCGTGCTCGCCCGAGCGCGAGGTCTCGAAGACCGAGATCAGCGTGGCGAGGATCAGGGCCAGCGAGATCGGCACGTCCATCCCGAGACGCCGGGCCCTCAGGCTGGCCCAGGCGGAGCGGAAGAAGGGCTGGCCGGCAAAGGCGATGGTCGGAATGGCGATCAGCGCCGAGACCCAGTGGAAGAGGTCGCGCGTCGCCGCCTCCGCCCCCGACCAGACGGCCACGGACAGGAGCATGATGTTCATCATCGCAAAGCCGGCGACGCCCAGCCGCATCAGGAGGTCGCGGCCGATGCGGTCGGCGTCGGTCTGGGCCAGCAGCGTCGCGTCCAGCTCCTGCGCCTCGTAGCCGAGCCGGGCAAGCGACGGGATCAGCTCCTCGGCCGTCAGCCCGGGCGCGGCATCGACGCTCACCCGCTTGAGGCTGAGGTTGACCCGGGCGGCGCGGATGCCGGGCAGGCTTTCCAGCCCGTGTTCGATGGTGGAGATGCAGGCGGCGCAATGGGCGCCGGGCACGCTCAGCACCAGTCGGTTCTCCGCCCGTGCGGCCGCGCGGTCGCCGGCCGCCGGCGCCACGGCGCAGACGGGACAGGCGGCGGGAGAGACATGCTCGGCGAGTGACATGCGCCGCGTCCTATCCGGCAACCCGGAGGTCGAGCCGCTGGCGGAAGCGGGTGCCATCCGCCGCGACGGCCTCGACCATCAGCATCCAGCGGCCCCGGGCAAGATCGGTGGCCGCAGACCAGACCTGGCCGTCGAAGCTGAATTCCGGCCGGCGGTCGTCCGCCGCCTCGGTCGGCCGGCCGATCAGCGCGGAGAGCGACGCGGCCACTACCGGAGCGCCTGCGGCGTCGGTCAGATGCAGACGCACGGTTCCATCGGCATAGTCGGCCGCAAGCTGCCAGCCGAGAGCCTCCTGCGCGCGGCGCTCGGCGTCGAAGGTCTGGCTGGCGACATAGCCGTTGGCCACCTCCAGCCCCGGAAAGGTCGAGACCGCTTTCCAGGCCAGGACCAGATTGGCGGTGAGGATGACCCCGAAGGCGGCAAGGGTGCCGAACAGCACATGGCGGCCGGTGATCTCGGTCATGGCGTTCCCTTTCCGGTGAAGGAAGTTTCCTCGACGGCCCGTGAGCGGGCGCCGGTCTGCTCCACCCAGATCCGCAGGTCGGTGCGGTGGCCCTCGGCCTCCGGCGAGCCTGCGGCGGCGGTGGCATAGAGCCGCAGCGAACTGGTCTCCGACGCCGGGACCGTGACCTCCAGCCCGGCCACGCCTTCGATCTCGATGGCAAAGGAGCCGTCAACATGGATGCGGTAGGTCACTTCGCCAGGCGTGAGGTTGCGCAGCCGCAGGTCATAGGTGTTGCGGATCGAGCCGTCCGAGAGGGTGACGAAGGTCGGGTTGCGCACCGGCGTGACATCAAGCCCGATGTCGGAGCGCAGGAACAGCGCCGCCACCAGCCCGACGCCCACCGCGCTCCACAGGAAGGTATAGACCATGGTGCGCAGGCGCAGGACATGGCGCCAGATCTGCTTCGGCGGGTTGCCGGCACGTTCTGCGGCCTCGTCGGTGACGGCGAGATAGTCGATCAGCCCGCGCGGGCGGCCGATCTTGTCCATCACGTCGTTGCAGGCGTCGATGCACAGGCCGCAGGTGATGCAGGCCAGTTGCTGGCCGTCGCGGATGTCGATCCCCATCGGGCAGACGTTGACGCAGGCCATGCAGTCGATGCAGTCGCCATGCCCGGCCGCGACCCCGCCCTTGGCGAGCTTGCCGCGCGGCTCGCCGCGCCAGGAGCGGTAGCCGACGGTCAGCGTGTCCTCGTCCATCATCGCCGCCTGGATGCGCGGCCAGGGACAGGCGTAGATGCAGACCTTCTCGCGGAAGAACCCGCCGAAGGTGAAGGTCGTGGCGGTCAGCACCGCGATGGTGGTGTAGGCGATGGGATGGGCGGTGCCTGCGACCAGGTCGCGCGCAAGCGCCGGGGCATCGGTGAAGTAGAAGACCCAGGCGCCGCCGGTCATCAGCGCGATCAGCAGCCAGGCGGTCCATTTCACCAACCGCTTGCGGATCTTCTCGCCGTTCCATTTCTGGCGGAACAGTTTCACGCGCGCGTTCCGGTCGCCCTCGATCCAGCGCTCCACGAGGATGAAGAGGTCGGTCCAGACCGTCTGCGGGCAGGCATAGCCGCACCAGACCCGCCCGAGGGCCGAGGTGAAGAGGAACAGGCCCAGCCCGGCCATGATGAGAAGACCCGCGACGAGATAGAACTCGTGCGGCCAGATCTCGATCATGAAGAAGAAGAAGCGGCGGTGGGCAAGATCGACCAGGACCGCCTGGTCCGGCATGCCCGGGCCCCGCTCCCAGCGCAGCCAGGGCGTCAGGTAGTAGATGCCGAGCGTGACGCCCATGATCCACCACTTGAGATTGCGGAAGGTCCCGCGCACGCGGCGCGGGAAGACCGGCTCTCGCGCGGCGTAGAGCTGGGGGGTGGCAGGCTCGCTCATGGCGTCTCCGGCCGCGATGCTGCGGCGTTACCGGGCATCGCCCGGACCGTATGACGCCGCCTTGACGTGGATCAACCATCGCCGGCGCCGGGGCTGCAGCGCAGCATTTTCATGCCCTGACGCAACGGCACTTGCCGAGCCGGCATGCCCGGTGCGATCCATGGCGCAGGGGTGACGGCGAGGCGCGGAGGGGACCAGATGTCCGAAAAGCGGCACGTTCGGGAATCGACGGAGTTTTCGGCGGCGGAGATCGGGGCGCTGGCGCATCTCTACCGGGGCGAGGTCTATCGTTCGACCGTCTGGCGGACGCGGCTCGACACGACCACCAACTGGTCGGTCGTCACCCTTGGCGTGGCGCTGTCGATCACCTTCTCCTCGCCCGATGCCTCGCCGCTGCCCCTGGTGCTGGTCGGGATCCTGATCCTGTTCTTCCTGGCGCTGGAGGCCCGGCGCTACCGGTTCTTCAGCGTCTGGCGGGCGCGCACCCGCTGGCTGGAGAAGAACTTCTTCGCGCCCATGCTGCAGGACGAGGGCGACCTGCATACCGAGAAGGAATGGCAGCGGATGCTGGCCGAGGACTATCTGCGGCCGCAGTACCACGTCACCTATATCACCGCCGTCGCCCGCAGGGTGCGCGCGAACTACCTGTGGATCCTGCTGATACAGACGGTGGCCTATACCGGCAAGCTGACCGTGCATCCTTTCGCGGCGCCGGATTTCGCCACCTTCCTTTCCCGGGCGGACATCGGCCCCGTTCCCGGGGCCGTCGTCCTTTTCGCCGGCGCGGTCTATATCGCCGCCTGGACCGGCCTTGCCCTCTGGGTCACCGCCCAGGACCGCACCAGAGTCCAGGCGCGCGGGGGGACGGTGTCGATGGGCTGAGCCCCGGCGGGGCGGGGGCGGCTCAGCCGCCGCCCTCGGCCGCCGGCGCCGGAGGTGGTGCCTCGCCGCCGCCGAGCCCGTGGACATAGGCCGCCACGGCGCGGACATCGGCATCGGTCATGCGCGAACCCCAGGCCGGCATCACCCCGAAGCGGGCGAGGTTCACCGTTTCGGTGATCGTCGCCGCATCGCCGCCGTAGAGCCAGATCGCATCGGTCAGGTTGGGCGCACCCAGCTCGCGGTCGCCGGTACCGTCTTCCTTGTGACAGCCGGAGCATTGCTCGGCGAAGACCGTCTGGCCCTCGGCCGCGAGCGCGGCATCGTGTTCCTGGCCGGAGATCGCCAGCACATGCTGCACGACCGCCTCGACCTGTCCCGGCTCCAGCACCTCGGCAAAGGCCGGCATCTGCGAGAACCGCGCGTCCGGATCGGTGTCGTTGCGGATACCGTGCCTGACCGTGGCATAGATGGTGTCGATGTCGCCGCCCCAGAGCCAGTCGTCGTCCAGCAGGTTGGGATAGCCCCCGCTCGCATTGCCGCCGGCGCCGGCGCCGTGGCACTGGGCGCAATAGGTGCGGAACACCGCCGCGCCCTTGTTGGTGGCGAAGGACGCCAGTTCGGCATCGCCGGCCAGCGCCGTCAGTTCGGTGGCGGTGAGCTTGTCCACCATCGGCTTGTTGGCGGCGTTCACCCGGGAGATCTCGGCCTCCACATCGGCGCGGGTGTTCTGGCCGAAGAAGCCGGGCGTCGCCCGCTCGATCAGCGGCCAGGCGGGATACATCAGGCTGTAGATGATCCCCCAGACGATGGTGACGTAGAAGGTCCACAGCCACCAGCGCGGCAGCGGGTTGTTCATCTCCTCGATGCCGTCCCACTCGTGCCCGGTGGTGCCGACGCCGAGCGGATCGTGACGGTCGCTCTTGGGGCTTTTCATGAACGGGTCTCCTCGGCGGGGCGGTCGTCGTGACGGAAGATCAGGGTGGCGGCGCCTTGCTGGGCGGGACGCGAGCCGGGCCGGAAGGCCCAGAGGATCACGCCCAGGAAGAAGAGCGTCATGGCCAGCAGCATCCAGCTGTCGGCGAAGGCGCGCAGGAAGGTATAGCTGTGCATGGCCCCCTCCCTCAGCGTGCCGGATCGGGCTGGAAGGTCGAGAAATCGACCATCGTGCCGAGGACCTGCAGATAGGCGACGAGCGCGTCCATCTCGGTCACTTCAGGCCGCCCGTCGAAGTTGCGGACCTGGGACTTGGGATAGCGCGCCTGCAGCGCCTCGTAATCGCCATCCGGGTCGAGCTGGGCCATCAGGTCGGCCTTGGCGTTCTCGATCATCTCCTCGCTGTAGGGGACGCCGAGCAGCGCGTTGGTCGCCATCACGTCGCCGATATACTCCGTCGGCAGTTCGCGGTCGGCGAGGAAGGCATAGGGCGGCATCACCGATTCCGGCACCACTTCGGTGGGCGCGGTCAGGTGATCGACATGCCATTCGTCCGAATAGCGGCCGCCGACGCGGGCGAGGTCGGGCCCCGTCCGCTTCGAGCCCCACTGGAACGGCCGGTCGTACATCGATTCGGCCGCCAGCGAGTAATGGCCGTAGCGCTCCACCTCGTCGCGCATCGGGCGGATCATCTGGCTATGGCAGACATAGCAGCCCTCGCGGACATAGATCGCCCGGCCGGCCAGTTCGAGCGGGGTGTAGGGGCGGACCCCTTCCACCTTCTCGATCGTGTTCTCGATGTAGAACAGCGGCGCGATCTGGACGATGCCGCCGATGGTGACGACGAGCAGCGACAAGACGAGCAGCAGCGTCGCGTGCGTCTCGATGCGCTTGTGACGGTCAAGGAAGCTAGCCATGGGTTCTTACTCCGCCGCAACCGCGTGGCCCAGGCCGGGCGCGGAGCGCGCGGCGGGGGACGAGGTGACGGTCTTCCAGAGGTTCCAGCACATGATGAGCGCGCCGGTGAGGAACAGCACGCCGCCCAGACCGCGGACGACATACATCGGGAACTTCGCGGACACGGTGTCGGCGAAAGCGTTGACGAGGAAGCCGTTGGCATCCACTTCACGCCACATCAGGCCTTCCATGATGCCGGTGACCCACATCGAGGCGGCGTAGAGAACGATGCCTATGGTCGCGAGCCAGAAGTGCCAGTTGACGGCGGCCAGCGAATAGAGCCGCTCGCGCTGCCAGAGCTTCGGCGTCAGGTAGTAGAGCGCGCCGAAGGTGATCATGCCGTTCCAGCCCAAGGCGCCGGAGTGGACATGGCCGATGGTCCAGTCGGTGTAGTGCGACAGCGCGTTCACCGCCTTGATCGACATCATCGGCCCCTCGAAGGTGGACATGCCGTAGAAGCCGAGCGCGATCACCATCATCCGCAGGATCGGGTCGGTCCGGAGCTTGTCCCAGGCGCCCGAGAGCGTCATCAGGCCGTTGATCATCCCGCCCCAGGACGGCATCCACAGGATGA
>CAZRQN010000155.1:0-6577 GCA_964602115.1 uncultured Rhodobacterales bacterium
TGGGGGCCGCGCCGGTGCCGGTGCCGCCGCCCAGGCCGGCGGCGACGACGCGCAGATGCGCCCCGGCAAGGTGATCGACGATCTCCTCGATCGTCTCCTCCGCCGCCGCCGCACCGACCGGCGGCCGGGCGCCGGCGCCCAGACCCTCGGTCACCTTGACGCCCATCTGGATGCGCGCCTCGGCCCGGCTCTGCTGCAGCGCCTGGGCATCGGTGTTGGCGACGACGAACTCCACGCCGTCGAGCTGCTTGTCGATCATGTTGTTGACGGCATTGCCGCCGGCGCCGCCGACCCCGAAGACGGTGATCCGCGGTTTCAGTTCTTCGCGCTGCGAAGTCATCGTGAGGTTGAGTGCCATCGCCTGTCCGCCTGCCTGTTTTTTTGCCCTGCCGTGCCGTCACGCCCCGCGCAGTTTGCCGCGAAGCACCCCGATCCCGCCGAATTTACCTGCGACGGCCCCAAACGTCATCCGAAAAACACAGCCAGACCACAAAATGTGGCCCGAAAGCGGCGGCTTTCCGCGTGATGTCGAAGGATTTACAACATGCTGGGTTCACCAGTTGTCCTTGAACCATTTCATCGCGCGCTTCAGCGACCGTGCCGGATAGCGTTCGGCGGGGATCTCGAAGTCCCACCACTCGTCCTGCGGATGTGCCGCGAAGAGGCAGAGGCCCACGGACGCCGCGAAAGCGGGACCTGTCACCGCCTGCGGCAGGCCCTGCACCCGCAGCGGCCGGCCGAGCCGCACCCGCTGCCCGAGGATGCGCGCCGCCATGCCGTCGAGCCCGGGGATCTGGCTCGCGCCGCCGGTCAGCACGATCTGCTGGCTGGGCAGGCTGTCGAAACCGGCCGCATCGAGCCGCAGGCGCACGTCTTCAAGGATCTCTTCCACACGCGGCCGCATGATCCCGATCAGCTCGGTGCGGCTGACGGCGCGGCGGTCCTTCTCCCAGTCGCCGCTGTCGGCACCGACCTCGATGATCTCGCGGTCGTCCATGCCGGTGGCATGGACCCCGCCGTGCTTGGTCTTGATGCGCTCGGCCACCGACATCGGCACTTCCAGTCCCTTGGAGATGTCGGAGGTGACGTGGTCGCCGCCCATGCGCACCGAGTCCGCATAGATCATGTGCTTCTTGATGAAGACCGAAATGCCGGTCGACCCGCCGCCCATGTCGATGCAGCAGGCGCCCAGTTCCTGCTCGTCCTCCACCAGCGCCGAGATGCCCGAGACATAGGCCGAGGAGGCCAGCCCGGCGATTTCCAGATCGCAGCGCTGGATACAGTGGATCAGGTTCTGCACCGCCATCCCGTCCACCGAGAGGAGGTGCATGTCGCAGGACAGGCGATGCCCGATCTGGCCGCGCGGATCGCCGAGACCCGAGCGGTGATCGAGGGCAAAGTTCACCGGCTGGGCATGCAGGACCTCGCGGCCCTCGCCGATGTCGGGCACGTCGCAGGCGGCCAGCACCCGGGCGACATCGCCCTCGGTCACCACCTGGTCGTGGAGCTCATGCTCCCCCGCGAGCCCGTAGCTGCGCGGGTCGGCGCCGGAGAAGCTGGCGATCACATGATCGACCCGCACATTGGCCATCTTCTGCGCGCCCTGAACGGCGGTGCGGATCGCGCGCTCGGTCTCGCCCATGACGCTGATCTCGCCGAAGCGCACCCCGCGCGAGCGGGTGGTGGCGGCGCCGATGATGCGGAACTGGCTCTGGCCCGCCATCGGGCCCACGCCGTCCTGCTCGCGCAACCGCGCCTCGCCGTCGAAGCGCAGGATCAGGCAGCAGACCTTGGAGGACCCGACATCGAGAATGGCGATCACGCCCCGCTGCATGGCGACCTGGCGCATGTTCCGCATGGTCCGCTGGGCGCGGTAGAGGTCCTTCATAGTTCGCTTTCCTCCGGGATCAGTCCTTGCGCGCGGCGCAGTTCGGTCAGGGCATAGGGGGCCAGCCGCAGGGCCGGTCGCTCGGGCAGGCGCAGGTCCACGGCCAGGATGTCGCGGCTGAGCAGGGTTTCGGCGGCGTCGAGCGCCAGCAGCCGCTCCAGCGCCCGCTCCGGCGCCTCGGCCGGCAGAAGGACGCGCTGGTTGCGGTCGAGCACCAGATCCCAGCGCCGCTCGCCCATCCGCACCAGTCCGCGCACGCGCGGCAGGATCGGTCCGGCCGCCGCCAGCAGACGCAGCGCCTCAGGGACCATGCGCTCCGCGCCCTCGCCGGCGATCAGCGGCAGGTCCGGCCGCTCGGACCGCGCCAGAAGCGCCGCGATCCGGTGGCCCTCTCCGTCCAGAAGGATCAGCCCCTGCGGCCCGCGCCAGATGACCGTGGGCGCCCGCTCCTCCACCTGGACCTGCAGCACGCCGCCCGGCTGCACCCGCAGGAACGCCGCCTTGACCGCGCCGATCGTCTCGATCCGTTCCCGCGCCGCGTCGAGATCGAGATCGAGGGAGGACTGCGGCAGCGGCAGGCCGATGGTCGCGCGTACCGTTTCGGCGACGATGGGCGAGGCGCCCTCGACCGACAGGAGCGTGACCATGAATTCCGGGCGGTTCTTCACCCTTTCGGTGATGGCCGCGAACCCCTCGGCCAGCGCGGCGCGCCGGGCGTCATCCGACAGCCAGACGCCGACAAGAAAGGTCAGGGCAAAGGCAGGCAGCCCCACGCGCACCACGGTGCGCACGCTCGGCCGGAGCCACAGCCGGTGCAGCCGGTAGGACCAGCGGCTGGGCGCCGGATCACGGCGCGGGGCCTTGCTGCGGCGGAAAGGGTTCAGCGATCGCATGAGGCGTCCTTGACGATCCAGTCGCAAAGCTCCGGGAAGGAGATGCCCAGCGCCGCCGCCTGCTCGGGGACGAGCGAGGTGGGCGTCATCCCCGGCTGGGTGTTGGTCTCCAGAAGCACGATGCCGTCCAGGCCCCGCGTCTCGTCCCAGCGGAAATCGGTGCGGCTGACGCCACGGCAGCCCAGCGCGCGATGGGCGCGCAGCGCGAAATCCATGCAGGCCTGGGCGATCTCGCCGGGGATCTCGGCCGGACAGACGTGGCGGGAGCCGCCGGGAGCGTATTTGGCGGCGTAGTCGTACCAGCCCTCGGTGACGATGTCGGTGACGCAAAGCGCCCGTTCGCCCATCACGGTGACGGTCAGCTCGCGCCCCGGGGCATAGGTCTCCACCATCACCCGCGCCGGCATTTCCGCCGCGAGGCGCGGCGCATTCGAGCCCGGATAAACGATATAGACCCCGACCGAGGAGCCTTCGTTGTTGGGCTTGACCACATAAGGCGGTGGAAGGACGTGGTCCTTCTCGACCTCTTCCCGGGCCACCAGCCGGCTTTCCACCACCGGCAGGCCGGCCGCGCGGTAGCTGTCCTTGGTCCGCGTCTTGTCCATGGCCAGCGACGAGGCCAGCACGCCCGAATGCGTATAGGGAATGCGCAGCCATTCCAGCAGGCCCTGCACGCAGCCGTCCTCGCCCCAGCGGCCGTGCAGCGCGTTGAAGACGACGTCCGGGCGCAAAGCGCCAAGCACCGCCGGCAGGTCTGCACCTGCGTCGATCTCGGTGACGCGATAACCCGCCTCACGCAGCGCCTGGGCGCAACCGCGCCCGGTGGACAGGCTGACCTCCCGTTCGGAGGACATCCCGCCCATCAATACCGCCACATGGGGGGCTGTCCTGCTCGACCCGCCCGCCATCTCTGCCTCGTGGGCCCGTTCGGGCCCTTATTCTTGTTGTTCTGCCGCCGGTTCGCCGACGCGCATGATTTCCCACTCTAGACTGATGCCGCTGTGTTGGAAAACCCTTTTTCTGACCTCCTCGCCCAGTCCCTCCAGATCCGCCGCCGTGGCATCGCCGGTGTTGACGAGGAAGTTGGCATGCATCTCCGACATCTGCGCCCCGCCCCGCCGCGCCCCGCGCATGCCGGCATCGGCGATCACCTTCCAGGCCTTCAGCTCGTGGCTGTCGTCGGCCCGGCCGGTGGACGAAAAGCCCGCCGGATTGCGGAAGGTGGAGCCTGCGGAGCGGTCCCTGACCGGCTGGGACGCATCGCGCTTTGCCAGCTGCTCGGCCATTCTCGCTTCCAGATCAGCGGGTTGGCCTTCCGGCGCCCGGAAGGTCGCCGCCACGATCACCGCGCCCTGCGGCAGGTCGGACTGGCGGTAGCGCAGGTTCAGCGCCGGGGCCGCCAGCGTTTCCACCGTCCCATGACGGGTGACGATGCGCACCTCTTCAAGGACATCGGCGACATAGCGCCCATAGCAGCCGGCATTCATCCTGACCGCCCCGCCCACGGCCCCCGGGATGGTGCGCAGGAAGGTCAGGTCCCGCCCCGCCTCGGCGGCTTTCCGCGCCACCTGGGCATCCAGACAGGCGGCCCCCGCCGTCACCCGGTCCCCCGCGATCTCCACAGAATTGAACCCGCGCCCGAGCCGGATCACCACCCCCCGGATGCCGCCGTCGCGGACGATGAGGTTGGAACCCACCCCCATCGGAAAGACCGGCACCTCCGGTGGCAGATCGCGCAGGAAGGCCGCCAGATCGGCCTCGTCCGCCGGCTGGAACAGCCAGTCCGCCGGCCCTCCGACCCGCAGCCAGGTGAGGTCGGACAGGGGCCGGTCAGGGGTGAGGGTGCCGCGCGGAACGGGGATCATCCCGGCGGGTTAGCGCCCCAGCAGGCGCCACGCAAGCCGTCCCGCCGGCGCCGGTTCCCCGTCCCGCGCGCGTCGGTTCTCCGTCCCGACAGGGCGTGCGGCGAAGGGCGGTCTCCGGCAACGGGGGAAAGGCCGGGGAGCGGGGGCCGGAGGGGGGCACACTCCCCCAGTCCGTCGGCACGGGATGCCCGGGACGGGCGGAACGTCCGAAGCCAAGGAAACCCGCCCCCCTTGAGCGCCCGCTGGCGACAGGGCGGGGCCCGAACCGGAGGCCAGGGCGTGATCGGCCCGAAGGGAAATGCCGCCCCATCGGCCGCCAGACGGCACGGCGGGCCGGATGCGGCGGCGGACGGAAACCCCGTCCCGGGCTTGCCCCGGGACCTCTCCGCCCGGCCGGTGCGCCTTCGGGGACGCGGGCCCCCGGGTCGGGCCCGGGGCGGGCTTCATCTTGCCGCCGGCACGGCAGGCCCCCTGGGCGGGGTGAACCCCGCCCTACCCCGCCACCCGCCGCCGCACCCATCTCCACAGATAGATCACCGGCCAGCGCAGCACGCTCGCGCCGGCGGCGAGCAGCGCGAGGCCCCACCAGGGGCCGTTCTCCAGCGTCACCCAGCCGATCAGCGGGATGCCGATCGCGATCAGGAGATAGGCGGCGCGCCAGTGATGGTCCTTCGAGGGGAACATGGCGATGACATTGGCCGCGATCAGCCACAGGCAGGCGAGCCCCAGGGAGATCATCGGGGCGGCTCCATCTCGGGCGGCAGCGGCGCGGGGCGGCCGAGGGCGCGGCGGGCGAAATAGAGGAGCGGGCGGCGGAACATGGAGAGGAAGGCCGCCAGGGCCGGTAGCGCCCACAGCCAGCCATGCGCCGAACCGATCCAGACGATCAGCACCGGTGCGGCGACCAGGAGCATCAGCCCGGGCACCATCTGCCGCCGCATCGGCAGAAAGGCCGTGGCGGTTGCCGCCAGCGCCCAGATGATCGCCGCAACCACCGGAAAGCTCATGCCCGTCCGCTCCCGCCGGCAAATCTCTTGAAGCAAGAGATTTGCAAATTCCTTGCTGCAAGGAATTTGCCGCTCATGCCGCCTGTCCCATCAGCTTGGCGGGCAGCGCGCCGGCCCAGGCCGAAATCGTCCCGGCGCCGAGGCAGACGACGATATCCCCCGGCCGCGCCTGCTCGCGCACCAGACGGGCCAGATCCTCCTCGCCGGTGAGCGCCCTCGCGTGCCGGTGGCCATGGGCGATCAGCCCGGCCACCAGATCGTCGCGGCTGGCGCCGGCGATCGGCTCCTCGCCGGCGGCATAGACCTCGGCGATGGCGACCACATCGGCCTCGTTGAAGCAGGTGCAGAAGTCCTCGAACAGGTTCGACAGGCGGGTGTAGCGGTGCGGCTGGTGGACGGCGATGATCCGGGCGCCGGGCGTACCCTCCACCGTGCGCCGCGCGGCCTTGAGCACGGCGGCGATTTCCACCGGGTGATGGCCGTAGTCGTCGATGATCGGCACCCCGCGCCATTCGCCGACCTTGGTGAAGCGGCGGTTGACCCCGGCGAAGCCCGCCAGCGCCTCGCGGATTTCGGCGCGCTTCATCCCCAGATGGCGGGCCACGGCGATGGCGGCCAGCGCGTTGGAGACATTGTGATCCCCCGGCATCGGCAGGGTGCAGTCCTCGATCACCGCGCCGTCCTCGTGCTGCAGCACCACGTCGAAATGCGGCTTGCCGCCCTCGTAGCGCAGGTTTGCCGCCCGGACATCGGCCTGAGCATTGAAGCCGAAGGTCACCACCCGCCGGTCGGCGACGCGGCCGACCAGCGCCTGCACCTCGGGATGGTCGGTGCAGCAGACGGCAAGGCCGTAGAAGGGAATGTTGGAGACGAAATCGTAGAACCCCCGGCGCAGGTTCTCGATCGTGCCCCATTGCTCCATAT
>CAZRQN010000156.1:0-6543 GCA_964602115.1 uncultured Rhodobacterales bacterium
CGGCGGGCGAGCGCCCCCGCCCCTGGGCGGGGTCGAGCCCGCCGCTCCTCCCCCCCAACCGGCGGAGCGGCCCACTTCGGGCCGCGACAGAGGGCGGGAACGGGAAGGGTGAGGGAGGGGCGCACCGTCGGTGCCAAGCGCTTGAAGCGGAAGCCGGTGCCGCCTGAACGGTACGCCGGCCGCAAGAGCGGCGTTGGCGCCTGGAAAGGGACGCGGGGAGCCTTGTAAGCCGGATTCTGTCCCCGGCGTTGCCGCCGGGTGGTGACCATTCCTCTGGCCACCGCCTTGCGGCGGGGCTCAAGCTGCCAACCCGGGCCTCTCGGGCTGAAGCGTCCCTGCGGCGGTCTCCCTGGCTTGCGCCCGGGACCGGACCCGCGCGAGGCCCCTATTTGGCATTGCTCCGGGTGGGGCTTGCCGTGCCATCCCTGTCGCCAGGGATGCGGTGGGCTCTTGCCCCACCGTTTCACCATCACCCTGGCCTGCGCCGGGGCTGTCTCTTCTCTGTGGCGCTTTCCCTGGGGTTGCCCCCGCCGGGCGTTACCCGGCACCCTTGCTTCATGGAGTCCGGACTTTCCTCGGACGTTGCCGCCCGCGATCACCCCGGCCCCCCGCGCAGGGCCCGATTAGGCGCAAGCGACCCGGCGGTCAAGCTTGCGTCGCGCGCCGCACTTGCCGGCGTCCGCCTGCAAACCTACCTTCAGCATCGTGATGCCGGTTCCTCCCGATACCGATCTGGTCGCCCCTGCCGCCCGGCTGGCGTTCCTTGACTGCCAGAGCGTGTCCCTGCCGGGCCCGATGACCGCGATCGAGGCCTGGAACCGCATCATGGCGCAGCCCTTGCCACTGATGCAGACGGCCTTCCGCATTCGCGACGCGATTTCGGCCCGCTTCGGGGTGCAGCGCATCGGCGGCTTCAGCGGCCGGCCGCAGGGCCATCCCAAGGTCGGCGACCGTCTCGACTTCTTCGTCGTGGAACGCGCCACCTCCGAGATGCTGACCCTGACGGCGCGCGACCGCCACCTGGACGTCATGACCTGCGTGACGGCCCGCGACCGGCAAGTGTCGATCACCTCGTCGGTCGTCACCCACAACCGCTTCGGCCGGTTCTACATGCTGCCCGTGGGCCCGGCCCACCGGCTGATCGTGCGGATCATGCTCCGCCGCCTGGCGCGCGCAATGTCTGCCGAAGGACGGGCAGGGCCGGACTGACCGGAGGCGGAACGGGTTCAAACCCAGCGCTGGTCCCTGCACCTGCGTGCCATCGTCCGCCACCCCGCCTGGCCCTTCGCCGATGCCGTCCGGCGAGCCGGAGCCTCAGACGGCGGCCGGGCTCACCGGAAACCGGCTGGCCAGGTCGCGTGCCAGCGCACGGTCCGCTGCATCCTCTGGCCCCGCAGCCCCGGGGCGGAAGCGCAGGCGGAAGGCCGGCAGCAATACCTCTGCCGGAAGGTCAGGATAGCCGAAGCCGCGCAGCGAAGCCCCCAGTCGCGCCTCCGGGTCCCCCCCCGACTCCGGCCAGACCGACAACCCCGCCCTTGCGAGCCGCCGCCAGTCGAAATGCCGGCCGGGGTCGCGCTTGCGTCCGGGCGCCAGATCGGAATGCCCGATCACCCGTTCCGGCGGGATGGCCCAGCGGTCCATCACGCCGGCCAGAAGTCGTTCCAGTGCCGCCATCTGCGGAGCTGGAAACGGCTGGTCCCCGGAGTTCACCAGTTCCACGCCGATGGAATGCGAGTTGACATCAGTCACCGGACCCCAGGCGCCGGCCCCCGCATGCCAGGCGCGCATCGCCTCGTCCACCAGTTGCTCGGAACCGCCATCCGGAGCGATCAGCCAATGTGCGGAAACCTCGGCCGAGGGATCGCAGAGCCTGGCCCGGGCCTCGGCATGGGGCATGGCGGTGTAGTGCAGCACCACAAGATCGGGCCGCACCCCACCCCGCCGCTCGCCGAAGTTCGGCGAGGGGTAAGGCGTCACTGCAGCGCCGTACGGAAGGGCCTCGGATCCCAGGAACAGGCGAAGCCGTCGCCGTCCGGGTCGAGCCCCAACTTGTCACGATCCGGGCCGCCGGCTTCCAGGAAAGCCTCCTGCGCCTTGTCCGGCGAGGGATAGCGGGTGCAGCGCCCGGAGGCATCGCCGCGCAGGCCCGAGCGGCGATAGACCGGCGTGCCCGGGGCATGGGTGGTCGAAAGGGCGAAATTGACGATGTCGGGCCCGGTGTCGGAAGGCCGCTCCGGCAGGGCCGTGGGCTGATCCACCGTGTATTGCGCGCGGTTGCGGGCAATCCTTTCGGCATCCGATTCGATCGTTTCGCGGGCCGAGACGGCGTTGAAGTCGTTCTCGTCGGAGATCTGGGCCGCGCCCGGAGCCACGGCCTCCATCTCACCGCTCTCGGACTTGATGCCGGCGAATTCATTGCCGCGCGGGCGGGCGCCATCGGCGGGAACCGGCGGCAGCGGCGCGGCGGCGGCAGGCGGCGGCGCGGAAGGATCGGCGCGGTCGATGGCGGCGCCGATCTGGTCGGCCGAAAACCCGGTCGGCGAGGTGCTGCCGGGCGCGGCGCCAACCGGCGGCGCGGCGGGGGGGGTGACGCCGGCGGCCAGTGCGGCGTCGCGCTGGCGCATATAGTCGGAATAGCTGCCGAAGCCCACGCCGGCGGCGCTGTCGGGCACCGGGGTTTCGCAGGCCGATAGCGCGATCAGCGCTGCAACCGGGGCCAGCCGGACAAGATACCGCATTGCCTCACACTCCGGACCGTCTGTCCTGCAGCGCCGTCGCGGCGCTGGTTTTCGGGCGCGTTACCACCATTTCGCCGGCTTGGCCACAAAACCGGCCGCGCGTTCAAGCACGCTGGCGTGATTGAGCAACGCCCCCTCCTCCCAGGGCCGCCCGATCAGCTGCAACCCGAGCGGCAGTCCCTGGCGGTCGAGCCCGACCGGAACCGCCACGCCGGGCAGGCCGGCGAGGTTCACCGTCACGGTGAAGACGTCGTTGAGATACATCTCGATCGGGCTCGCACTCGCCATCTCGCCGAGGCCGAAGGCGGCCGAGGGCGTGGCCGGGGTCAGGATCGCATCGACCCCTTCGGCAAAGACCGTCTCGAAGTCGCGCTTGATCAGGGCGCGGACCTTGCGGGCACGGTTGTAATAGGCGTCGTAGAAGCCGGCCGACAGCACATAGGTGCCGATCATCACCCGGCGCTGCACCTCGGGCCCAAAGCCTTCGGCGCGGGTCTTCTCGTAGAGCTCGGTGATGCCGTCGCCCTGGGCGAGCTTCGCCCTGTGCCCGTAACGCACCCCGTCATAGCGAGCGAGGTTCGAGGAGGCCTCGGCCGGAGCGACGACGTAATAGGCGGGCAGCGCGTATTTCGTATGCGGCAGCGAAATGTCGCGGATCACCGCGCCGGCGTCGCGCATCATGGCGATGCCCTGCTGCCAGAGCGCGTCGATCTCCTCCGGCATCCCGTCCATGCGGTATTCGCGCGGGATGCCGATCACCTTGCCCCGGACATCGCCGGTCAGCGCCGCCTCGAAATCCGGCACCGGCAGGTCGGCGGAGGTGGAATCCATCGGATCGTGCCCGGCCATGGCGCCAAGCATGATCGCCGCATCGCGCACCGTCTTGGTCATCGGCCCGGCCTGATCGAGCGAGGAGGCGAAGGCGACGATGCCCCAGCGGCTGACACGGCCATAGGTGGGCTTGATCCCGACGATGCCGGTAAAGGCCGCCGGCTGGCGGATCGAGCCGCCGGTATCGGTGCCGGTGGCCGCCAGGCAGAGATCCGCCGCCACCGCTGCGGCCGAGCCGCCGGAGGAGCCGCCCGGCGTGAGCGCGGTGTCGTCGTTGCCGCGCCGCCAGGGGTTGACCGCATTGCCATAGCAGGAGGTCTCGTTCGACGAGCCCATGGCGAACTCGTCCATGTTGAGCTTGCCGAGCATCACCGCGCCGGCCCCGAACAACTGGCGCGTCACTGTCGATTCGTATTCGGGCCGGAAGCCCTTGAGGATGTTCGATCCCGCCTGCGACGGCACGCCCTTGGTGCAGAACAGGTCCTTGATCCCGAGCGGGATGCCGCACATGGCCGGAGCGTCCCCGACCTTCAGCCGGGCATCCGCCGCCCGCGCCTGGTCTAGCGCGATCTCCGGCGTCTTGTGGACAAAGGCGTTCAGATCGTCGCCCGCGTCCATGGCGGTCATGCAGGCCATGGTCAGATCGACGGCGGTGATCTCGCCCTTGCGCAGGCCGTCGCGCGCCCCGGCGATGGTCAGTTCGTTGAGGCTCATTCCACCACCTTCGGCACGGCAAAGAATCCCTCGCGCGTCTCGGGCGCGTTGGACAGGACCTGCGCCGCCATGCCCCCCGCCGTCACCCCGTCGGCCCGCCGCTTCAGCCGCATCGGCGTGACCGAGACCATGGGTTCCACCCCGGCCACATCGACCTCGTTGAGCTGCTCCATGAAGGTCAGGATGCCGCTGAGTTCCTGCGCCAGACCGGGCAGCCGGTCCTCCCCGACGCGGATGCGGGCAAGCTTGGCCACCTTTCGGGCAGTGGCGATGTCAATGGCCATGGCCGGGCTCCTTCAGACGCGCGCCCGTGTAGCGCCAAGGCGGCGGTCGGCGCAAGGCGGCAATGGGACAAGGCATTTTCTACGCCGCGACTCGCCCTGGCCGGTCTATGCTTGGCGCATTGTTCGAAGGAGATTGCCCATGGGCTCGCTTCATTTCCTCGCCCCAGCCCTCGCCCTGGTCATGGCCGCCCTGCCTGCCCTGGCCCAGGACGACGATCCTGTCGCCGGAGACACCGCCTCTCCGCCGCCCGAGGCCGAAACAGCCTCGCCGATGGCGGACGCCGAAAGCGTCGCGCAGAAGGACCCTTGCCCCACCCTGATCGAGCGCAACGCCCGCAAAGAGATCCTGTCGATCGTGGAGTCGGTCCAGCTGATCCAGTGCTTCAAGGCTGGCCAACCGGGCAATCCGGCCCTGCCGGAGGGCTACATGGCCTCGAACCCCGGCCTCGGCGGGTACATGACCTACCAGCCGCCGCCCGATCTTTTCGACCCTGAAAATCTCGCACCCTGGTCGGGAACCCTGGAAATCGAGGGCTGAGATGTATTGGAACGACATCGCGATCGCGCTGGAGAAGACCGGCATCGTGCTCTTGGCCGCGACGGTCTATGCACTCGCTGTCCTTGCCCTTGCGGCGGCGGTCGGTCGGGTACGATGGCGACCGGTCCCGCGCCTGGGCAGCGTGGTCGGTGCCGGATTCGTCTTTGCCCTGCTCGGCATCGTCATGGGCATGACGATGAGCGCCAGCCGCACCCCGGCGGTCGGCAATGTCCTGCCCGGCGCACTGACGTTCATCGGCGCCGTGGCGCTCTTCGCCGTCACGCGGGAGAAGGCGGACCCCCCGGTCGTCCTTTCCGCCGTGGCCGGTTTTGCCGCGCTGTTCTTCCTGGGCACCGTGCTTGGCGCCTTCGAACGCGAACGGGCGCTGGCCACCGCCGAACTGCGCAAATGGGACGTGAACCGCTTGACGATGGAGGCGGATGTCGAGTTCTTCATCGAGGGCTATCGTCGCGCCCGGGGCCTGTCGCCCCGGCAATGGGAGCACGCCGCGCCCAAAGCGGAGGAGGCGAAGGCGCCGAATTCGCGTGCGGAGGATGGGCCGGAGCCGGAAAAGCCCTGATCGGGCGCCGGGTCTGCAGCCGGAAGAACGCAGGAGGAATTGCGTCATGAAGATCACCTGGCTCGGCCATTCCGGCTTTCGCATCGAAATCGAGGGCGCCGTTCTGCTGATCGACCCATGGCTCACCGGCCAGCCGCTCTTTCCGCAGGACCGGCGGGCCGAGGCGATTGCCGGAGCGACGCATATCCTGCTGACCCACGGCCACGGCGACCACGCGGGCGAAGCGGTACGGATCGCCAAGGAGCTCGGCGTGCCGCTCGTCGGCATCTACGATCTCGTGACCTGGTACGAGGCGCGGGAGGGGGTGAAAGTCCTCGGCTTCAACAAGGGCGGCACGGTCGATCTTCTCGGGGCGAAGGTGACCATGGTCAACGCCTGCCACTCCTCCTCGGTCTCGACACCGCAGGGCCCGGTGGCGGCGGGATCGGAGGCGGGGTTCATGATCGCCGGCGAGGGAGAGGTGATCTATGTCTCCGGCGACACCGATCTGATGGCCGACATGGAATGGATGGCAGATGTCCACCGGCCGACAGTCGGCATCCTGTCGGCCGGCGGCCACTACACGATGGACATGGCGCGGGCCGCCTATGCCTGCCGGCGCTGGTTCCGCTTCCACAGCGTGATCCCCTGCCACTGGAAGACCTTCCCGCTGCTGGCGCAGGACGCCAGCCCGCTCAGGGATGGCCTGCCGTCGGGAACACGGCTGGTCGAACCCGAGGTCATGAAAGCGATCGCCTTCTGACAGCGCCCCACCGGAGAGTCTCGTCCAGGCCAGAAGCCTGGCGCCCATCCTGCACTTGTGTCCTCCCGCCCTCTGTCGCGGCCCGAAGGGGGCCGCTCCGCCGGTTGGGGGGAGGA
>CAZRQN010000157.1:0-6507 GCA_964602115.1 uncultured Rhodobacterales bacterium
GGCAAGTTCATCCTCGGCCGGGCGCCGGAATGCGCCAACATGCATGTCGGCGCCGGTTTCAACGCCTTCGGCATCGCCAGTGGCGGCGGGGCGGGCTGGGTTCTGGCGGACTGGGCGATGACCGGCCAGTCGCCGATGGACCTGTGGGCGGTGGACATCCTGCGCTTTTCCGGCCTGCACCGCGACCGCGACTGGGTGCTGTCGCGGACCCTTGAGGCCTATGGCAAGCATTACACCGTCGCCTTCCCGCATGAGGAGCACGACAGCGCCCGGCCACGGCTCGTCTCGCCGCTCTACGACCGGCTGACGGCGCAGGGCGCGGTTTTCGGATCAAAGCTCGGCTGGGAACGGCCGAACTGGTTCGCGCCGAAGGGCATGGAGGCGCGGGACGTCTATTCGATGGGCCGGCAGAACTGGTTCGGCCCGGTCGGGGACGAGCACCGGCATGTGCGCGAGGCGGTCGGGGTCTTCGACCAGACCTCCTTTGCCAAGTACGAGGTGACGGGACCAAAGGCCGCCGAGGCGCTGGACTGGATCTGTGCGGGCGCCATCAGGGCGCCGGGGCGGATCAGCTATACCCAGATGCTGAACGCCCGCGGGGGGATCGAATGTGACCTGACCGTCGGCCGGCTGGCGGAGGACCGCTTCTGGATCGTCACCGGCACCGGCTTCCGCGCCCATGACGCCGACTGGATCGCCCGCCACCTGACCGGGGACGCGCGGCTCAAGGATGTGACCGAAGACTGGGGCACGCTGTCGCTGATGGGGCCGAAGGCCCGTGCCGTGCTGGAACAGACCACGGCTGATGACGTCTCCAATGCCGGCTTCCCCTTCGGCACGATCCGCGAGATCGTCATCGCCGGGGTGCCGGTCCGTGCCATGCGCATCACCTATGTGGGCGAGCTGGGCTGGGAGCTGCATATCCCCATCGGCCGGCTCGAATCGGTCTATGACGCGCTGCTGGTGGCCGGCGCGGGCCATGGCATCCGTCCCATCGGCTATCGGGCGCTCGAAAGCCTGCGGCTGGAGAAGGGCTATCGCGCCTGGTCCTCGGATCTCACCCCCAACGACACGCCTCTGGAGGCCGGGCTCGGCTGGGCGGTGAAGCTGAAAGGGACGACGCCCTTCCTCGGGCGGCAGGCGCTGGAGACGGCCGGGCCGCTGACCAAACGCTTCGCCGGCTTCCGGCTGGAGGACGAGGCGGCGGTGCTGGTCGGGCGCGAGACCATCCTGCGCGACGGGGTACCGGTGGGCTACCTCACCTCCGGCGGCTACGGCTATACCGTCGGCGCGCCGCTCGGCTATGGCTATGTCCGCAACCCCGAAGGCGTCAGCGACGACTGGCTGTCCTCCGGCCGTTACGCGCTGGTCGTCGCCGCCGACGAAGTTCCCGCCACGATCTCGCTGGCGCCCTTCGTCGATCCGGCCGGCACCCGCATCCGGGCCTGACCGGGATGCCCCGCCCCGCCCGCCCGGATGCGCGCCGGACGAAAGCATCCTTCCCCCCCTTTCATCTCTTGTCCCCAAATATCCCGGGGGGAGCGCCCGCAGGGCGCGGGGGGCAGCGCCCCCCCCGCGGAGCCGGAAGGGGCGCAGCCCCGCAGGCGACGGGAAGGGCGCGCGGCCGTCAGGCCGCTCCGCCTGATCCATCGGGTCCGGCGGGCCGGGCGATGGGCCGGGGGTGAGCGGCCCGCTCGCGCAGCGGCTGCCGGACGGGCGCTGGCATTTCCGGCACGGGCCGATCGACATGATCCTCGGGATCGAGGGGCCGGGGGCGGAGGCAGGCCTCGCCCGGGGGGCCGCCCGGTTCGCCAGGCTGCTCGACGAGCTGGTGGCGGAACTGCCGGCGCTGCGCTCGCCCGATCCGGGCGCCCTTGCCGGCCCGGTCGCCCGGGCGATGGCGGCGGCAGTGGCGCCGTTCCGTCCGGCCTTCGTCACGCCGATGGCGGCGGTGGCCGGGGCCGGTGCCGATGCGGTGCTGGCGGCGATCGTCTCGCAGGGCGGGATCACCCGCGCCCATGTCAACAACGGCGGCGACATCGCCCTGCACCTCGGCCCGGGGGCGGAATACATCGCCGCCATCGCCGCCCGCCCCGGCCTGCCCGACCGGGTGACTCTGCGCCACGGGCAGGGGATCGGCGGCATCGCCACCTCCGGCTGGCGCGGGCGCAGCCAGTCGCTCGGGATCGCCGATGCGGTGACTGTCCTGGCGGGGACCGCAGCCGAGGCCGATGCGGCGGCCACGATGATCGCCAATGCCGTGGACCTGCCCGGCCACCCCGCCGTCACCCGCCGCCCGGCGCGGGAGGTGAAGGCCGACAGCGACCTCCTCGACCTGCCGGTGGCGGTGGCGGTCGGCCCGCTGACCGCAGCCGAGGTGGCGGAGGCGCTGGCGCGCGGCGCGGCCTTCGCCCGGACCTGCCTCGGGCGCGGCCTGATCGCCGGCGCCGCGCTGTTCCTCAACGGGGAAGCGATCCTTGTCGGCTCCATGCCGCTGACGGCGCCTGCGGCCTGACATGCCGCGCCGTCGCGGCGGCCGCCTGCCCCGGACAACGGGATAGGGGCCTTTCGGCGCGGCGAGCCGGGCAGGGCGGAAGTGCCGGCGCAGGGTTGCCGTCCCTCGGGGAACCTCTCGCCACCTGGGAGGGCGGGGGCGGCCCCCCGCACCCCCCCTTCCCCAGGTGCTGCCGGACGGCACCGCCCGGTGCGGAGGCTGGAGGGGGGCTCTGCCTCTCCGGCGCTTCCCCTTGGTCTTCTCTTCCCAAATTTCCCGGGCAAGACGCCGGTTTTGCCACCGGTTCGAGAAACCGGCGGCAGGGGGCAGCGCGTCCCGGGTCTCTCCACCGGAGCGGACCGCTGGGACCGAAGCGAGAGGTGAGGGACGCCCGCGCTGGCCGTCTCCTGCGGTTGTCGCCGGCGCGGCCCGATTGCAGGGGCGGCGCTCTTCCTGCAAGGTGAGGTCGTCCTTGTCGGACCCGTCCCGCTGGAGCCGCCCGGTGCCTGACTTCACCCTCCGCAAGATCGTCACCCAGATCGAGGAAATCCGCCACGAGGGCGGACCTCTCGCCGATCCCCCGCCCCTGCGCGGCGCCATCTATGCCGTCTGCGCCAATCCCTTCGCCGGGCGCTACGAAGCCGAGTTGCAGCCGGCGATGGACGCGCTGAAACCGCTGGCGCTGCTGCTCACCGACCGGCTGGTCGCGGCCATGGGCGGCCGCGAGGGGATCGACGCCTATGGCAAGGGCGCCGTGGTCGGCGAGGGCGGCGAGAGCGAGCATGGCGCCATCTGGCACGTCGCCGGCGGCTACGGCATGCGCGAGCGGCTGGGGGAATGCCGCGCCATCGTCCCCTCGGCGATGAAGGTCGGCGGCATGGGGGCGACGCTGGATGTCCCCCTTGGCCATCTCAACGCCGCCTATGTCCGCTCGCGCTTCGATGTCATCACCATTTCCTGCGCCGATGCGCCCCGGGCGGGCGAGGTGCTTTTCGCGCTGGCCATGGCACGCGGCGGGCGGGTCCACAGCCGCATGGGAGGCCTGGAGCTGTGGCAGGTGAAGGGAGAGGACGGGCTGCGGTGAAACGCGGGCTGGCGCCGCTCGTCATCCTCTGGCCCGGCGCCGCCGCTGCCTGCGCTTTGCCGGTACAGGTGATCCTGACCCTGCCCACCGGCCTGTCGATCCTCGCCGCCGCAGCGGTGGTGGCGCTGACCGGCCTACTCGGGGCCGCCGCCGGCTGGCTGCCCCGCCTCGCGCCGCATCCTCTCTTCGAGCGGCCGGTCCTGCTGCCGGAGACGGTGACGAGCTATCTTGCGGCGCTGGTGTTCTTCGTCCTGCTCGCGGTCGGCTGGCACGGGGCGAGCGACCCGATGCACAACCTGCTGACCCTGACGGTCTGGACCGGGGTCTGGGTGGCGCTGCCGATGGCCTCGCTGGTCTTCGGCAATCTCTGGCGCTCGGTGAACCCCTGGACCGGGCCGGTGGTCCTGATGCGGCGGGCGCTGGGACGCCGGGGCGGGATCGGTCTGGCGCGCCTCGGCTACTGGCCGGCGGTGGCCGGCCTTGCGGGCTTCGGCTGGTTCATGCTGGTGTCGCTGGCGCCCGAGGACCCGGCCGGACTGGCGAATGTCGCCGTCACCTACTGGGGCGCGGTCTTCGTCCTCGCGGTGCTGGAGGGGGAGGACTGGCTCGACCGGGGCGAATTCCTCACCGTCTATTTCTCGGCCCTGGCCAGGATCGCCCCGCTCTGGGCCGAGCCGGTCCCGCCGGCGCCTCCCTCCCCCCTTGTGGGGGAGGGATGGGGTGGGGGGGCGCTGCCCGTCGCCGGAGGCACCCTTTCTCCATCCGGCGAAGGGGGCCGCAATGCCCGCTCCGCCACCCCGCCCCGCCTGCGGGTGATGGCGGGCTGGCCGGGGACGCAGGTGCTGCGTCTGGCGCCGCTGCCGCCCTCCGGCATCGCCTTCGTGACCCTTGCGCTGGCGGTCCTGACTTTCGACGGGTTGTCCGCGACCTATTGGTGGCTGGCCCTGGTCGGAGAGAACCCGCTGGAATTCACCGGGCGCTCGGCGGTGACGGCTGAAAACACCTTCGGCCTCCTGGCGACCTGGGCTCTCACGGCTGCGGCGGTCCTCGGGGCAGTCCGGCTCGGCGGTACCAGGCTGAAGGCCGGGCCGGGCATCCTGTCCTTTCTCTCCATCGCCGCCGGCTACCATGCGGCGCATTACCTGACGATCCTGCTCACCACCGGGCAATATGCGATCTTCGCCCTCAACGACCCGCTGTTCCGGGGCGACGCCTATCTTGGACTGCCGCCCTTCTACGTTTCCTTCGGGTTCCTGACCGAACCCGGTTCGGTCGCGCTCCTGTGGTCGGCGCAGCTCGCCCTCATTCTGGGCGCGCATGTTCTGGCAGTGGTCCTCGCGCTCCGGCTCTCCGGCCCGGGCCTGCGCGCGGCCGCCCATCTGCCGCTGACGGTTCTGATGACCGGCTATACGATCCTCGGCCTCTGGCTGCTCTCGGCCCCGCAGGGGGCCTGATTTCCGTTTACAAACCGGGCGCGCGCGGTTCACGATCAGGGATCAAGACGGGGCGGAGAACCCCGCCGCACCCAGATAGTGGAGCCTGACCCATGACCCTTTCCCGCCGCACCCTTCTGGCCACCGGCGCCGCTGCCGGCGCCTTCTCCCTGTCCTCCGCGCGCTTCGCTTCGGCGCAGGCGGAACCGATCAAACTCGGCTTCCAGCTTCACCGCACCGGCATCGGCGCCTCCTATGGCCGCTGGTACGAGCGCACCGCCCAGGCGGCACTGGCGCGGATCAACGCCGGCGGCGGCATCCTCGGCCGGCCGGTGGAGATTATCTTCGAAGACGACGGCACCGATCCCAAGCGCGGCGCGGAAGTGGTGGAGAAGCTCACCACCCAGGCCGGCTGCGACCTGATCTTCGGCACGCTCTTCTCCCATGTGGTCATCGGTTCGGCCCCGCGCGCCGGCGAGCTGAAAGTGCCCTATCTCGTCTGCTCGGAAGGCTATCACGTCGCCTCCGGCATGCTGAACCGCTGGACGCTGCAGCCCGGGATCACCGATGTGCGCAGCCAGATCTCGGCCATGGCGCCCTGGGTCTCGGGCAACCTCGGCAAGAAGGTGACGATGATCTTCCCCGACTTCGCCTTCGGCCATGACCACCGCGACTTCTTCACCGCCGCGATGGCGGCGCAGGGTGGCGAGGTCATCGCCCAGATCGCCATTCCGCCGACCGAGACCGCCTTCACCCGCTACTTCCCGCAGATTCCGGCGGAGACCGAGGTCCTCTACCATGTCATGGTCGGCCCGGCCGTCCTGACCTTCGTGAAAGAGCTGGGCGAGTTCTACGGCACCGGAGCCAAGCCGCAGATCTTCGGCTTCATCGACTCGCTGGAAGCGGTGGACATCGCCACGCCGGGGCTCGAATTCCTCGACGGCACCCATTTCTGGGAGGCCTTCCCCCGCTACAAACAGGCCGATGCGGCCGATTTCGAAACGGAATACCGCGCGGCGGTGGGCGTTGACGACAACGGCGCCTCGGTCAGCGATCCGGCCGATGTCGCCACCTACAGCCACATGTTCTCCGCCTGGGAGACGCTGCATGTGATCAAGGCGGCGATGGAGACGGCAAGCTACACCGGCCCGGCCGATCGCCAGCGGCTGGTCGAGGCGATGGAGGCGATGAGCGACATGCCCGAGGGGATCGAGCATCCGCAGGGCGCCAAGCGCTTCAACGGCAAGACCCATCAGGCCTTCGGCCACCAGAACATCACCAAGGTCGAAGGCGGCAAGCTCGTCCGCGTCCACCGGACCTCGCTGGAGGACGGGATGTACGAGGATGCGGTGGACTACACGGCGCAGAGCTTCTGAGTGACGGGAACGCCCTCCCGCGCTCTGTCGCGGCCCTTGGCCGCTCCGCCGCTTGGGCGAAGGGCGGCGTCCGCTTCGAGCTCCCCTGAAGGGGAGCCGCTCAGCGGACGCCCCTGCCGG
>CAZRQN010000158.1:0-6506 GCA_964602115.1 uncultured Rhodobacterales bacterium
TCGAGGCCCTGCAGAAGGTCGTCGATACGCTGATCATCATCCCCAACCAGAACCTGTTCCGGCTGGCCAACGAGCGCACCACCTTCACCGAAGCCTTCGCCATGGCCGATGACGTGCTCTATCAGGGCGTCAAGGGCGTGACCGATCTGATGGTCAAGCCCGGCCTGATCAACCTCGACTTCGCCGATGTGCGCGCGGTGATGGACGAGATGGGCAAGGCGATGATGGGCACCGGCGAGGGCACCGGCGAGGACCGCGCCGTGCAGGCGGCGGAAAAGGCGATCGCCAACCCGCTCCTCGACGAGATCAGCCTCAACGGCGCCAAGGGTGTGCTGATCAACATCACCGGCGGCTATGACCTGACGCTCTTCGAACTGGACGAGGCCGCGAACATCATCCGCGACAAGGTGGACCCGGACGCCAACATCATCGTCGGCTCGACGCTCGATCCCTCGATGGATGGTGCGGTGCGGGTTTCGGTGGTCGCCACCGGCATCGACGCCAGCCGGGCAAAGGCGGAAGCCCCGGTGATCCGCCGCTCGATGGCGGCGCCGGTCAAGGCCGCGACGATTGCCGCAGCCGTGGCGCCGGCGGCCGCGCCTGCCCCCGCCATGCCGGTGGTCGAGCCCGAGCCGGAAGTGGCCGAGGAGCGGGATCTCTTCGGAGACGCCGGATTCCAGCCGCAGCCGGAAGCGGAGGTTGCTGCGGCGGATGACGCGGAAGAACTTCCGCTGCCGATCTACCGCCCGACGGCGGCGACGGCACCGGCCGCTGCCGCCACGCGCGGTCGTCCGCTGGTGGCGTCGCCCGCCGCTGCCGCCGATCCGGCCGAAGGCTTCATCGCCCCGCGCCCGCGTGCCGCAGGCACGCCTTCGCCCGAGGCGCTGGCCCGGCTGCAGGCGGCGGTCTCCCGCCGGCCCGCACCGGCGGCGGCCGCACCGGCCCCGCAACCGGCGGCCAAGCCCGCCGAGCGTCCCCGGTTCGGCATCGGCTCGCTGATCAACCGGATGGCCGGGATGGGCCATGGGCCGGAGGCCGACCGCCCGGCGCGGACCCAGCCTCCGGTGCAGGCCTATGACGACGAGCCGGAGATGTCGGCCGAGCACGAACGGATCGAGATTCCCGCCTTCCTGCGCCGCCAGGCCAACTGACCCGGTCACGGACAAAGACGGACATTAACCGAGAGGCTCCGGCAGCGGAGCCTCTTTTCTTTTGTTCATAGGGGCTTGGCGCCTTCATCTGCGTGTTACATCCGGTTACAATCCTTGAATTGTCCCCATCCGCCCCGGCGCCTAACTAAGCCAAGGTCCGGCGCCTTGTGCGCTGGCTCTTGTCCGGACGGGTGCGAAACGTGCAACAGACCCTGAAGTCCGCCGTCAGTTTCACCGGCACCGGCCTGCATACAGGCCGTGCGGTGCGCATGACCGTGCGCCCGGCTTCGGCCGACATGGGCCTGTGGTTCCGTCGCACCGATGCGGTGGATGGCGATCCGATGATCCCGGCCGCCTGGGACGCCGTGGTGCCCTCGCGCCTTTGCACGATCCTTGCCAACAGCGACGGGGTGCAGGTGCAGACCGTCGAGCATGTGATGGCGGCATTGGCGGGCAGCGGCATCCACAATGCGGTGATCGAGCTCGACGGGCCGGAAGTGCCGATCCTCGACGGATCGGCTGTGCCTTTCGTCGATGCCTTCCTGCGGGCCGGGTTCCGCCGCCAGTCCGCTCCGGTGCGCGCCATCCGCGTGCTCGAAACGGTGGAAGTGCGCGATGGCGAGGCGCTCGCCCGGATCGAACCGGCCGAGATGCTGGAGATCGACTTCCGCATCGACTTCTCCGACACCGCCATCGGCCGGCAGGAAAAACGCCTGAACATGGCCAATGGCGCCTTCGTGCGCGAGCTCAGCGACAGCCGCACCTTCTGCCGCGAGGCGGATGTGGCGGCGATGCGCGCCAACGGGCTGGCGCTTGGCGGTACCTACGGCAATGCGGTGGTCTTCGACGGGGACCGGGTCCTGTCGCCCGGCGGCCTGCGCCACCGGGACGAGCCGGTGCGCCACAAGATGCTGGATGCGCTGGGCGATCTGGCGCTGGCGGGGGGGCCGGTTCTCGGCCGCTATACCGGTATCCGCGCCGGCCACATGCTGACCAACCGGCTGCTTCGGGCGCTGTTTGCCACGCCCGGCGCTTTCGAGCCGGTCGATTGCTCGGCGCCCATGGGCCAGAAACTTCCGGGCGTCGGCGTGCTGCGTGACGATCTTCCGCGCCGCGCCTGAAACCGCAGCCCGGAAGTGCGAATGGCGTTTTGCGCCCCGGATTTTTCTGTGATAGCACGGCGCAAAAGCGGCACCGCCGCGCGCGGCGGGCATCCGGACGGACGAGGTTGGCAGGTCATGGCAGGCGGCAAGGCGCGGGTGCGGTTGCTTTCCACGGCGCTTGTTCTTGCGTTCGTGGCTGGCTGCGGCGCTTTCCGCAAGGATGAGGTCCCGCTCGACAGCCTGACGGCCGAGGAAATCTTCAAGCGCGGCGAATTCGCGCTGGAGACCGACAAGCGCCCGGCCAATGCGATCAAGCTCTTCGCCGAGGTGGAGCGGCTTTATCCCTATTCGGAATATGCCAAGCGGGCGCTGATCATGCAGGCCTTCGCCCAGCACAAGGCCAAGTCCTACGAGGAGGCCCGCGCCACGGCGCAGCGGTTCCTCGATACCTATCCGGGTGACGAGGACGCGGCCTATGCCCAGTATCTTCTGGCGTTGAGCTATTACGACCAGATCGACGATGTCGGCCGCGACCAGGGCCTGACCTTCCTCGCCCTGCAGGGCATGCGCGAGGTGATCGAGAAATATCCCGACAGCGACTATGCCCGATCGGCGATCCTGAAGTTCGATCTCGCCTTCGACCATCTGGCCGCCAAGGAGATGGAAATCGGTCGCTACTACCTCAAGCGCGGCAACTACCCCGCCGCGATCAACCGCTTCCGGGTGGTGGTACAGGACTACCAGACCACGACGCATACCGCCGAGGCGCTGATGCGTCTGACCGAGGCCTATCTGGCGCTGGGCTTCGAGGACGAGGCGACGACGGCGGCCGCGATCCTCGGCCACAACTACCAGTCCTCGCCCTTCTACGACGATGCTTTCCGCCTGCTGAAAGGCCGGGGCCTGTCGCCGGAGGCCAAGGGCGACAGCTGGCTGTCCAAGATCTACCGCCAGGTGGTCCGGGGCGAGTGGCTGTGACCAAGGTGCGCGATGAATGCGCAGCCTGCGGGGCGTGTAGGGCGCGCAGCCAATTCGCACCTTGAGGGTGCCGTGATGCTGCGCAGCCTCGACATCCGCGACATCCTGACCATCCGCGCCTTGCGGCTTGACCTTGCGGACGGGCTCACGGTGCTGACCGGCGAGACCGGAGCCGGCAAGTCGATCCTGCTCGACGCGCTGGGGCTGGTCCTGGGCTGGAAGGGAAGGGCGGATGTCCTGCGCCCCGGCGCCGCGCAGGGCGAGGCCACGGCGGTCTTTGCGCTTTCTGCCGGCCATCCCGCCCGCCTGGTGCTGGCCGAGGCCGGCCTGCCGGAAGAGGACGAGCTGATCCTGCGCCGCACCGTTTCGGCCGACGGCCGCCGCAGCGGCTTTGTCAACGACCGCCGCGCCGGGGCCGAGGTGCTGCGCGCCCTGGGCGAGGCGCTGGTGGAACTGCATGGCCAGCACGACGACCGGGGGCTTCTGAACCCTCGCGGCCACCGGGCGTTGCTCGACAGCTTTGGCGGGATCGACACGGCGCCGGCGCGGGCGGCCTGGGGCGCGCGCGGCGCGGCCCTGAAGGCGCTGGAGGCGGCGCGGGCGCGGCTGGAGGCGGCGCGGACCGAGGAGGATTTCCTGCGCCACGCCGTGGCCGAGCTGGACCGCTTCGCCCCCGAACCCGGGGAGGAAGCCCAGCTCGACGCCCGCCGCCGGGCGATGCAGGCTGCGGCGCGCGTCACCGGCGATGTCGCCAAGGCGCTGGAAGCGCTGGCCGAGGAGGGTGCCGAAGGCCGGATGCGCGATGCCCGCCGCTGGCTGGAAGGCGCCGCCGCCCGGGCAGAGGCCGGTCTGGAAGCGCCGCTCGCCGCGCTGGACCGGGCGTTGATCGAGTTGTCGGAAGCCCAAGCCGGGGTGGAGACGGCCCTGGCGGCCCTGGAGCACGACCCGGGCGAGCTTGAGCGGGTGGAAGAGCGGCTCTTCGCCCTGCGGGCGCTGGCCCGCAAGCACGGCCAGGCCCCGGATGTACTCGGGCTGCATGCCGCGACACTGCGGGACCGGCTTGCCGCGCTCGACCACGGCGCGCGCGATCTGGCGGCGCTGGAAAAGGACGCCGCATCGGCGCAGGCGGCCCATGCCGCCGAGGCCCGGCGCCTGACAGGGCTGCGCCTGGCCGCCGCGCAGCGGCTCGATGCCGCCATGGCCGGAGAACTGCCCCCGCTGAAGCTCGACCGCGCCCGGTTCGGTACGGTGCTGTCCGCTGCCGAGGACGGGCCGGAGGGCGCCGATCTCGTCACCTTCACCGTCGCCACCAACCCCGGCGCGCCGCCCGGCGCGCTGGACCGCATCGCCTCCGGCGGCGAGCTGTCGCGGTTCCTGCTGGCGCTGAAGGTCTGCCTGGCCGGCGACAGCGGAGTGACGATGATCTTCGACGAGATCGACCGGGGCGTGGGCGGTGCCACGGCGGCCGCCGTGGGCCGGCGGCTGACGGCGCTGGCCGCGCGGTCGCAGGTCCTGGTCGTCACCCATTCGCCGCAGGTCGCGGCCATGGGCGCCCATCACTGGCGGGTGCAAAAGCGGGTCGAGGCCGATCTGGCCGAGACCGGGCTGACGCTTCTCGACCCGCAGGCCCGCGTCGAGGAGATCGCCCGCATGCTGGCCGGGGACGAAGTGACCGACGCGGCGCGGGCGGCGGCGGCGGAGCTTCTGGCGCCCTGAGCGTCCCGCAAGGCGCAGGGCGGGGTTGCGCCGGAACAGGCTGGTCGCGGCAGCGGATCGGACTATGTTCAGAGGCAGGGAGGACAACCGGCAAGGAGTTGTCCGATGTTGAAGAATCTTCAGGCTTTCGTCGCCCGCATCAAGGCGCCGACCACGGAAATGCGTGAGCGCGCCTATCTGAACGATGCGTCCGACCTTTATGATCTGGAATACCGCGAGCGGCAGATCCGGCAGGGCCTGTTTCGCAGCGCGCCCTACCCGCGGGGCGGATTTCCGGTGTGATGCCGGACCTCACAGACCGGCGGCGCTTTGCAGGAACGGCACGAGATCGCCATATCCTGTGAAGCGCCGCTCATAGGCCAGGCCCAGCCGGGCGGCGCAGTCCCTCGCCTTGGCATCCAGTGCAGCGTCGTCGGTCTGCGCCTGATAGACGAGCTTTTCGTAATTGCCGAAATACATGTCGCGCAGCGCCGGGTGGCGGTCCAGCCCCAGCGCCCGCCAGACGAAAGCGTCGAACTGCCGCACCAGGAAATCCGTCAGATAGAAGGCGGCGATCTCGTCCGGGTGGGCGGCGAAGGCGGCGTTACCTTCAAAAAACGAATAGCAGTGCGGGCCTTCGATCATATCCACGCCAAGTTCCTTGCACTTTTCCTGCAAGAGCCCGCCCGTGCCGCAGTCGGCGTAAAGTACATAGGTCGCGCCGTAACCTTCCCGGCGTGTCTCCACCGCCGCCTCCACCGCCGCCGTGATCCTGTCGGGGAAGAGATGAAGCTTGGCCGGCAGGCAATGCAGGTCGATATGGTCCCAGCCATTGGCCCGCGTCACCGCCAGCACTTCATGCGCCAGCGCCCCGCAGGCGATCACCAGCACCTTGCCTCGTCCGGCTGCGACGAGCCCGGTCTCGGCCAGGACCTCATCGGCAGGGATCAGCGCCATTGCCGCAATCCCGGAACCAGGCAGGCCACCAGCGTCACGATGCCGAACGCGGCCAGCGGCACTCCGGCCTGGAAGACCAGCGCCAGTGTCACCCCGGCGGCGGCGATGACCGCCCCGATCAGCAGAACGAAATGGCCGAGCGGCATCTGGCACTCCCTCCGGTCTGCGCCCCGCCGGTTTCGGAGGGCTCTCCGGTCCATCTAGGTATGCGCGGCCCGCACTGCCAGCATCGCCATGACAAAGGCCCCGGGCGTGAACCCGGGGCCTCTTGCCGTAACATCAGCAGGTCAGGCCCGGGCGACGCCCGAATTGTGCTTGCGGCTGACCAGCGTCTTGGCCGTCTCGACCGCCACGGCGGCATCGCGGCAATAGGCGTCTGCGCCGATGGCCTTGCCGAATTCCTCGTTCAGGGGGGCGCCGCCGACCAGCACGATATAGTCCTCGCGCAGGCCCTTTTCCTTCATCGTGTCGATCACGACCTTCATATAGGGCATGGTGGTGGTCAGCAGGGCCGACATGCCGAGGATATCGGGCTGCTCGCGGTCCAGCGCCTCGAGATACTTCTCGACCGCGTTGTTGATGCCCAGATCGACAACTTCGAAGCCGGCGCCTTCCATCATCA
>CAZRQN010000159.1:0-6452 GCA_964602115.1 uncultured Rhodobacterales bacterium
TGGTCGCGCAGGAATACCGGAAACATCACCCAGACCAACGCATCGACGAACTTCTCGACCAGACCGGCTTGCGAGACCGCCGCCAGACGGCGGTCGCGCCAAGACATCAGGGCAAACACCTCCCAGGTGCTCGGTGTCTCGGAGACGCCTTGGGGATAGCGCGGGCGAAAGGAGGTCGCAGCCTTGGCCCGGTGGCGCGCAGCCTCGGCCGTAGCGAAGGGCAGCGTATCCTTCACCCAAACCAACGTGAGAACCAGTGCCAGCCCGATCACGACGCCCCCGAAGATCAGCAGCCCCAGCCTTGGTCCCAAGGCGCTGGCCGCATAGGCCGTGATAATCCCGGCGAGCGCGACACCCACGTAGCCGGAGAACTCGTTCAGCCCCAAAGTCAGCCCGCGCTGATCCGCCCGGGTGAAATCCAGCTTTGCCGTCTGCGTCATCGACCAGCACAGGCCCTGATTGACCCCCAGCAGCACGGTCGCCGCGACGATCCAGCTCCAGCTTGGCGCGAAGTAGATCATCAGCGGGATCGGGATGGCGGCAATCCAACCCAGCAAGAGAACCTGCTTGCGCCCGATCCGCTCGGATAGCCGTCCGGCCACGAAGTTGAGCGTGCCCTTCACCACGCCGAAAGCCACGACAAAGGCCGTCAGTAGCAGGAACGATCCTTTGGCCACGCCAAATTCGCTTTCGGCCAGCGCCGGAACCACGGTACGCATCATGCCGATCGTGAACCCAACCAGCAGGACCTGGATCAGCTGATGCACGAACTGGGTCAGGTTTTCGCGGATGCCAAGGGTCAGATCTGCAGCACTGTCGCCGGTGAAGGCTGCGGGCTGGGTCATGCGGGAACCACCAGCCCGGTGTTGATCGCTCGGTTCTGTGCCGCCTCGGGCGGCGGGGGCGGAATGTCGGCGGTCATGACCCGGACGAACTCCTCCTCGTTCTTTATCCCGAAAGCGGTGTTGTGGCGTAATTCAAATCCGATGCTGGAGCTTGGCTTGCCGCTCAGCTTGCGCCCGCAAACCGAACCGGAATAAGCGCCGGGCAGCACTTCCAGATAATCGGGCAGTGCCTTCAGAACCTGAATGGATTTGAACAGTGCCCGTGCCCCGACTTCCGCGCTGGATGCAAGCTCGGTGCGCCCAAGATCGCCGACCATCAGCGTATGTCCGGTCAGCACGAACCACGGCTCTGCAGCGCGGGTACGGTCGGTCACCAAGAGGGAGATATGCTCGGGCGTGTGGCCAGGCGTGTGCAGGACTTTCGCCACGACATTGCCGAGTTCCAGCACTTCGCCGTCATGGACGCCCTTGAAGGGAAACTTCGCCGCCGCGTCCGCGTGCAAAACATATTCGGCGCCAGAAGCTGCGGCCAATGCGCGAGCTGAAGACACATGGTCTGCGTGAAGATGGGTGTCGATCACATATAGGATGCGCACTCCCAGGGCCTTGGCGGCCTCAAGGTAGGGTGCGATGTCGCCGACCGGATCGACCACGGCAGCCGAGGCCTTGCCGCCACAGCCGAACAGATAGGAGGCTGCAACCGGGTCGGAATGCAGAAACTGACGCAGGATCATCTTTGGACTCCTTTGGACTTCGGCCATGGTCGGGCTTGATCGTCCAGCCGCGACTCGCTACATTCAAGCAGATACTTGAATGATCTAGGCTCGAAGGACCCACCTGTCAATGACGCCGAAACTCGCTTTGCTGGAAGAATACGCCCTGATCGCCCGCGCCCTTGGCGCGCCGCATCGGATGATGCTGCTGGAACAACTGGCGCAGGGCGAGCGGGGTGTCGAGGCGCTGGCCGACAAGGTCGGCGTGTCGGTGGCCAATTGCTCGCAGCATCTCCAGCAACTGCGGCGCGCGGGGCTTGTCACCAGTCGCCGGGAGGGAAAGGCGGTGATCTACCGGATGACCGACGACAAGACGCTGGTGCTGATGGACCTTCTGGCGCGCATCGCCCGGCAGAACCTGTCAGTGGTCGAGGATATCCTGCACGGCCTGTCCGAGGGTCAGCCGTCCGAAGCTATCACCCGCGCCGAACTTGCGGAACGGTTGCAGGACGGTTCGGTCACCGTGCTGGACATCAGGCCGAAAGACGAATTCGCCATGGGCCATATCCCAGGCGCCATACAGATCGACCTGAGCGATCTCGATACGCTTGCGGGGCAATTCGACCCTGCCGCAGAGATCGTCGCCTATTGCCGTGGCCCCTATTGCGTCTACGCCCATCAGGCGGTCGCCGCTCTGCGTCAGCAGGGGCTTTACGCCCGGCGCCTTGACGGCGGCTTGCCGGAATGGCGGGCAGAGGGGCGGGCCGTCCAGGCGAACGCCCGGACATAAGGACACCTCCCGACCGACACTTTTCGCAAGGACATGACTTCCCTGCGTCACCGTCGCCGGGCAAGCTCGCGGTAAAGCGCCTCGCGCGTCACTCCCAATTCTGCGGCGAGGTCCTGCCAGTGCCCTTTGTCCGGCAATGCACGGCCTTCGCCCAACCAGGCATCGACCCGTTCCGATACCTTGCGCAAGGTGCGAATCTCGGCGCGCAACCGGGCGGCCTGAACCGACCGGGCCAGATGCGCGGCCCAGGCTTCGGCCAGCGTTGGATCATCGCGCAGCGCCTTGCGGAAGGCCTCGACTGGAAGCAGGCGAACTATGGACTGTTCCGCCGCCTCGGCCCCGCAGTGATAGATTGCGGAATAGGCCGAGGCTTCGGCAAGCACATCACCCGGCCCCGCCGATTGCAGAATGACGTCCACCCCTTCCACGGTGCGGCGCAGCAGGCGAACCCGCCCTTCCGTGATCAGTGCCATCTGTAGGACCGGGTCGCCAGCAAAGAACAACGCTTCACCGGGTTGCAGGCGGCGTTCTGTGGCCAATGGCAGGCCAAATAAGCGGGTGTGATCGGATGACATGATCTCCATCATATGCCAGCCCCCCGGATCTGCGACAAGTGAAGGCTCATCAATTCAGGATCATCCCATGCGTCTGACTACCTTTGCCGTTGCCCTTCTTCTGCCCACCGCCGCATTGGCCCAAGAGGCCGCCCCGATGGACCATTCCAAGATGAATCACGCGGCGATGATGGCGATGTCATCAGAGGCTCCGGCAGGCGTGACCGAGGTCGGACAATCCGCCTTTGGCGCCATCGCCCAGATCGTCGAAGTGCTGAATGCGGATCCCGCAACCGACTGGTCGAAGGTCGATATCGAGGCGCTCCGGCAGCATCTGATCGACATGAACAATGTGACACTGCGCGCGAAAGTGGCCGCGACGCCGACGTCGACTGGCGCACGTTTCACCGTCACCTCACCCAATCCAGAGGTCCAGGGCTCGATCCGCCGGATGGTCGTGGCCCATGCGGCCACCATGAACGGCACCAGCGGCTGGACGATGGTTGCCGAGGAAGACCCCGCTGGCGCGATGCTGACGGTGTCAGGCAAAAGCGACGATGCGATCAAGATCAACAGTCTAGGGTTCATCGGTGTAATGACACTTGGGATGCATCATCAGGCGCATCACCTGATGATCGCGACGGGGACCGGCCCGCACGAATAGATATCGATAGGCGTGGGGACCGAAACGGGATCGTAGATCTAGCCGAGCGCCCCCACGCTGAACCTGTTCAGGCTTGTCTGCTACTGAGCCTCTGCGTTCTTGCTGCGTGCGAAAGCTTAGAGAACGCCGCTGCCGCCTGAACTATCGATTCGTTGAGTTGGCCGGGCTCAGAAAGCATCGACAGTTTCGCTGGAACCAAAGCAGGTGATTGTCCGGTTACCGTGGGCTTACCAGGTAGGAATTTGCCATTTCTTGCCTGAACAATCGGCCCAAACCACCGATCCTCATAATACCGCACATGGCGTGCCCGGATTGGGTACTGCCCCTCGGGCAGAACCAGTACCTCATCCAGCGGAAACCGCAGCAACTCGTTCGCCGAAATCAGCGGCCGCTCCTCCGACCGCCGACTGACGTTTGCACTGTCTTCCAGCGCCCTGATGCGCGACTGACTTTCGGTCACCGCCGTGACGGTCGACCGCCCAAGGGCGTTGGAGAGCACATCCGCCGTCCGGTCGTCCTGCGGCGTCATGTAAATCTGGACCCCGGCACCACCCTGCAGCGACCGCCGCCCGGTCTCGCCGTAGATGTCGTCCAGACCCGGAATCGTCTGCGAGATGATGAAGAACCGCCCGCCAAAGCTGCGGATCGTCTTGATCGAGGAAAGGACCAACGGCTGCCGCCCGAGCTGGTCGAACTCGTCCATTAGAAACATCACCGCGTGCGGCTCGTCCGGCCCGGGCTCTTTGCGCTGGAGCGAAGCGATAGCATCCGCAAAGAGGAGTCGCACGAGGGGTGCGAGAGTTTTCAGGTGCTCGGGTTGGACGACGATGTAGAGGCTCTGCGGCTTGGCCCGGAACGTCGAAAAGTCGAAGTCGCTGGCCGAGGTCACGCGGTCAACCGCCGGGTCGTTCCAGAGCTCGAGACCCGAACCCTGGATCACCGAGACATAAGCACCGAGGGTCTTTTCAGGAACGTCCGCCATTTCAAGAAAGGTCCGCGAGACGATCGGGATCTGCGTGTCCTCGGCGATGGTGGTGTAGGTCTTCTTCTTGTCGCCCCCACCGGCCATGAGTTCCCCAGCATAGCCCAAGGTCGGGCGGCGCTTTTCGATGGCGTAGAGGCAGGAGGCGATGAAGAGCCGCTTGCCCGCATTGAAGAAGCTTTGCGCGCTTTCGCCTTCCGGGATGAGGAAGAGATCGGCCATCGAGTTCAGCGCCGTATACTGGCGTTCGGCGGAGGGCAGCGCGGCGATGCGGGCGAGAGGGTTGAAGCGGTGCGAGCCGCGCTCGTCATCGAAGGGGGAGAAGTACCAGATCGCATTCTTCAGCCCGTGCTGGCGGTGAATCGAGGTCTTCGCGAAGTTCTCGCCCTTCACGTCGAGGATGATGCCCGATCCCGTGAAATGCAGGAGGTTCGGGATGACGAAGCCGACGCCTTTGCCGCGGCCCGTGGGTGCGATCATCATCGCATGGGGGAAGCGGTCGGGCGGGGCCATGACGAAGGGGGCGTCTGATTTCGGGGAGCCGAGCTTGCCGAAGATGAAACCGTTCTGGTCAAGGCTGCCGATCATCTTGTTTCGCTTGAGCTCGCGCCTGGTTTGGAAATGCGCGTCATCATACTGGTTGAGCCGCCCGCGATGGACGCCGGCGAGGCCGACCAGAGTAAGTGCAATCGTCACCGCACCGGTGATGATCAGCGCCCCTTGCAAGGTGGCCGGCCGCGCCTCCAAGTCGGCCCAAGGATAACGGATGAACCAGAGGCCCAAGGGGCTGAGTGTGTCGAAGTTCTCGCGGAAAGCCACGATCACATAGATCGTGGCCAGCATGCCGCCGATGTAGAGGCCGGTTACCAGACCCAAGGCAACAGCGAGCGGATACCGCCAGGCGGTTTCAAGGTTCGAAAGCATGGCTGTGCATCCTTAAAGTTCGTGGCCGTGATCGCGCTCGAGGCCGCGCTCGCGTTGACCAAGGTCAGCCGCCCTTGCCTGGCTGCGGGCCAGATCGGCCCAATGCCCGACGGTGCCGGATTGGCCAAGGTCGCCCTCGTTCTTCAACTCGTGGGCCACCGCAGCCCTCAGCGCAGGATCGCGGACTTGTTCAGCGAGGGGGCCGAGATCACCGGACCGCACGCGCTCCAGATCTTCCGGCCGCAAGTTATCGTGCATCCGATCGACGATGGCTTCCAATGCCGGAACTTCGGACAGGCGGAGATGCCGTTCGGCGGAGAGCATCTGCTCGCGTGCCACGGCCTCGGTCAGTTCCGGCGCGAGATTGAAGGCGGCGAGTTCTGCCCGCACCTCCTGGCCAAGCGCGCGCTCCGTTTCCATCCAGAACACCTTTTGCATTGTGTTCGGCTGGTCGGCGATCCAACTCGCCCTTTGGCCTTCGCTGCGTTCGGCCAGATTGAAGCGGGCGACCATTTCTTCGACGGAGGTGCCTGCGGTGCGCAGCTCGTCCTCCCGGATCGAGAACAGCGCAGTCAGCCGTTCGCCGATCTCGCCCCGAACATGCGCGAGAGTAGCGCGCAGACCCTCATCGAGCGAGATGCCTTCCGTCATGCCTTGCTCCAGCCGCGCCAGGGAAGTGAGGGTCGGGTTGTGATAGGGATCGTCACTGCGCTCGGCCGCGCGGGCGTGTTCCGCCAGAAGCAGGTTGTCGGGCGCAAGTTTCAGCGAAGCGCGCGCTTGATCGGCAAAGCTGCGCTCCAACTCGACCCGCTCAGCCGAGGGCTCCATCGCCCGAATTGCCTGCCAGGCCTCGGTGGCGGAGGCGATCATCTCCGCCCGCGCCGCCTCAATCCGGGCCGCGGCGTCGCCTTCCGCATGAAGGGTGGCATCGGGCATCTGGGGAACTCCTTGTCTTAAAGCGGAAGCGGACGCGCCGAGCG
>CAZRQN010000160.1:0-6447 GCA_964602115.1 uncultured Rhodobacterales bacterium
CGCTGGTGGCGGGGCGGCGGTGCAGGATCGGAATCGTCGCGAGGCGCACCAGCCCGAGCCGCGCGCCTCCCTCCCACCCCGTGGGGGCGGGCCGGGGTGGGGGTATGCGGCCGGACCGGGCGCCCCCCGCCCCCATCCCCTCCCCACCAGGGGGAGGGGAGGCGCCCGGCCAAGACCCTTCCGCAGGGCGGCTGGCGGCGCGGCGAGGGCGCTCAGCTGCTGCGCAGCACCAGCCGCCCGCTCCCGGGGAGGAGCCGGCCGATGATCCAGACCGTCTCGCCCGCCTCCGCCAGCGTGGCCAGAAGCGCTTGCACCCGGGCGGCGGGAACGGCGGCCAGCAGCCCGCCCGCCGTCTGCGGATCGAAGACCAGCGCCGCGCGGGGCGCGTCCGCCCCGGCGATCCGGCCCAGGGCGGCGGCGCGGTTGGCCGGCGCGAGGCTGGAGGCGATGCCGGCGGCGGCATGGGCCTCGGCCCCGGGCAGGAGCGGCAGGTCGGCCAGGGCGATCTCGGCGTCGCAGGCCCCCTCGGCCAGCATTTCAAGCAGGTGCCCGGCAAGGCCGAAGCCGGTGATGTCGGTCATCGCATGGGCATGGCGGGCGATGGCCCGTGCGGCCGGGCCGAGCGGGCGCAGCATGGAGGCGAAGGCCGCCGCCTGCGCCTCGCCGGGCAGCAGGTCCGGCAGGCCGCGCCCGGCCATGGCGGCGGCCAGCACGATGCCGGTGCCGAGGGGCTTGGTGAGGATCAGCACATCCTCCGGCCGGCCGCCGGTCTTGGCCACGGGAGGACGGCCGGGCGGCATCAGCCCGGTGACCGAAAGCCCCACGGCCAGCTCGGCGCCGATGGCGCTGTGGCCGCCGACCAGCGCGGCACCGGCGGCCGCCACTTCCTCGGCCACCGCGCGGGTCAGGCGGGCGAGCATCCGCGCCTCGATGCGGTTGCCGGCGCGCGGCAGCACCGCCTGCAGCAGCGCCGCCTGCGGCTCGGCCCCCATGGCCCAGACATCGCCCATGGCATGGACGGCGGCGATGCGGCCCATCAGGGCCTCGTCCCCGGTCATGGCGCGCAGGAAATCGGTGGTCAGCACCTGCCGCGCCCCGCCGGTGCGGATGACCGCCGCGTCATCGGCCGGGGCCCGGCCCCCGAGCCCCGCCAGCGCCCCGGCCAGCGCCCCGGGCCCCGCCTTGGCGCCGCAGCCGGTGCACAGCGGCGCCTGTGACAGCAGGTCGGCCAGACCCTCCGCCGCCTCGGCGGGCAGCGGCTCCGGGCGCATGGCGGGCAGGTCGGACAGACGGCGGATGAAGGCGCGGTCGATGCGGTCCTTGGCCTGCCACAGCCAGGCCCCGGCGATGGCGCGGCCCCATTTCTCCGCCACCGCATGGCGGGGGCCGGTGGAGACGAGCCGGAGGTAGTCGCGCTGCGGGTGGAAGGGGCGCAGGGGGCGGCCGGTGAGTGCGGCGCGCAGGTTGGCATGCAGGACGGGGGCGGCGCGGACGGCGAAGACCCCGGCCCGGGGGCGCGGATCGTCGCTGAGATGGGCGCAGTCGCCGGAAGCGAAGACGGCGGGATCGGAGCTGCGCAGGGTCCGGTCAACGGCGACGAAGCCCTCGTGCAGCGCAAGGCCGGTGGCGGCCAGCCATTCCGCCGGCCGCGCCCCGCTGACGCCAAGGACGAGATCGGCCGCGATGGCGCCGCCCTCCGCCATCTCCACCCCCGAGGCGGAGACCGACGCCGGCGCCAGACCCTCGCAGACCGCGACGCCGGCGCGCTGCAGCGCTGCGGCAAGATGGCGGCGTCCGGCGGGGGACAGCGCGGCACCGAGGCGGTCGCGCTCGATCAGGCTCACCCGGCCCGGGCCCAGCCGGTGGGCGGCGGCCAGCGCCACCTCGATCCCCCCGGCGCCCCCGCCGATCACGGCGACGCGGGCGGCGGCGGGTGCGGTGGCGGCGAAGCTTTCCCAGCGGCTGGCAAAGGCGCCGAAGGGCTTCACCGCCAGGCCGAAATCGTCAAAGCCGGGCAGGGCCTCGGGGGCAGAGCCCGCACCGATGTCGAGCGACAAAAGATCATAGGCCAGCCGCTCGCCCGAGCCGAGGATCACCTCTCCCGCGGCCGGATCGAGCCCCGCCGCCCGGTCGCGGATGTGGCGGGCGCCGGCTGCGGTGGCCAGGCGCACAAGGTCGATCATGATCTCGCTGCGGCGGTAGTGGCCGGCGATGAAGCCGGGCAGCATGCCGGTATAGGCGGCGGCCGGCGCCGGGTCGATCAGCGTCAGCCGGGCGCCCGGCAGCGGGTTCATCGCCCAGGCGCGCAGGACCAGCGCATGGGCATGGCCCCCGCCCACGAGCAACAGGTCGCGTGTCGATGGCCAAGCCGGGCGCATGCCCAAGTCACCTCACCTTGCTGCAGGCGCATCTAGCGACTGCCGGGACGGAATGCGAGGCCGCGCGGGAAGAAGGCGATTGCGGCAGGCCCGGTTCCGCGCCAACAGGAGGAGAGCCTCCAGCCCCGGCCGCCCATGTCAAACCGGCCCCGTACCAACCTGACCCAGCGCCAGCGCCTGCGCCTGACGCAGGGCCTGACCACGGCCGTGCGCATCCTGCGCTTCGACGCCTCCGGCCTTTCGCGCTATCTGGAAGAACAGGCGGCGGAGAACCCGCATCTGCGGCTGGAAGAGGCGTCGCTGCCGGCCGGCGACTGGCTGCCGCGCTGGACCGGCGCCTTCGGTCTGCGCGGCGGGAGCGCCGAGCCCGACAGCATGGCCATGGCCTCGCCCAGCCTGTCGCTGCATGTCGCGGCCGAGATCCGCCGCCTGGTGCCCGAAGGGCGGGAGCGGCGGCTGGCCCAGGCGCTGGCCGAGGCGCTGGAGCCGACCGGCTGGCTCGGCCGGCCGCTGGCGGAGATCGCGGCAGAGGAGCGCGTGCCCCTGCGCGAGGTCGAGGCGGTGCTGCGGTTGCTGCACGGCTGCGAGCCCTCGGGCCTCTTCGCCCGCTCGCTGGCCGAATGCCTGGAGCTTCAGGCGCGGGACCGGGGGATCTGGGACGAGATCCTCGCGGTGATGCTGGCCAACCTGCCGCTGGTCGCGGCCGGCGATGTGGCGCGGCTGGCGCGACTGGCCCGCAGCACGGCGGAAGAGGTTCAGCTGCGCTTCCGTCGCATCCGCAGCCTCAATCCCAAGCCCGGGGCGGTCTTCGACCCGGCGCCGCCCCTGCCGCGCGAGCCGGATCTGGCGGCGCGTCCGGACGGGGCGGGCTGGACGGTGGAGTTGAACCGCGCCGCCCTGCCGGTCCTGGCGGTGGTGGCTGCGGCGCGCGGCACGGCGACGCCGGCGGTGCGCCGCCAGGTCTCCGAGGCGCGGTCGCTGCGGCGGATGGTGGCGGCACGGAGCGAGATGCTGCTGCGCGTCGCCGGAGAGATCGTCCGGCGCCAGGCGGCGGCGCTGCACGAGGGGCCGGGGTCGCTGGTGCCGATGACCATGGCGGAGGTTGCGGCCGCGCTGGGCCTGCATCCGACCACCGTCGGCCGCGCGGTGGCCGGGGTCAGCCTGGACACGCCGCGCGGACCGGTCTGGCTGCGGCGGCTGTTCACCGGTGCCGCCGGTCCCGACGACATCGCCGCCGGGGCGCTGCGCGCCCGGCTGGCGGCGCTGATCGCCGCCGAGGACCCGCGCCGGCCGCTCAGCGACGCGGCGCTCGCCGAGGCTCTCGCCGAAGCCGGCACCGGCCCGCCGGCCCGGCGGACCATCGCCAAGTACCGCGCCCTGCTGGGCCTTCCCCCCGCCCACCTGCGCCGCCGCGCGATGCCTCAGCTTCGCGAGCCGTAACCTCCCGGGGGTTGGTGCGCCCGGCTTGCGAGCTTGCGCCGCAATCGTCTGACGTCGGCCGCAGGTCCCGCGAACGAACCATCCGCACGATGGGGCTCGTCGGGCCGTCCACGGTCGAGCGCCGATTGTCACGCGGGTTGCGGACGGGCGGGGGAGCGGATGCCGCGCTGCCTTTGGCGTTTCCGTCCATATGTTGCGCGACTGGCTTGCCCGGTTCCGCCAGGGAAGGCCGGTCGCGCCGGCCGATCGCTCCGGCGCTCCGGCTCGCTTTGCCGGGCGCCTGCCTTGTGCGACGGCCTCAGTTGTCGTGCCTCGGCGCCGGCGCCTCCGGCCGTCCTGGGAAGCGACTGCCGCCAGATTGGGGTTGGCCCGTTCTGCGGTGTCCAGACGGCTGGATCGGAAAGCCCGGGCGCATGAGGCCCCGTTTGTCGGGGACGGGGCATTGCGGGATCGGCCGGTGGTATTCCGTTAGGTCCGAAGGAGTGCTTTCCTTCACCCCGAACGGCCGGAAGGGTCCTTTGGCGCGGACCCCGCACGCATGGGTCGGGGCGCGGCGCGGCACTGGTCCGAGCGCTGCGCCGAACGGGGGGATCATGCCTGTATCGGTGATCGCCGCCGGTGCCTCAAGGCGCGGCCCCTGCACGCGTGAACCCGCCCGGGCGCGGGCCTTCGTGCGGGGTTGCGGGACCATCGGCAAGGCCGACGCGGCCAATGCCCGGGTTCCGGCGAAGAGGGTTGTGCGCCCAGGTCTCGCCCCGACCGTGCCGCCTCTGCCCGCAACTGAACCGGCGCGACCCGCCCCCAAAGCGCCGGCGGCAGCTGGTCGGGGCGCGGGAACCGGAGCTTGCGCGGCTCGACCCGGTTCATGGCCCCACCTTCCGCGCCGCGCTGGTCGCCGATCGCGACCGGCCCGGCGCCGAGATCGCCGGGGTCGAGCCCGCGATGCGCGCCCGCATCCGCGAGGACCGTGACCGCGCCGCCGCCGGGCGGCTCTTGCGCCGCGCCCTGGGGGGCGGGCCGGTGGTGGCCGCAGCGCTGCTCACCCGGCAGCCGGAACTCGGCCGGAGCGGGCGCCGCAGCCCCCGCAGCACCGCCGGCGGCCGGCCGGAGCCGTGCGCGCGGCTCTACCTCGCCGTCCTCGCCGCCATCCGCTGCGAGGCCGCGTTCGCCGCCACCCGCGCCCGCCAGATCGTCGCCGGAACCGCCTTCATGCAATCCGTCATCGCTTGCGCCCACAGGCTTCCGCACAGGCCCAACGCCCTGCCGAAATCCGGCCAGCCCTACGCCCGCCAATCCATTCGCTGAAATCGATGGCCGGGGCAGTCCCGGCCGCCGGCGTGCAGGCGCGACGACAGGATGCCGAAGCCGGTGCTCAGGCTGGGACTTCGTGCATGTCACTGCCTGCGACGCAACCCGGGCAGCTTGCCTCGGGGCCTCGGGCAACGCGCAAGGTGGTCACGACCGGCTTCCTTCTGCGCGCGATCCGCTGGGTCGGCGACCGGGGCATCTGCACCGCGCGCGGGAAGTCCGAAAACGGTTCGGCTTGCGGCTTCGGCCGGTTCGCGAGGGCACCGCGCTGGCTGGGCTTCCGCCACAGGTTCACAAGGCCTTCAGCCTCCGGAACAAGCGGAAGGGCAGAGAGGTGCATGCGGATGCTCCTGCGCGAGCCGGCTACGGCCTTCCCTTCGCGACTACAGTCGCCCGGGACGCCGACCTGCCCCGGCGACTCTTCGGGTTCGACCTGGCAAGATCCATCCCGCTGTCGATGGCCAACTTTCCCGCGAAAGGGCGAGCAACCCGTTGAGTATTCGCGGCTGACGCCAGAGGGGCCTTTCCACAGGAACAGCCTGCCTCGTGGCGCGCGTCGCATCTTGCATGGTCGCAGGCGGATCCTGGCCCGGGCAAGGTGCGCCCCGGAGCCTGCGGATCACCGGGGCGGCGATGGTCGCAGGGTCCGGCCCCGCACGCAGGACGGTCGCACGCGGGCAGCGGCGCAAGGGGTTGCGGCCAGCTCAGCACCGCGATCCGCCCGAGGCGACGCGCTGCCGCCGGGGCGAGCGGCCGTGCGCGTTGATCCACCGCGATGGCAAGCGGCTTGCGCGCTCTCCCAGCGCCTCGCCCCGGGCAACCGGCCCCGCAAGGCGGGACCCGCGCGCGCTGCGGTCGAGGATGCGTCGCGGCGAGCCAGGGGCGAAGTGCCGTCCGGCGCGCGTAAGGCCGCCGCCAGCGGCTTGCCTCCGCGCCTGGCGCCGGTTCCCCGACCGGGAGATCGGCACCGGACGGGGGATGATCGATACCGGCAGCGCCTGCCGCCCCCGGCGTTTCGGGAGGGACCGCAATCGATCGAGGTCCGACATATCGCCACAAGGCCTTGCGTGCCCAGGAGCGGCGGAGAGGCGGGGCGGTTCATCCGGCGGCTTGCGCGTGAAGGGTCCCATGGCGTCGCGCCCCCCCCGCGCCCGCGCTGCTGACCCGCCGCGAAGGGCCGGACCGGCTCACCTGATCAGGACCGCGGTCCGCCCTCCTACGCGCGGGCCTCCGCTCACCGACGAACGACCCGAAGAGACCTCAGGGCGCCCCCCTCCCGCGCGGCTTTGCCGCTTGGGGGAAGCAAGGGGGCGGCTTCCCG
>CAZRQN010000161.1:0-6409 GCA_964602115.1 uncultured Rhodobacterales bacterium
GGCAGTGCAAGTCGTGCCTCTCGCGCAAGACCAACCTGTGCACGGCGATCCGCGCGACGCAGGGCAAGGGGCTGATGCCCGACGGAACCTCGCGCTTCTCGATCGGCAAGACGAAGATCCATCACTACATGGGCTGCTCGACCTTCGCGAACCACACCGTGCTGCCCGAGATCGCGCTGGCCAAGATCCGCGACGACGCGCCTTTCGACAAGGTCTGCTACATCGGCTGCGGCGTCACCACCGGCGTCGGCGCGGTGCTGAACACGGCCAATGTCGAGGCCGGGGCCAAGGTTGCGGTCTTCGGCCTGGGCGGGATCGGGCTGAACGTGATCCAGGGCGCGCGGATGGCCGGCGCCGATATGATCATCGGGGTCGATATCAACCCTGGCAAGGCGGAATGGGGCAAGCGTTTCGGCATGACCCATTTCGTCAACCCCACCCAGGTGCCCGATGTGGTGGCCCATCTGGTCGAGATGACCAAGACGCCTTTCGACAAGATCGGGGGAGTGGACTATTCCTTCGACTGCACCGGCAATGTGAAGGTGATGCGCGCGGCGCTGGAATGCACCCATCGCGGCTGGGGCCAGTCGATCATCATCGGCGTCGCCCCGGCGGGCGCCACGATCGAGACCCGTCCCTTCCAGCTCGTCACCGGCCGCGTCTGGAAAGGCACCGCCTTCGGCGGTGCGCGGGGCCGCACCGATGTGCCGAAGATCGTGGACTGGTACATGGACGGGAAGATCGAGATCGATCCGATGATCACCCATATCCTGCCGCTGGAGCGCATCAACGAGGGCTTCGAGCTGATGCACAAGGGCGAGTCGATCCGCTCGGTGGTGGTGTTCTGACGGTGCGCATGAACTTTCCCCGGACGATGGCCTTTGTCCTCGCGACGTTCTGCCTCACAGGCGCGGGGAAGGCGGACAGCACCTATGCCGACCTTGGCGTCGATCCGGCGGCGCTCAATGGTGAACTCCGGCCCGCAGACCCGGCGGTGCTTCTGGACTGGCTGGGCCAGCCGGCGGCCGCGCCGGGGACGGAATGCACCCCGCCCGACGCGGCCTTTGCCGCGCGCACGGGTACCGTGCAGGTCGGTTCCGGCGAAGCCGTGCTGCTTGCGCAGGCGGCTCAGTCGCTTGCGGCGGTCCTTGCCAGGGTCGCGACCGAGGCGCCGGATCTCTACGCGTCGCTGCAGCTTGGCGGGGCGCTGTGCATCCGGACGCTTCAGGGCGGCGGGCCGCTTGCACCGCATTCCTTCGGCACCGCGATCGACATCGCCGCCGACGGGCTGCTCGATGCGCCCGGGGACGGAAAGACCGCTGCCGCCTTGGCGGCCCTTGCGCGTTATATGACGGCGGCAGGCTGGTACTGGGGCGCGGCGCTGCCAAGCGACGAGCCCATGCATTTCGAGGCGAGCGACCGGCTGGTCGCGGAATGGATCGCCGCCGGCAACTGAGACGGCAGCGCGAAATGCGCGGGGGAGCCGCTGCGTCAGGTCGGCGGCTGGCCGAAGATTTCCTCGTAGATGCGCGCCATGTCGGCGAGATATTCGGCATCCTCGTCGAAGCTGTCGCCGGTCAGCGCCTCGTATTCCTCCCGGCCGAGGCCGGTGCCCGCAGCGGTCGCCGCGAGGCCGGCGCGAAAGGTCTCTCGGAAGCCCTCGTTTCCCGGGCGTTCGAGATTGGCCTTTAGCGCCGGCACGTCATAGGCGTTCACGTTGCAGTAGAGCCGAAGGCGGCTTTTGAGGATGTCATTGTCGGCCATCGCGGGGTCCCCCGGGCTCACTTGGGATTGGGATACATGGTCAGCAACGTCATGGTTCCGTCGTTGCCGATGTCATAGACGGCGGTGACCGTGCCGTCGGTAAAGTCGATGTCGCCCGGGCCGGCGGGATATTTGTTCGTGCCGGTGTTGCGCTGGCCCTCGACGAATTTCTTGTAGTCGGAGCCCAGAACCGTGGCGAGCGGCAGTTCGACTTCGAACCGGCCTTCGCCCTTCTTGACCGCGTCGTCCTTGTTGGTCTTGAAGGCGCCGGTTCCCCGGATGTGGTCGTCGGCATCGACATAGACGCCGGGATCGGTGATCCGCGTCGCGTCCTTGCCGCATTTGTGGGTGCCACCGGAATGCACGCCGTCCTGCGTGCTTCCGGTCATCGGGTCGAACTTCTTCATCACCCGGTCGGAAAGCTGCGCCTTGGTCACGCCGCCTTCGTGCCGCTGCGGTCCGTGGCCTTCCTTCTTGAGATAGGCGAGGAAGGTGTCGTCGAGCTTCTTCTTCATCTCCTGCAGCGCCTTCAGCTCCTCGCCCGTGGGCGCCGGCTTCTTGCCCAGGGCCTCCTTCAGCGCGCCGCGCGCCTCTTTCATCAGCGGCTTGGCATCCTTGTCGAAGGTGCCGTCCGACGCGGCCCGGGCGACGATCCCGTCGAGCAGGTCCTTCATCCCGGCGAGCTTGGCCGGGTCGCCCTTGTCGGCCAGCGCCGCCTTCATTCTCTCGGTGGTCGGCGCCTTCTGGATCAGCGGCTTGAGCACGGCGAGCGTCTTGAAGGCGGCCTCGTAGTTCTCGCCCTTCATCGCCGTGGCATAGATGGACGCAGCCTGCTTGAGCTTGTTCTGGTAGTCCACCGGGGCGTTCGTGATCGCGTCCAGGAGCGGCCCGCGCATCTTCTCGAAGGCCTTTTCGAGCTTGTCCTTCAGGCCGAGGTCCGGGTCCGGTGTGGCCCCGAGCGTGGGCACGCCGGTGGCGTCCTCCGGCCCTGCGGGCGCGCCGGCCGCCTCCTCTTCATCGCCTTCCAGAAGCTTGCCGTCCGATCCCTTGATCTCGACCTTGAAGGCCAGGCCGCGCTCCTTGAGGTGGCGCTTGAAGGACTTGCCGAGCTTGGGGGGCGCCTCTTCCTTTTCGGCGAGCTGCAGGATGACGGTCTTGCCCTCGACGGTGGCGGTGCCGACCGCGCCCTTGCTGGTGGCGCCTTCCGCCTTCTTGGCGATCAGGCGCAGGGCATCGGGGGTCTTGATCTTGTCGAAGACCGCCACCACCCCGTCATCGGCCAGGAAGAGGGCAAAGTTCGCGGGCCCCTTCGAGCGGACCATCTGGATATCGGCGCCGAGGGCCTTTCCCTCTTCCACCAGTTCGGCCTTGGTTTTCTTTGCCATGGACAATGCCTCCAGCAAGCCTGGCGGGAGCCTAGTGGAACGTTGGGAAAAAAAGCAACTGGCCGGCCGCCCGGCAAAGAACAGCCGCGATATCGGGCTGAGGATCGCTCAGTTCGGGGTCAACGTCTCCGTGCCCACGCCGCTGGAGCCGGAGATGGTCCATGTCCCGTTGAGCGTGCCGTCGGGCATCACCCGGTAGATAGCCATGCCCACGGCGCTGCCCATGACGTAGGAGGCCGCGAAGGCATTGTCCTGCCGCATGCAGATCCCCTGGGAAATCTGCCCGCCGGTGTTCCAGACGATCTCGCAGGTCACGTCGCTGGTCGCGTTGATCTCGGCCTTTCCGCTGTAGGGCGCGCCGTCGAAGCTCTTGCCCTGCACGGAGTAGCTGCCGCCGATGTCCTGCGCCGATGCGCCGCCGGCCGAAGCCGCCAGCGCCAGAAATGCCAACACCTTCATGGAAAGACCTCCCCCGAATGATACGGGGAAGGCTATCACGCGCGCAGGATTATCCAAGCGCTCAGACGGCCTGCGGTGCCTTGGCGAAGCGCAGGTAGGGCAGCTTGATGTCCAGCTCGCCGTATCTCTCGCGCGCCTGGTCGGTGGGCAGCGACAGGGCGACGATCACGTCCTGGCCGGGTTGCCAGTTCACCGGCGTGGCCAGCGGTACGCCGTCGGTCGCCTGTACGGCATCAAGCGCGCGAAGGATCTCGGCGAAGTTCCGACCCACCGACATCGGATAGGTCATCGTCAGCCGCACCTTCTTGTCCGGCCCGATGATATAGACCGTCCGCACCGTGGCGGTATGCGCCGGGGCACGGCCTTCAGTCGGCAGGGCATACTCGGCCGGCAGCATGTCATAGGCCTTGGCGACGGTGAGGCTCACGTCGTCGATCATCGGGAATTCCGCCGGGGCGCCGCCCACGGCCTCGATGTCGCGCTTCCACTTCTCGTGGTCGGCCACCGAATCGACCGAGACCCCGATCACCTTGGTCTTGCGCTTGGCGAAGTCGGGGGCGAGCTGGGCCACCACGCCGAACTCCGTGGTGCAGACCGGGGTAAAGTCGCGGGGGTGGCTGAAGAGGATGGCATAATGCCCGTCCAGCCATTCGTGAAAGCGGATCTCCCCGGCGGTGGAGGGGGCGGTGAAGTCGGGGGCAGTGTCGTTGATGCGCAGGCCCATGAAAGGACTCCCTTGGCGTCGCTTGTCCGCCCCGGAACATAGTCGTTGAGGAACGGTCTTACAGCGGAATCTGGATTTCGCGGCAAAGATCGGGAAGATCGACCGCAACGGGCGCCAAGGAAGGTACCCGCATTCCGGATCCGCCCGGCGCCGGCGCGAAGGAGTTTCGCCGGCAGCCGGCCCTGGGCGAAAATCCTCCGGCCCTCAGCCCCAGTCCATCACCACCTTGCCGGCATTCCCTGACAGCATGGCCGCGAAACCCTCGGCAAAATCGTCAATGCCGATGCGATGGGTGATGAGGCCGGAGAGGTCGAGGCCCGACTGGACCAGCGCGATCATCTTGTACCAGGTTTCGTACATCTCGCGGCCATAGATGCCTTTGACGTTCAGCATCTTGAAGATGATCTTGTTCCAATCGACGGCAAATTCCGTGGGCGCGATGCCGAGGAGCGCGATCTTGCCGCCGTTGTTCATCGTGTCGATCATGTCGCGCATGGCCACCGCCGAGCCGGACATTTCAAGGCCGACGTCGAATCCCTCGGTCATCCCCAGCCGCGCCATCACGTCGCGCAGCTTTTCCTCCGCGGCATTGACCACCGTCTGAACGCCGAGCCGGCGGGCAAGCTCGATGCGGTAGGGGCTGATGTCGGTGATGACGACTTTCCGCGCCCCGGCCTTCTGGGCGACGAGCGCTCCCATGATCCCGATCGGCCCGGCGCCGGTGACGAGAACGTCCTCTCCCACGAGGTCGAAGGACAGGGCCGTGTGCACGGCGTTGCCAAAGGGATCGAAGATCGCGGCGATCTCGTCGGGGATGTCGTCGGGGATCGGCACCACATTCGATTCCGGGATGCAGAGATATTCGGCGAAGCTCCCCGGCCGGTTGACGCCCACGCCCCTGGTGTTGCGGCAAAGATGCCCGCGCCCGGCACGGCAGTTGCGGCAGGTACCGCAGACGATATGTCCCTCGCCCGCCACACGCTGGCCGATGCGGTACTTCACCGCGCCGGCGCCGCAATCGACGATCTCGCCGCAGAACTCGTGGCCGACCACCATCGGCACCGGCACGGTCTTTGCCGACCAGGCGTCCCATTTCCAGATATGCACATCGGTGCCGCAGATCGCCGACTTGCGCACCTTGATCAGCACGTCATTCGCCCCGGGCTCCGGCACGGGAACCTGCTCCATCCACAGCCCGGGCTCTGCCTTTGCCTTGACGAGGGCCTTCATCTGATTGGACATTCTTCGCACTCCGGGTGTTGCGGCGGCGGTCTGCGGTCAGCGCAGGACGCCCAGTTCGTGGCCGACCGCCGTGAAGGCGGCGACAGCGGCCTCAAGGTCCTGCCGGCTGTGGGCGGCGGAAATCTGGGTGCGGATGCGGTCCTGTCCGCGCGGCACCACCGGGAAACTGAACGGCGCCACATAAACTCCGCGCGCATCCAGCCGGCGCGCCATCTCCTGGGCAAGGACGGGATCGCGCAGCATCACCGGCACGATCGGATGCTCTCCGGGCAGAAGCTCGAACCCCGCTGCGGTCATCGCCGAGCGATACCAGGCGGCATTGTCCCGCAGCCGCTCGCGCAGCTCGCCCGAGGCCTCCAGCATGTCGAGAACCTTGAGGCTCGTTGCTGCAATGACCGGCGCCAGCGTGTTGGAGAAGAGATAGGGGCGCGAGCGCTGGCGGAGCCACTCGATCACCTCGCGGCGGCCCGAAGTATAACCGCCCGAGGCCCCGCCCAGCGCCTTGCCGAGCGTGCCGGTGACGATATCGACCCGTCCCATCACGCCGCAATGCTCGATGCTGCCGCGACCGCCCTGGCCGAGAAAGCCCACGGCATGGCTGTCATCGACCATCACCATGGCGCCATACCGCTCGGCGAGATCGCAGATCGCGCCCAGCCGGGCGATATAGCCATCCATCGAGAAGACGCCGTCGGTGGCGATCAGCTTGAACCGCGCACCGGCCGCCGCCTGAAGCTGGCGCTCCAGATCCGCCATGTCGGAATTGGCGTAGCGAAAGCGTTTCGCCTTGCACAGGCGCACCCCGTCGATGATCGAGGCGTGGTTGAGCTGGTCG
>CAZRQN010000162.1:0-6358 GCA_964602115.1 uncultured Rhodobacterales bacterium
GAGGCCTTGATCATCACCGGATAGCCGATCTCGCGGCTGATCTTCACCGCCTCGTCGGCATCGGCGATCAGGCCCATATAGCCCGGGACGGTGGAGACCCCGGCCTCCTGCGCGATCTTCTTCGAGGTGATCTTGTCGCCCATCGCCTCGATCGCCGGCGAAGGGGGGCCGACGAAGACCACGCCCTCGGCTTCCAGCGCCGCCGCGAAGGCCCTGTTCTCGCTCAGGAATCCATAGCCAGGATGCACCGCTTCCGCGCCGGTGGCGCGGATCGCCTCCATGATGCGCTCGATGACGATATAGCTCTGCGCCGCCGGCGAGGGACCGATATGCACCGCCTCGTCGGCCATCTTCACATGCAGCGCCCCGCGATCCGCGTCCGAATAGACGGCGACCGTGGCGATCCCCATCTTGCGCGCCGTCTTGATGACGCGGCAGGCGATCTCGCCCCGGTTGGCGATCAGGAGCTTCTTGAACATGCAGCCCTCTTGGTCCGAAATGGCAAAGCGGGGCCGGCCGGGCACCTGGCCCGGGCGACCCCTGTCGGGATGGAAGCGGACCGCCCGAAGGCGGTCAGGTCAGCGGCAGGGCGGCAGGCCCAGATCGACGCCGCAGGTCGCCGCGCCGGCAAGTCCGCCGATGACCGCACCGGTGACCATGTTGCCGTCGAAAGCGTCGGCGATGATCGCCCCGCCAGCGGCACCGGCCAGCCCGCGCGATGCCGGGTCGTCCATGCACGCGGCGAGCGGTGCAGTGAGAATCGCGAGAAGAAGGATGGTCCTGCGCATGTGATACTGCCTCGGTTTGTGTTTGTTATTGCGGCTGATCTTACAGAATTACAAAGGCTTGCAAAGCAAAATTCGCCTTCGCCGGCGCGACTCCGCCCATGACCCGGGGAAAGATCCGGCCCGTGCGGGAACGCAACGGGCCGGAAGTCCGTGGAAGGGGGTCTTTTCGGACCGGGACAGTGGGGATTCCCGCCGCCGGCCTTGGGCGGATTTTGCAGGCCGCCTTCGCCGCGCGCAAAGGCAATTCCCGCCCGGTTGCACCGCTGCGCGGGAAGGTGCCGGAACGGGCGGCGCGGCGGCGGGTTCATGCCTAGTCCTCCTCCTCCTCGCCGGTGTCGTCCTCCCAGTCGGCAAGGCTGCCGGTCTCGGGCGGATCGAAAACGTCCGGAAAGGCGGCCCGCGCCCGCCGCAGGTCGATGCGCAGCAAGGCCTCGTAACTCGCCGGATCGAAGGGTTCGGTGGCGGGGACGACCTCGCGGCCGAAAAGCCAGGAAAGGCGCCCCGCATCGAGATTGCCGCGCTCGAAGGGTTCCTCGCCGAAATGCTCCCACAGCGCCGCGAGAAAGGCCTCGTCGGCACGGCGGTCCTCGCCGGCACGGTCGCGAAAGCGCTCGCGGCGGATGATCCTGGTCGCGCCGTCCTTGTTGGCACGGCGGATGACGAACTGGTGGTCGGAGCCCGGCAGCCGGCCCGGGAAGCCGCGATGCTTCAGCATCGGCACCCCCTCGGACGGGGGGCACAGACGGACCGGCCCGGATTTGCCAGGCCGGTCCGTCGTGTCACTGCGAGAGTCTTACTTGTACTTGCCGGTATCGGCCGTATCGGTCGTAAGCGGCTCGGCCGGGACGGGCTCTTCCTTCGGGGCGCAGGCGGCCGCGAAAGCCACGAGGGCAAGCGCGATGATCGCGCGGGTGCTGATCGACATCCTCTACTCCATTCTTCGCCGGTCATCGCGGTGCCGGCCTGCGCCGATCCCGGTTCCCGTTTCGGATCCAAGACCGCGCCATTGCGGTCCAGGATCACCATATCCCGTGGCAGGGACCTTGCCCATGGGCAAAATCCGGCGCCAGCGGATAGTGACCGGCGAACATCAGCCGATGGGCGGCACACGCGGTGCGGCATCAGAACATCTCCCAGACGCAGGCCCCGTCCTCGATCCGATAGGCCTCGAAGACCTGCAATGCCTCCGGCGCCGCCTCGCCAAAGGGCAGCACGCGGTCATGCAGCGAGATGATGATCTGCTGCACCGGCGGACCGGGATCGGCGACGCGCGGCAGGGCAAAGCTTTCGCACAGGGCCTGCATGTCGGCCGCATTGGCCTCGGCATCCCTGGCGGCGGCGAGTTCGGGATCGAGAAAGCGGAAGCGCACCGTCAGCCCCATCGGGCCCGGGGCGTCATGGATGACATCGATCAGCGTGACACTGCGACCGGAGGGAAGCGCAATCGGCGCGTCAGTCACGGCATAGCCTCCCGAACGGGGGCAAATTCCTTGGAACAAGGAATTTGCAAATTTCTTGATTCAAGAAATTTGCCGGAGGGCGCTTCGGGCATCACAGCGGGATGTTGTCGTGCTTTTTCCACGGGTTCGCCAGCTTCTTGCGCCGCAGGCTGGCGAAGGCGCGGGCGACACGGCGGCGGGTGGAATGCGGCATGATCACCTCGTCGATGAAGCCGCGCTCGGCCGCGACGAAAGGATTGGCGAAGCGGCCCTCGTAGTCGCGCACCCGGGCCGCCACCCGCTCCGGGTCGCCAAGCTCGCTGCGGTAGAGGATCTCCACCGCCCCCCTGGCCCCCATCACCGCCACTTCGGCCGTCGGCCAGGCATAGTTGAAATCGCCGCGCAGGTGCTTGGACGACATCACGTCATAGGCCCCGCCATAGGCCTTGCGGGTGATGACCGTGACCTTGGGCACCGTCGCCTCGCCGAAGGCGAAGAGAAGCTTCGCCCCGTGCTTGATGATGCCGCGATATTCCTGCTCGGTCCCGGGCATGAAGCCCGGCACATCGACGAAGGTCAGGATCGGGATCTCGAAGGCATCGCAGAAACGCACGAAGCGCGCCGCCTTGCGGCTGGCGTCGATGTCCAGACAGCCGGCCAGCACCATCGGCTGGTTGGCCACCACCCCCACCGTCTGTCCCTCCAGCCGGATGAAGCCGGTGACGACATTGGCGGCGAAGTCGCGCTGGATCTCGAAGAAATCGCCCTCGTCGGCGGTCTTCAGGATCAGCTCCTTCATGTCGTAGGGCTGGTTGGGATTGTCGGGGATGAGCGTGTCGAGCGAGGGCTCCAGCCGCGCCGGATCGTCGAAGAACGGCCGCACCGGCGCCTTGTCGCGGTTGTTGAGCGGCAGGAAATCGAAGAACCGCCGCATCTCGCTCAGAAGCTCGACATCGTTCTCGCAGGCACCGTCGGCGACCGAGGATCTGCGCGTATGGGTCGAGGCGCCGCCCAGTTCCTCGGCGGTGACGATCTCGTTGGTCACCGTCTTCACCACATCCGGGCCGGTGACGAACATGTAGGACGTGTCCTTCACCATGAAGATGAAGTCGGTGATCGCCGGGGAATAGACCGCGCCGCCGGCGCAGGGCCCCATGATCAGCGAGATCTGCGGCACCACGCCCGAGGCCAGGATGTTGCGCTGGAACACCTCGGCATAGCCGGCCAGCGAGGCCACGCCCTCCTGGATGCGCGCCCCGCCGCTGTCGGCGATGCCGATCACCGGCGCGCCGTTCTGGATCGCCATGTCCATGATCTTGCAGATCTTCTGCGCATGGGTCTCGCTCAGCGAGCCGCCGAAGACGGTGAAGTCCTGGGCATAGACATAGACCATCCGCCCGTTGATCGTGCCCCAGCCGGTGACGACACCGTCGCCGGCCGGCCGGTCCGCCTCCATGCCGAAGTCGGTGCAGCGGTGGCGCACGAAGAGATCGAATTCCTCGAAGGATCCTTCGTCGAGCAGAAGCTCGATCCGCTCCCGCGCGGTCAGCTTGCCCTTGGCATGCTGCGCTGCCACCCGACGCGCGCCGCCACCGATCCTTGCGTCGGCACGGCGGGCCTCAAGCTCAGCGAGAATGTCCGGCATGCCGCCCTCCCCCAGGATCAGGTCTTTCTAGCCGCAGCGCAGCAACGGCGGAAGTGGAAAAACCGATCACCGGAGGCGCTGTTAGCGCAATAATCTTGCGACAGGAAAATTCACTGCGCAACGGAAGACCGCAAGCCCCCTTCCCCGCTCGGTGCCGCCGCCCTAGGGTCGCTGCCGCCTTCCCCAACCGAGCGCGCCATGCCCAGCCTGCCCGTGCCTTTCCTGACCGTCGGTCTGCTCATCGCCTCCAATGTCTTCATGACCTTCGCCTGGTACGGGCATCTGAAGTTCAAGGCCGCGTCGCTGGCCACAGTGATCGCGGTCAGCTGGGGGATCGCCTTCTTCGAATATTGCCTGATGGTCCCCGCCAACCGCATCGGCCACGGGCATTTCTCCGCCGCCGAGCTGAAGACCATCCAGGAGGTCATCACGCTGTCGGTCTTCGCGGTCTTTTCGGTGGCCTTCCTCAAGGAGCCGCTGACCTGGAACCATTTTGTCGGTTTCGCCCTGATCTGCGCCGGTGCCTTCTTCATCTTCCACAAGTGGAGCTGACCGATGACCTACCGCCTCTACGGCTGGCGCCAGACCGGCTCGATGGCGATCGAGGCGGCGCTCGGCGTCGCCGGGATCGCACATGACTTCATCCCCGTCAGCCGCAGGACCGACGAGAACCTCGGCCCCGCCTTTACCGCGATCAATCCCCGCCAGCAGCTTCCCGCACTCGTCTGCCCGGACGGGACGGTGGTGACGGAAGGCCCGGCGATCCTGGCGCATCTGGCCGATGCCCATCCGGCCGCCGGCCTGATCCCGCCGGCCGGCAGCACCGCCCGCGCCCGGCACGACCGCTGGATGGCTTTCTTCCATGCCAATGGTTACGAGGGGATGCTGCGCGAAATCCGGCCCGGCCGCTACACCGACGATCCGGCCGGAGCGGAGGCGGTCAAGTCGTCGGCCACCGCCTATGTGAAGCGGCATTTCATCATCTTCGAAGGCGAGATCGGCCCCGGGCCCTTCTTCTTCGGCGAAAGGCTGTCGGTCCTCGACATCTATGTCTGGATGCTCTGCTACTGGCTGGATCTCGACTGGCTTGCCGAAACCTGTCCGCGCGTGCATCGCCTGATGCGTGCGGCCGATGCTCTGCCGGCCCTGGCCGAGGTCTGGCAACGTCACTTCGGCTGACGGCTGGACTTCGCCCGGGCGCAAGCGTAGCCCGGTGACATGTCAGCTCTTCCCGCCCCCCGCTTCCTCGACCGCGCCACCCCGCCGCATATCGTCACCCTGGTGATGGTCGCCGGGATCGCGGCGCTGTCGCTCAACGTCTTCCTGCCCTCGCTGCCGGCGATGGCCGAGGAATTCGGTGTCGATTACGGGCTGATGCAGCTGTCGGTGTCGCTCTATCTCGCCATGACGGCGGTCCTGCAATTGCTGATCGGCCCGATCTCGGACCGTTTCGGCCGCCGGCCGATCGTGCTGACTTCGGCGGCGATCTTCACTGCCGCCTCGATTCTTGCGGCGCTGGCGCCGAGTTTCGGGATCTTTCTCGCCTGCCGGCTGGTGCAGGCGGTGATCGCCACCGGCTTTGCCGTCTCCCGCGCCGTGGTGCGCGACATGGTGCCGCAGGATCAGGCCGCAAGCATGATCGGCTATGTCACCATGGGGATGAGCCTGGTGCCGATGTTCGGGCCGGTGATCGGCGGCATGATGGAGGAGGTCTTCGGCTGGCGCTCCGGCTTCGCGCTGCTTTCTCTGTGCGGCGCCGGGCTCTTCGCCCTGGTCTGGTCCGATCTGGGGGAGACGGCGAACACCCGGGGCGCGAGCTTTGCCGCCCAGGCCCGCCACTATCCCGCACTGCTGCGCTCGCAGCGCTTCTGGGGCTATTGCCTGGCCTCGGGCCTCGCCTCGGGCGCCTTCTTCGCCTATCTCGGCGGGGCGCCCAAGATCGGCTCGGACATCTATCACCTGCCGCCGGCGCAGCTCGGGCTCTATTTCGGCGCCCCGGCGCTCGGCTACATGCTGGGCAACTTCCTTTCCGGACGCTACGCGATGCGCTTCGGGGTCATCCGCATGGTCATGGCGGGAGCGGCGGTTTCGACCGGCGGGCTTGCAGTCCTCGCGGTCCTGGCGGCGCTCGGGATGGCCACGGCCGAGGTCTTCTTCGGCTTCATGGTCTTCGTCGGCCTCGGCAACGGCATCCTGCTGCCCTCGGCCAATGCCGGAATGCTGTCGGTGCGCCCCGAACTCGCCGGCTCGGCGGCCGGTCTCGGCGGCGCCTTCATGATCGGCTTCGGCGCCGCCGTCTCGGCGCTGGCCGGGGCGGCGCTGTCGGCGGAGGCCGGGCCCCTGCCGATGATCCTGCTCATGCTCGCCTGTTCCGCCGCCGCGATTCCCTGTGTGCTCTGGGTGCGGGCGCGGGCGCGTGCCGTGGGCGCCGCCTAGAGCGTGATCGCCTCATGCTGAAGCATATCCTGCATTGGCGAGGTAGTTTG
>CAZRQN010000163.1:0-6338 GCA_964602115.1 uncultured Rhodobacterales bacterium
CTTTCAGATCGATGCGGCCTTCCATCTTGTAGCCGACATCGATGATGGCCTGGCCCGCCTCGATGGCGATGACCTTGCCTTTGACGACCGATCCTTCGGAGGGGGTGTCGATTTCGAGGCTTTCCTTGAGCAGGGCCTCGAATTCTTCCATCGTCGCTTTAGCGCACATGCGTCAGAAGTTCCTTTCGGGGTTACGGGCCGTGCGGTTGGCTCCGCCGGTCTTTGCGTCCGGTTCCGGGCACCCGCCCGCCGGACCGGCAGGCCCTTACACGCAATGGGTTCACGCCGCAACCCGCCGGCCGCTCAGTAACGCTGGGCGCGGTCCACCTGGTAGAGGAACGGCTCTCCGGCCTCGCCGCGCCGGATGTTTTCGGCGATTACCCGGCTGCCGGTCGGCGGATGGGTATCTGCGGCGACATGCGGGGTGACCGTGACCTGCGGATGGGCCCAGAACGGATGATCCTGGGGCAGCGGCTCGACGCGGAAGACATCGAGCGTGGCATGGGCGAGATGGCCCCGGTCCAGAGCCGCGATGAGTGCCGCGTCGTCGATCAGCCAGCCGCGCCCGGGGTTGATCAGGAAGGCGCCCGGCTTCATCCAGCCGATCCGCTGCGCATCAAGCAGGTTCTCGGTTGCCGGCGTGCGGGGCAGGAGGGTGACGACGATCTCCGCCGCGCCGAGAATGCGGCGAAGTCCCTCCTCGCCATGGTCGGTGGGGAAGGGCAGCGACTTGGGCGTCCGTGCCCAGCCTGTCACGGGAAAACCCAGCGCGGCGACGGCCCGGGCGCAACTGGCGCCAAGCTCGCCGAGCCCGAGGAAGGCGACCGGCCGCTCCGATGGATGCGGCGGGCAGACCTGCTGCCAGACCGGCGCCTTGCGGCCGGTGTGCCGGTCGGTGCCGAGATGGTGGCGCAGGACGTGGCCGGCGACATAGCTCACCATGTGCCCGGTCATGCCGGGATCGACCATCCGGCACAGCGGCTGCGTCAGCGAGGTGTTGCCGACGATGCGCTCAACCCCAGCCCAGAGCGACAGGACCGCCTTGGCGCGGGTGTAGGGGGCGAAATCCGAAAGCGGGGCGATCGGGGCATAGATGACATAGTCCACCGACGACGGATCGGCATCGGTGGTGAGGCGGACATCAAGCCCCGCCTCGGCGAAGGCCGCGTTCAAGGGGGCTTCCCATTCGGCCCAGTCACTGGCGGTAGATGCGAAAAGGACAGTAATTGGCATGAAAGTCCTTACCTGAGACGATGGACATGTGCGCTTTGGACAATTCCGAAGGCCAGCATCAGCATCAGCATCGACGAGCCGCCATAGCTGACCAGCGGCAGGGGCACGCCCACCACCGGCGCAAGGCCCATGACCATGAGGAGGTTCACGGCGAAGAAGAAGAAGAAGGTCGAGGCGATGCCGATGATGACCAGCGACGAGAACCGGTCCTTGTTCTGCATCGCCGAGACCAGGCAGAAGCCGAGGATCAGCAGGTACAGGACCAAGAGCGAGAAAATGCCGAGGAAGCCGAATTCCTCGGCCAGCGTGGTGCCGATGAAATCGGTGTGCTTCTCGGGCAGGAAGTTCAGCCGCGACTGGGTGCCCTGCATGAACCCCCGCCCGGCCCAGCCGCCGGAGCCGAAGGCGATCTTGGCCTGCAGGATATTGTACCCCGCGCCGAGAGGATCGGCGGAGGGATCAAGGAAAGTGTCGATGCGCCGATACTGGTAGTCGTGCAGGAACTGCCAGGGTGTTCCCCGGGTCAGGAAGACGCCGGCGACCGCCGAGCCCGCCAGGCCGATGACCACGGCGAAATACCAGACCGAGACCCCGGCGGCGAACATCACCGTCGCCCCGGTGAGCAGGAGCATGATCGAGGTGCCGAGGTTGGGCTGCATCAGGACAAGGATCACCGGCGCGACGATCAGCCCCACCGGGATCAGCACCCAGAGCGGGCGCGACGTCTTCCGGACGTCCAGCCAGTCGTAATAGGCGGCCAGCAGCATCACCAGCGCCAGCTTCATCAGCTCTGACGGCTGGACCTGCATGAATCCGAGGTCGATCCAGCGCTGGGCGCCCATGCCAACCCGGCCGAAAAGTTCCACGATCACCAGAAGGATGAAGGTGCCGACATAGGCGACCCCCGCCATGTTGCGCCAGAACCAGATCGGTACGAAGGCGATGAAGAACATCATCACCAGGCCGGCGGCAAAACGCTTCATCTGCGGCTCAGCCCAGATCTCCGGACGCCCGCCGGAAATGGAATAAAGCATCAGGAAACCGATCGACGACACCGCGACGATCAGGACGACGAGCGCCCAGTTGACATAGAGGACCTTGGAAAGCCCGGTCGGCGCCGTCTTGACCCGGTATTCGAGAAAGCTCATGCCGCGCCCCCTCTCACGCCCGCGTCGGGACGGGCGGGGTGCCGTCGGGCGCCCGCAGCGGCATTTCCTTGTGCTGCGTCTCGATCCGCGGCCGCTGGGCGGCGGGATAGGCCGAGAGCGGCGGCAGGCCGTCCGACATGGCGCGCAGGATCGCGTCGCGCGCGATGGGCGCGGCGGCCAGCGATCCGCCCCCGCCATGCTCGACAACGACCGCCACCGAAAAGCGCGGCGCTTCCACCGGCGCGAAGCCGACGAACAGCGCATGGTCGCGCCGCTCCCAGGGCAGCTGGTCGTTGGAGATCACGCCGCTTGCGCGTTCGGCAGTGGAAATGTTGCGCACCTGGCTGGTCCCGGTCTTGCCGGCGAAGAGCATCGAGGCGTCGGCGATGCGGCTGGCCTTTGCCGTGCCGTGGGCCGAGTTCACCACGGCCGCCATCCCGGCGCGGACCGCAGCCAGATGCGCCGGGTCTATTTCGAGATCCGGCGGGGGTGCAACCGTCTGCTCGTCCTCGCCGATCGCATGGATCAGCCTGGGAACGACGGCCTTGCCGCTGGCGATCCGCGCGGTCATCACCGCGAGCTGCAGCGGCGAGGCCAGGACATAGCCCTGGCCGATCGAGGCGTTGACGGTGTCGCCGATCCGCCAGTCCGCCTTGTGACGGGCGAGCTTCCACGCCTTGTCGGGCATGATCCCTTCGGTGATCGCCGACATCGGCAGATCGTGACGGGTGCCGAGGCCGAACTTGCGGGCGACTTCGGCGATCTTGTCGATCCCGGCCTTCATTGCCACGTCATAGAAGAAGACGTCGCAGCTTTCGGCGAGCGCGCGCTCCAGGCTGACCGTTCCGTGGCCGGAACGTTTCCAGCAGTGGAACTTGCGTCCGCCGATTTCCAGATGGCCGGGGCAATAGACCGAATGCCCGGGTGCCGTCGCCCCGGACGACAGGGCCGCAAGCGCCGTCATCATCTTGAAGGTCGAGCCCGGCGGATAGGCGCCCTGCACCGACTTGTCGGCCAGCGGGCGATGGTCGTTCTCCATCAGCGCGTTGTAGTCGGTGTGGCTGATGCCGCGCACGAACAGGTTCGGATCGAAGGAGGGTGTCGAACAGACCGCCCGCAGATCCCCGGTGTTGACATCCATCACCACGCAGGCGGCGCTCTCGGCCCCCAGGCGGACCTGCACATAGTTCTGCACATCCGCGTCGATCGTCAGCCGGATGTCGCGCCCGGGTGTGCCTTCCTCGCGGTCGAGGTCGCGCATCACGCGCCCGGTGACATTGACCTCCACCCGGCGGTGGCCGGCGGTGCCGCGCAGCGTGTCTTCCATCCAGCGCTCGATCCCGATCTTGCCGATCTGGAATTGCGGGGTCAGAAGCAGGGGATCGGGTTCTTCCAGATCCTTCAGGTCGCGTTCCGAGACAGCGCCCACATAGCCGACGGCATGGGCGAAATCGACGTCGCGGGGATAGACGCGCGACAGTCCGACCTCGGGCAGGACGCCCGGCAGGGCCGGGGCATTCAGCGCCACGCGGGAGACATCCTCCCAGGGCAGGCGGTCAGCAACAAGGATCGGCTGCGGACTGCGCTTTCCCGCCTCGGCCAGGGCGGCGGCGAAGTCCTCCGGCGGGATCGGAATGACGCTGGCCAGCCGGTTCAGCACCTCGGCCGGATCCGGAGCGTCCTCCCGGCTGATCACGACCCGATAGTTCTGTTCGTTGTCGGCGATGATCTTGCCGTTGCGGTCCAGGATACGGCCTCGCGCCGGCGGGATCAGGCGGATCGAGATGCGGTTGTCCTCGGCGAGCAGCCGGTATTCCTCGGCCCGGTCCACCTGGAGATAGCGCATCCTTCCGGCGATGATGGCGGAAACGGCGAGAACGGCGCTGCCCAGGAGAAGCGTCCGGCGGTTGACCGACCGGGCGGCGTCTTCCGTATCCTTGGACGAGCGTCTCACATGCGCCTCCCGAAGGCGTCCACTTCGCCGGTGGAAGGTTTGCGGATGTCGAGCAGCCAGGACAGCGCAGCCACGATCAGCGGATAGAAGAGGGCCGAAGCCGCCACCTGGGCGAAAGCAAAGGCAAAGGCCGGCTGATCGACAAAGGCGAGCGCGAGGACCAGCCGGCTCGCCAGCATCATCGCCAGCATCAGCCCGGCGATCACCAGCCATTCCACCGCGAAGACCAGCTCGCGGGTCAGTGCCGTGCGGGCCCGCAGGAACTCCGTCGCCAGCACCACGATCGCCGCCCAGAGACCGGGAGGGCGCATCAGGATCAGATCCTCAAGCAGGACCACGGCGGCGATGAGAAGCGCCGGCAGATGGTCGGGCCGGCGGATCGTCCAGGCGAGGATGAGGCAGAGAAGAAGGTCAGGCCCCGGCAGGCCGCCGTCGGCATCGCCGATGGGCAGAATGCGCAGGAAGAGGATCAGCAGCACCAGGCCGAGGAACAGGCCGCGATGGAGCCACAGCCGGGCGGCGATCGGGTCGATCATTCGCCGCCCTCCGCTTGGGCCGAGGCCGGAGTGGCGGTGCCGGTGATGCCATCCGCTTCCGAACGCGGTTCAAGCGGCGCAGGCAACGGCGGGGCGACGATGCCGCCCGGGTCGCTGATCGCCTCGATGTCATGGCTGCGCAGCACCCGCAGGAACTCAAGACGCCCGTAGTCGGCGGCAAGCCGCGCCCGCAGGCGGCGGTCGGTGCCTTCGGCCACCTGGCCGACGAGCAGCCCGGCGGGAAAGACGCCGCCATCGCCCGAAGAGACGATCTGGTCGCCGGGGCGCACGAGATCGGGCTTCTCGATGAAGTCGAGAAGCGGGGCGGCGGTGTTGTCACCGCTGAGGAGCGCCTTCTGTCCCGAAGGCTGGAGCGTGACGGGGATGCGGCTTGATGTGTCGGTGAGCAGGATCACCCGCGCAGTACGGCTGCCGACGCCCGAGATGCGGCCGACAAGCCCGATCCCGTCCATCGTGGCCCAGCCGTCGCGGATGCCGTCGCGGGCGCCGACGTTGAGAAGCACCGACTGGCGGAACGGACTGCCGCTGTCGGCCATGACAACGCCGGTGACATGGGTGAGCTTGGGGTCAAGCCGCACCTGGTTGAGGTCCATCAGCCGGGCGTTCTTCTGCTCAAGCTGGAGGGCGGCTTCCTTCCAGGCCTTCATCTGCTGAAGCTCGCGGCGAAGCTCCTGGTTCTGTTCGTAGATGCGGGTATAGGACTGGAAGTCCTCGACCATGGCCACCACCTGGGTGACCGGCGCCAGCGCCCAGGAGAAGGACGGCACCACCGCATCCACGAGCGCGCTGCGGAAGCGCTCCATGCGCGGACTGTCGATGCGCCAGATCAGGAACAACGACAGGAGGACAACAACAAGCAAGCCGACGAGGATGCGCCGGATCGGGCGCGCATAGTCCTCCGCTGTCACGGTCCGCCGGGCCACGGGGCAGGGCCCCCCTTAGCTGTCGTAGTCGATCACGTGCCGCAGTTGCTTTTCGTATTCCAGCGCCTTGCCGGTGCCGAGGGCAACACAATTCAGTGACTCATTGGCCACCGAGATCGAAAGGCCGGTCTGCTCGCGCAGCGAAAGGTCGAGGTCGCCCAGGAGCGCGCCGCCGCCGGTGAGCATCACGCCGCGATCGACGATATCGGCGGCAAGGTCGGGGGGCGTGGCCTCCAGCGCCTGCATCACCGCATCGCAGATCTGCTGGACGGGTTCGGCAAGCGCCTCGGCCACCTGGGCCTGGTTGATCTCGGTCTCCTTGGGCACGCCGTTCAGCAGGTCGCGGCCGCGGATATGCAGCGCCTGGCCGCGGCCGTCGTCGGGCATGCGGGCGGTGCCGATGGAGGTCTTGATCCGCTCGGCGGTGCTTTCGCCGATCAAGAGGTTCTGGTGGCGGCGCAGGTAGTTGATGATCGCCTCGTCCATCCGGTCGCCGCCGACGCGGACCGAACGGGCATAGACG
>CAZRQN010000164.1:0-6322 GCA_964602115.1 uncultured Rhodobacterales bacterium
TGTTGTAGCCCATGGTCGCGGCTTCCCACTGGTCGTTGGTGCCCATCGCCATCGGGATATAGGTGCCGTCCGCCTTGATCGCGTCGAGCACGGCATGGAACTCCGCCACCGTGGTCGGCGGGGTCAGGCCCAGCGCGGCGAAGGCGTCGGCGTTGTAGATGAAGCCGTGGATGACCGAGGCCATCGGCACGCAGAAGGTGGCCTTGCCGTCATCGGTCTGCCAGGCGGATTTCGCCACCGGCGAGAAGTTGGCCATGGCGCCGAGGCCGGAGAGGTCGGCGAGGTTGCCCTGGTTGTAAAGCTCCAGCGAGGCGTCGAAGGGCCGGCAGGTGATCAGATCGCCCGCCGAACCGGCGGCGAGCTTGGAGTTCAGCGCCGCGTTGTACTCGGTCGGGGCCGAGGGGGCGAAGACCACCTTGATCCCGGGATGGGTGGCCTCGAAGGCCGGGATGATCTTGTCCTGCCAGATGGCGAGGTCGTCGTTGCGCCAGCTTTCGATGGTCAGCGTCACGTCCTCGGCCCAGGCGGCCGGGGCCAGCGCGCTGGTGAGCAGAAGCCCGGTCAGTATCCGTTTCATTGCCTTCTCCCGTTGGTATTGCGGCCCTGTCAGCCGCCGTTGCTGCGCCGCTTGAGGGCGGCGCGAAGATTGTTCCCGGCGTCCCGCAGCAGGGCCTCGGCCCTGACGGCGGTCTCGCCCAGTGCCAGAAGCACCGCCGGCTTGACCGCGCCGCCGGCGGCATCGAGCGCGGCGCGGGCGGTCTCGGCACCGACGCCGGCGATCTCGCCGACGATGCCGGCCGCGCGGGCGCGCAGCTTGATGTTGTCGGCCACCACCCCCACCATCAGCCCGTCATGGACCTGGCCCAGCCGGATGCCGGCGAGGGTGGAGATCATGTTCAGCGCCACTTTCTGCGCCGTGCCCGCCCCCATGCGGGTGGAGCCGGCGATGACCTCCGGCGGCGTGGCCAGGCAGATGGCGACATCGGCATGGGCAAAGATCGCCGCGTCGCGGTTGTTGGCGATGGCGATGACCCCGGCGCCCCTCGCCCGGGCCGTCTCGGCGGCGGCAAGGGCATAGGGCGTCCGCCCCGAGGCCGTCACCGCGATCACCGCATCCGCCGCCGTCAGGTCCGATGTGCCGGCCACCGCCTCGGCGGTGTCGTCCTCGGTCTCGCCCGGCATGCGGGCATCGACCGGCAGGCCGCCGGCCATCAAAAGCCGCACCCGGGCGGGATCGACGCCATAGGTGCCGGCCAGTTCCAGCCCGTCGGCATTGGCCATCAGCGCCGAGGACCCCGCCCCGGCATAGACCAGACGCCCGCCCCCGCCGAGCGCCCGCGCCACCAGTTCGGCGGCGCGGTCGATCTCGGCCAGCGCGCCGGCCACAGCCGCGACGGAACGCGCCTGCTGGTCGAGAATGATCGCCAGAACCTCGCCCCCGGGAAGGGCATCGAGCCCCTTCGCACGCGGGTGCGGCTGTTCGGTGACCGGCTGGACGGCAGTGGTCGGCACGCGAATCTCCCCCTCGCCGCCGATAATACCTTTCTAATACCTTTCGTCCAGAAGTTTCTTTTCATGGCCGTTGAGGCCGCAGATTGGTATTCCAATCGGCGAAAAGGTATCATATAGGTATCTTCATGACTCGCCCTGACCTGATCTTTGCTGTGGATGGCGGCGGCACCGGATGCCGCGCCGCGCTGCGTCTGCAGGGCCGCCGGATCGAGGCTTCCGGCGGGCCGGCCAATGCCACCACCGACTTTCCCGGCGCTGTTGCCGCCCTGCGGGAGCTGCTTGCTGGACTTGCCGCGCAGGCGGGGCTCGCCTGGGCCGATCTCGCCCGCGCGCCGGGATATCTCGGCCTTGCCGGGATCATGTCGGCGACGGAAGGGGCGGCGGTGGCGGCAGCGCTTGGCCTGTCGCAGGCCGAGGTCGCCGACGACCAGGCCTCCACCATCGTCGGCGCGCTGGGCGGCGATGACGGCGCGGTCTGCGCCGTCGGCACCGGCTCGTTCCTCGGCCGCCAGTCCGCTGGCGCGATCCGCCGCATCGGCGGCTGGGGCTTCCATCTCGGCGACCAGGCCTCCGGCGCCTGGCTGGGCCGCCGCCTGCTGCAGGAGGCGCTGCTGGCCCGCGACGGGCTGCGCCCGGCCACCCCCCTTCTGGTCGCCGCCTTCGAGCGCGATTTCGGCGAAGGCGGGCTGCCCGCCTTCCAGCACCGCGCCCGCCCCTCGGATTTCGCCCGCCTCGCGCCGCAGGTGGTGGCCTCCGACGACCCCGCCGCCCGGGCGCTGATGGAGGAGGGCGCCGCCTATCTGCGCGCCGGCCTTGCCGCGCTCGGCTGGCAGCCGGGAGAGGCGCTGTGTCTCACCGGCGGCGTGGGCCCCTACTACGCCCCCCTCCTCGGCCAGCCCGCCACCGCACCGCGCGGCACGGCGCTCGACGGCGGCCTGATCCTCGCGGGGCGCGCGCGATGAACGTCATCGACTTCCTGCACCCGGAAGGCTGGCTTTCCGCTTCGGGCGGGCCGCTCTATGTCCAGCTCCGCAAGCGCATCGCCGCCGGGATCGACAGCGGCCTCCTGCCGCCCGACACCGCCCTGCCGCCGGAACGCGAGATCGCGGCCCTGACCGAACTGTCGCGCGTCACCGTGCGCAAGGCGCTGGCCGAACTGGCCGAGGCCGGCTCGGTGGTGCAGCGCCAGGGCGCCGGCTCCTTCGTCGCGCCCCGGCGCGGGCGGGTGGAGCAGCAGCTCTCCAAACTGACCTCCTTCACCGAGGACATGGCCCGCCGGGGCCTTGCCACCGAGACCCGCTGGCTGGAGCGCGGCCTTTTCCTGCCAACGGCCGACGAGCGCGCCCGGCTGGGGCTGGCCGAGACCGACCAGGTCGCCCGCCTGTCGCGGCTGCGGCTGGCGGGCGGGCGGCCGATGGCGCTGGAACGCGCCTCGCTGCCCACCGGCGTCCTGCCCAATCCGCTGGCCGTCACCTCCTCGCTTTACGCGGTCCTCGACGAGAGCGGCCTGCGGCCGGTCCGGGCGGTGCAGAAGATCTCGGCGGTCAATCTCGATGCCACCGATGCCGAACTGCTCGGCGTGCCCGTCCATGCCGCCGGCCTGCGCATCGAGCGCCTGTCGCAGCTGGCCGACGGCACGCCGATCGAACTGACCCGCTCGCTCTACCGGGGCGACACCTACGACTTCGTGGCCGACCTGCGCATGGATGGAGGAAACTGACATGAGCCTGATGGCCGACGAAATCGCGGAGATCCCGCAGGCAGTGGCCCGGCTGCTGGCCGATCCGGAGCCGGTAAAAGCCGCAGCGGCGGCCGCCCGTGGCGCCGACCCGGCGCTGATCGTCACCGTGGCGCGCGGGTCGTCCGACCATGCCTGCTCCTATCTCAAGTATGCCGCCGAACTGACCCTCGGCCTGCCGGTCGCATCCATCGGCCCCTCGGTCGCCTCGGTCTATGGCGCGAAGCTTCGGCTCGACCGGGCGCTCTGCCTGGCGGTATCGCAATCGGGGCAGAGCCCGGACATCCTCGCCATGGCGCGGGCCGCGCGGGGCGCCGGGGCGCTGACCGTGGCACTGACCAACGACGCCGCCTCGCCGCTGGCCGAAGCGGTGGCCCATCCGATCGCGCTGCGCGCCGGGCCGGAGCGCAGCGTGGCGGCGACCAAGACCTTCGTCACCTCCGCCGTCGCCGGCCTGTGGCTGATCGCCGAATGGGCGCGCGACGAGGCGCTGCTGGCTGCCATCGCCGCCCTGCCCCGGACGCTGGCCGGCGCCGGTATTGCCGACTGGCGCATATTGTCCGCGACGCTGGCCGATGCGCCCTCGCTTTTCGTCCTCGGGCGCGGTCCGGGCTATGCCATGGCCTGCGAGGCGGCGCTGAAATTCAAGGAAGTGGGCGGCATGCATGCCGAAGCCTATTCCTCGGCCGAGGTCCTGCACGGCCCGGTCGCCATCGTCGGGGAGGGCTTTCCGGTGCTGGCGCTGGCGGTGGGGGATGCCGCCGCCCCCGGACTGCTGGCGACGGCGGCAGCGCTGGCGGCCAAGGGCGCCTGGGTCTTCGCCACCGCTCCCGGTGCCAAGGGTACAGCCCTCCTGCCGCATGTCGCCACCGGCCATCCGCTCACCGATCCGCTGGCGCTGATCGTCAGCTTCTATGCCATGGTCGAGGCCCTGGCCCGGGCGCGCGGCCGCGACCCGGACCGTCCGCGCAACCTCAACAAAGTGACCATGACCGTATGATCCGCGCCTTCCGAACCACCCGCGTCTTCGACGGCGCCGCAATGCGGCCCGGGGTGCTTTGCACCGAGGACGGAACGGTGACCGGCTTTGCCGAGGCGCCGCCGCCCGGGGCGGAGGTGATCGAGCTGGGGCCCGGCACTCTGGCGCCCGGCTTCGTCGATCTGCAGGTGAACGGCGGCGACGGGCTGATGCTGAACGACGACCCGTCGCTCGCCACGCTGGCCCGGATGGCCGAGGCCCATGGAAGGCTCGGCACGCTGTCCCTGTTCCCGACGCTGATCACCGACACGCCCGAATGCACCCGCGCCGCCATCGCGGCCGTGCTGGCCGCCCGGGCGGTGGGCGTGCCGGGGATCGCCGGCCTGCATCTGGAAGGCCCCCATCTCGCCCCGGCACGCAAGGGCGCGCATGACCCGGCCCTGATGCGGGAAATGTCGGCGGCGGATCTGGCGCTTCTCTGCGACACCGCCGCGCGGCTGCCGCTTCTGGTGACGCTGGCGCCCGAGATGGTGACGCTGTCGCAGATCGCCGCACTGCGTCGGGCCGGGGCGATCGTCTCGCTCGGCCACAGCGACGCCCCGCTGGCGCTGGCCGGGGCGGCGGTGGAGGCCGGGGCACGGATGGTGACGCATCTCTTCAACGCCATGAGCCAGCTCGGCAACCGCGAGCCGGGTCTGGTGGGCGCCGCCCTGGTGCGGGGCGAAGTCTCCTGCGGACTGATCGCCGACGGCATCCATGTCCATCCCGCCTCGATCCGCGCCGCACTGGCAGCCAAGGCGGGGCCGGGCGAGATCTTCCTCGTCACCGACGCCATGGCCCCGGCCGGCAGCGCGATCACCGAATTCGCCCTCAACGGAAGGCGCATCCTGCGCCGGGACGGTCGTCTGACGCTGGCCGATGGCACTCTCGCGGGCGCCGATCTCGATTTCGCCCGGGCGCTCCGGGTGATGACCGGCGCGGTGGGCGTTCCGCTGGCGCGGGCGCTGGCCATGGCCACGTCGGTGCCGGCCAGGGCTGCCGGGCTGTCTGCGGGACGGCTCGAACCCGGGCAGCGGGCCGATATGGTCCATCTGTCCGAAGAGCTGACGCTTTCCGGCGTCTGGCGCAGCGCGGTGGCGTTAAGGGCAGCGTAACCCGGCGCATGCCAGCCTCCGCCGCGACGGAGGGTGTACATGCAGGCAATCCAGCGCAAGATCGCGGCCGCCGCGCGCAACACGGCGGATGGGGCGGTGCTGGCCCGGGGGCTGGAGAGCTGGGCTGCCGCCTTCCGCCGGGCCGCCGGTGCTGCGGCGGGAATGGATGTCACGATCGGCGGCGAGACTGCCCGGTCCGTGGCGCCGGGCGAGCTGGCCGAGGTCCTGCCCGACCTTGCGCTCCTCGTGCGGCTGGAAGGGGCGGAAAGGGGGATCGGCCTGCTCGCCATGGCGCCGGATCTGCTGGCAGCGCTCCTGGAGATCCGCACCCTCGGCCGCCCCGCCGCCCGCCCGGGGCCGGAGCGGCGGGCAACACGCACCGATGCGGCGCTGGTCGCCGATGTGATCGATGCCGCGCTCAGCGCGCTCGATTCGGCCGATACCTCGGCCTCGGGCCTGCGCTTTGCCGCCCATGTCGCCGGCGCCCGGCATGCGGCGCTGCTGTTCGACGACACGCCTTCGGGGCTGACGCAGTTTTCCTGCGAGGCCAGGCTCTGCGACGGGGCGCGCGGCGGGCCGGTGCATCTGATCGTCCCCCAGCACGCCGCCGCTCCACCCCGCGCCGATGTCGAGGCCGACCTGCGTTTCGTTTCCGACATGGGCGAACAGGTCGGCGCCGCGACCGTGGCGCTCGATGCGGTGATCGCGCGGCTGACGCTGCCGCTGGGCGATGTCCTGTCGCTGGCGCCCGGCGACTGGCTGCGCCTGGGCAGCGCCGCGCTCGACCGCATCGACCTTCAGGGGCTGGACGGCGTGCGCCGTTTCGGCGCCAGGCTGGGGCAGAACCGGGGGATGCGCGCCGTCCGCCTGTCGGAGGAGGCCCCGGCCGCCGGCCGCAGCAAGACGCCGCGCCTGGCCGGCACGGCCCCGGCCGCCGGG
>CAZRQN010000165.1:0-6294 GCA_964602115.1 uncultured Rhodobacterales bacterium
GGTTGTAGCTCAGTCGGTTAGAGTGCCGGCCTGTCACGCCGGAGGTCGCGGGTTCGAGCCCCGTCAACCTCGCCACCCCCCACGGCGCCGCCCCCGGATGTTTTCCTTTACAGCGCGCCGGTGCCGTTCCCCTGCCGAAGGGCGATTCGCCCGTGCCGGCGGCGACTTCCTCTGCCGCCGCGCGCCACGTTAACATTGGGCGACTCCCAAACAAAACCTTAACGGAGGCCCGCAAGGCATTGATTTGGAAATGGAAAGCAAATGTCCCACCGTGGGACATTTCCCGTCAGGCCAAAGCGGCCAGCACCCTCGCCCAGGAGCGTACACCTTTGTGGAAGCACTCCAGGTCGTATTTCTCGTTCGGCGAATGGATCTGGTCGTCGTCCCGGGCAAAGCCGGTCAGCAGCGCGTCCATCCCCAGGTAGGTCTTGAAATAGCCCGCGATCGGAATCGACCCGCCGCAACCGATATAGGCGGCCGGCGTGCCCCATTCCTCGGTCAGAGCCTGGCGGGTGGTCTCGAACGCCGGGTGGTCGGTCACCATCTGCCCGGCGGGCGAGGTGCCGTGGGTCGTCCATTCCACGCGGCAATCGGCGGGAAGCTGGCGTTCGAACCAGGCGCGGAAGGCCTGGCGGATCGCCGCCGGATCCTGCCGGCCCACCAGCCGGAAGGAAACCTTGGCATGGGCCTCGGCCGGCAGCACCGTCTTGAACCCGGCGCCGGTATAGCCACCCCAGATGCCGTTGATCTCGGCCGTGGGCCGCGACCACAGCATTTCCAGCGGCGTCCGGTCGGCCTCTCCGGCGGGGACGGACAGCCCGACATCGGCGAGAAAGGCGGCATGGTCGAAGGCCAGCCCCTGCCACTGCGCCCGGATCGCCTCGGGCAGTTCCTCGACGCCCTCGTAGAAGCCCGGCACCTGCACCCGGCCCTGGTCGTCGTGAAGCCGTCCGAGGATGCGGGTCAGCACCCGGATCGGATTGACCGCCGCGCCCCCGTAGCTGCCCGAGTGCAGGTCCTTGTTCGGCCCATGCAGCGTCAGCTCATCGCCCATCAGCCCGCGCAGCATGGTGGTGATCGCCGGTACCTGGTCGGCGAAAAGCCCGGTGTCGCAGATCAAGGCGAGGTCGGCCTTCAGCTCGGCGGCATGGGCCTTGAGGAAGGGGATGAGCGAGGGTGAGCCCGATTCCTCCTCGCCCTCGAACAGGATGGTCAGCCGGCAGGGCAGGCTTCCGTGCTCGGCCTTCCAGGCGCGCAGGGCTTCGAGAAAGGTCATCAGCTGGCCCTTGTCGTCCGAGGTGCCGCGACCGCGCAGGACCGGGCCTTTTGGCGTCTCCTCCACCGCCGGATCGAACGGGTCGCGGTGCCAGAGCGCCAGCGGATCGACGGGCTGGACGTCATAATGGCCGTAGAACAGCAGATGCGCCCCGCCCTCGCCGCCCTGGCCCACCACCATCGGATGGCCGGGCGTTGGCACCGCCTCGGCGGTGAAGCCCAGGGAGCGAAGGTCGGCCACCAGCCAGTCGGCCGCCCGGGCGCAGTCCGCCGCGAAGGCGGGATCGGTCGAGATCGAGGGGATGCGCAGCAGGTCGAGCAGCCGGTCGATGGCAGCCGGAAGTCCGGCGTCGATCCGGGCAAGGACGGGGTCGATCATCTGGGCACATCTCCGCTTCAGGGCCTCGCCGGAGAGCGTAGCAGCCCGGCAGGGTCTGTCCAGCCGCGCCGCGTTGCAGTAAAGCGGGGGCGTGGAAAGGCGGAGACGGGAATGCGCAAGACGCTGATTCTGGCGATGGTCGGCGTGGCGGGCATGGCCTGCGCCGGTGAGGTGGAGGTCGAGACCACTGCCGGCGAGGGTGGCGAGGTGAAAGTCTATCTCTACGACTTCCTGTCCAAGGACGAACTGGCCACCCTGCGGCTGGTCGCCACCAATGCCGATGCACGGGCGATCTTCGTGCCGGAGGGCAAGGGCCACGCCGCGTTGGCCGTCGCCCCGCGCGAGGGCTTCATCAAGAAGGGCCAGCCGGTGCCCTCGGCCTCTGCCGTCGCCGGTGTCGCGGATGCCGCTTCCGCTGCGGCGCAGGCCATCGACACCTGCAACAAGGCCAAGACGCGCGGCCCCGACTGCGTGGTGGTGCTGGAAGTCGCCGCCGAATGACCTGCGGCCGCCCTCAGGGGTGGGTTGACCCATATCAAGGCCCGGCCGGTCCCCCGGACGCAGAAGGGCCCGAGACTTGCGAAGGCCCGAAGTGATGACGCATCCGACCGATACCGCCCTTGACGCTGCCCTGTCCCGGCTGCACGCCGAGGGCCGCTACCGCACCTTCATCGACGTGGAGCGCATCTCCGGCCGGTTTCCCCGCGCCACCTGGCACCGTCCGGATGGCTCCAGGCGCGAGATCACCATCTGGTGCGGCAACGACTATCTCGGCATGGGCGAGCATCCGGCGGTCCTGGCGGCGATGCATGACGCGCTCGACGCAAGTGGCGCCGGCTCCGGCGGCACGCGCAACATTTCCGGCACCACCGCGCATCACAAGCGCCTGGAAGCCGAGATTGCCGATCTCCATGGCAAGGAGGCGGCGCTGGTCTTCACCTCCGCCTATATTGCCAATGACGCGACGCTCTCGACCCTCAGGCAGCTTTTCCCCGGGCTCATCATCTATTCCGACGCGCTCAACCATGCCTCGATGATCGAGGGCATCCGGCGCGGCGGCGGCGAGAAGCGCATCTTCCGCCACAATGACCTTGCCCATCTGCGCAGCCTGCTGGCGGCCGACGATCCGGCCCTGCCCAAGCTGATCGCCTTCGAATCGGTCTATTCGATGGATGGCGATTTCGGGCCGATCGCCGCGATCTGCGACCTGGCGGCGGAGTTCGGGGCGCTGACCTATCTCGACGAGGTGCATGGCGTCGGGCTCTACGGTCGGCGCGGCGGCGGGGTGGCCGAGCGCGACGGGATGATGGGCCGGGTGGACATCATCAACGGCACGCTGGCCAAGGCGATCGGGGTCTTTGGCGGTTACATTTCTGCAACTGCGAAGATGGTGGATGCCATCCGCAGCTATGCCCCGGGTTTCATCTTCACCACCTCGCTGCCGCCCGCCGTGGCGGCCGGCGCGGCGGCCTCCATCGCCTATCTGAAAGGCGCTTCCGGGCTGCGGGAAACGCATCAGGCCAAGGCGCGGACGGTGAAGATGCGGCTGCGCGGGCTGGGCCTGCCGATCACCGACCATGGGTCACATATTGTGCCCGTCCATGTCGGCGACCCCATCCATTGCCGGCTGATCTCCGAGCGCCTGCTGGAAGACCATGGCATCTATGCCCAGCCGATCAACTTCCCCACCGTGCCGCGCGGCAGCGAGCGGCTGCGCTTCACCCCCTCGCCGGTTCACTCGGCCGAGGAGGTCGATGCGCTGGTGCGGGCCCTGGACAAATTGTGGTCGAGATGTGCGCTGAATCGCGCCGAGGTGTCGGCGTGACGCCTTCTGGCGCTGCAAACGCACTTGTCATGTGTTAGCGTTTGCTGAACACACGGAATCGCGAGCGTCGGGGGGCGACTCGCGCTCAGGGGCAAGGGACGAGCAGCCGGATGATCGGGCGAAGGGCCGCACCTTCGACGGAGGAAGACGTCAAGCCCAAGGGGTTTGACGACTACGACCTGCGTCTTGGCGATCTGATGCGCGGCGAGCGGGCGACGCTCGGCAAGTCGCTCTTGGATGTCCAGCGCGAGCTCAAGATCAAGGCGACCTATATCGCCGCGATCGAGAATGCCGATGTCGCGGCCTTCGAGACCCAGGGCTTCATTGCCGGCTATGTCCGCTCCTATGCCCGTTATCTGGGGATGGACCCGGACCTGTCCTATGAGCGCTTCTGCCGCGAGGCCGGATTCACCCTCGCGCATGGCATGTCGGCGGCCGCCTCCTCGGCCCGGGTGACGGCCGCGCGCTCGCGCGCGGGCGAATACCGCGATCCCTTGGCCAATCCGAACGCCAGTTTCGTTCCACGTGCCGAAAGCCTGTTCGCGCGGATCGAGCCCGGCGCCATCGGCTCGGTGGCGGTGCTGGTCGCCCTGATCGCCGGCATCGGCTATGGCGGCTGGTCGGTGCTGCAGGAAGTGCAGCGCGTGCAGCTTGCCCCGGTGGAGCGGGCGCCGCAGGTGGTGGCCGATATCGACGAACTGGGCAATGTCGAGGGCGTGGCGCCGCTCGTCCGCTCGGCACCGCAGGAGCCTGCGGGCGAGACGGCCGAGGCGCTGGAGCGCCCGCTGCAGCCGCAGCCGCTCGACCTGCCGGTGATGACGGCGCGTGACGGCCCGATCTCCGCCATCAATCCCCGCGATGCGGTTGTGGCTTCGGCCGGAGCGACCGAAGCTGCGGTGCCGGCCTCTCCCGAGGATGCGGTGCAAGTCACCGCCGAGGCTCCGCCGGCGGTGGAGCTGCTGGCCGTGCGCCCGTCCTGGGTGCGGGTCTCGGCGGCGGATGGCACGGTACTGTTCGAGAAGATCCTCGATGCGGGCGAGCGGTATGTCGTGCCGCAGATGGAAGAGACCGCCGTGCTGCGCTCTGGCAATTCCGGCTCGGTCTATTTCGTCGTCAACGGCCAGTCCTATGGTCCCGCCGCGCCCGGGGCGCAGGTGGTTTCGAACGTGGCGCTTTCGCCCGAGGCGCTGACGCAGAAATACAGCCTCGCCGACCTGTCGGCCGACCGGGACCTGACGCGTTTCGTCACCGAAGTGGCCGAGGCCGCGCCGGAGATGCTGCCGGCGGGCGGGGCGCCCTCCGAATAGGCAGTGACGTTGCCCCCCGCTGCGTGCGGCGCTATGCCGTGCTGAACGGCAGAGGCTGGCGCATATGACCCACAACCCGATCCGTCCCTGGCGCAACATCGAGCGGCGCGCGAGCCGCCAGATCCGCGTCGGCCGCGTGCTGGTGGGCGGCGATGCACCGATCTCGGTGCAGACGATGACCAACACGCTGACCACCGATGTGAAGGCCACCATCGAGCAGGTCAGCCGCTGTGCCGTGGCCGGGGCCGATATCGTCCGCATCTCCACCCCCGACGAGGACTCGACCCGCGCCCTGCGCGAGATCGTCCGGGAAAGCCCGGTCCCCATCGTCGCCGACATCCATTTCCACTATCGCCGCGCCATCGAGGCGGCCGAGGCGGGGGCGGCCTGCCTCAGGATCAACCCCGGCAACATCGGCTCGGCCGATCGCGTGCGCGAGGTGGTGAGGGCGGCGAGGGACCACGGCCGCTCGATCCGCATCGGGGTCAATGCCGGGTCGCTGGAGCGCCACCTGCTGGAGAAATACGGCGAGCCCTGCCCGGAGGCGATGGTCGAAAGCGGGCTCGACCATATCAAGCTCCTTCAGGACAACGATTTCCACGAGTTCAAGATCAGCGTGAAGGCCTCTGACGTCTTCCTCGCCGCCGCCGCCTACCAGCAGCTGGCCCTGGCCACCGATGCGCCGATCCATCTCGGCATCACCGAGGCGGGGGGGATGATTCCCGGCACGGTGAAATCGGCCATCGGCCTTGGCTCGCTCCTGTGGTTCGGGATCGGCGACACGATCCGCGTCTCGCTCTCCGCCGATCCGGTGGAGGAGGTGAAGGTTGGCTTCGAGATACTGAAGTCGCTGGGCCTGCGCACGCGGGGGGAGCAGATCATCTCCTGCCCCTCCTGCGCACGGCAGGGTTTTGACGTCATCAAGACGGTCGAGGCACTGGAAAAGCGGCTGGAGCATATCAAGACGCCGCTATCGCTCTCGATCATCGGCTGCGTGGTCAACGGGCCGGGCGAGGCGCTGATGACCGACATCGGCTTCACCGGCGGAGGTGCCGGCAAGGGGATGGTCTATCTCGCCGGCAAGCAGCATCACACGATGGGCAACGAACGGATGATCGAGCACATCGTCGAGCTGGTGGAGGCCAAGGCCGCCGAACTCGCCGCCGCCGAGGCGAAGGAGGCCGCCGAATGACCCGTCCGCCGGAAATTCTCCGCTGGCAGGAGATCGAGAAGCCCGCGCATGTCTATCGCGGCGACAGCGAGCCCATGGGGCATGGCGCCGATCTGGGGCGCCATTTTGGCTTTGCCCGGCTCGGCATCCATCATGTGCGGGTGCCGTCGGGGCGGCGCATCTCCTTTCCCCATGCCGAGAGCACCGAGGACGAGTTCGTCCATGTGATCCGGGGAACGCCCGATGTCTGGCTGGACGGCCACCTGCACCGGCTGGCGGAAGGGGAGTCGGTGGGATTTCGGGCCGGGACGGGGCTGGCGCACACGTTCATCAACAA
>CAZRQN010000166.1:0-6240 GCA_964602115.1 uncultured Rhodobacterales bacterium
CACAGGAACATGAAGAGCGAAAGGCTTTCCGGCGCAGCGTAGCGCAGCCACTCCTCGATGGTGAGGCCGTTGCCCTTGGACTTGGAAATCTTCTGGCCCTTGTCGTCGAGGAACAGCTCGTAGGTCATGTGGTCGGGCTTGCGGCCGCCCAAGGCCTCGCAGATGCCGTCGTAGATCGGCGTGTTGGTCGAGTGGTCCTTGCCGTACATCTCGAAATCCACCCCCAGCGCCGCCCAGCGGGCGCCGAAGTCGGGCTTCCACTGCAGCTTCACCTGGCCGCCGGTGACGGGGAGGGTCCATTCGCGGCCGCTCTCGTCGGTGAAGGTGACGGTGTGGTTGACCTTGTCCACATGGGTGATCGGGACGTAGAGGACGCGGCCGGTTTCGGGGTGGATGGGCAGGAAGCAGGAATAGGTCTGCTGCCGCTCCTCGCGCAGGCTCGGCAGCATGATCTCCATGATCCGCTCGTAGCGTTCCGCCGCCAGCCGCAGCGTGTCGTCGAAGCGGCCGGATTTGTAGAAGTCGGTCGCCGAGATGAACTCGTAGGCGAAGCCGAAGGTATCGAGGAAGCGGCGCAGCATGGCGTTGTTATGGGCGCCGAAGCTTTCGAACTCGCCGAACGGGTCGGGGACGGCGGTGAGCGGGCGCTGCAGGTGTTCGCGCAGCATCGCCGGGTTCGGCACGTTGTCGGGGACTTTCCGCATGCCGTCCACGTCGTCGGAGAAGACGATGAGCCGGGTGGGGATGTCGGAGATGACCTCGAAGGCGCGGCGGATCATCGTGGTGCGCGCCACTTCGCCGAAGGTGCCGATATGGGGCAGGCCCGAGGGCCCATAGCCGGTCTCGAACAGGACATGGCCCTTCTCCGGGTCCTTGCCCGCATAGCGGGCGAGCACGCGGCGCGCCTCCTCGAAGGGCCAGGCGCGGGACTTGAGGGCGGCGTCGCGAAGGGCGGACATGGGGCATGACCTGTCGAAGGGGGCGGCCCGGGGTCCTATTGTCGCGGCCCCCCCGCGTCAATAGATTGCCGCCTGCCCGACCAGGAGAAGCGCCATGTCCGAAGCCCTGCCCTCGATGACGCCCCAGGATGCGCTGGTGGCGGTGATGGTGGCGGTCTCGGCCAGCGACGAGGACATCCGCACCTCCGAACTGGTGGCGATCGAGCGCATCGTGCGGCAGATGCCGGTCTTCACCGGCTATGACACCGACCGGATGCGCACCGTGGCCCAGACCGTCTTTGACCTCTTCTCCGAGGAGGAGGGGCTGGACGCGCTCTTCGGCCTGATCCGCGCGGCGCTGCCCGAGCGGCTGCGCGAGACCGCCTATGCGCTGGCCTGCGATGTCATCGCCGCTGACGGCAAGCTGCCGGAGATCGAGCTGCGCATGCTGGAAGAGGTGCGCGAGGAACTGGCGGTGGACCGCCTGCACGCCGCCGCCATCGAATGGGGCGCGCGGGTGCGGCACATGCGGGCGTGAGCGCCGCAACCTGCCGTTGTCAAACGTGATTTGACCTCGCGCCTCGCGCCGGGCGAGGCTGCTGTCAGGCATTGGCTCAAGGGAGATTGCGATGAGGATCGGGGCCTGGGTTCTGGCTGCGGGATTGGCGCTTGGCGCCGTGGCGCAGCCTGCGGCGGCGTTCTGCGGCTTCTATGTCTCCCGTGCCGACGGCTCGCTCTACAACCGCGCCTCCAAGGTCGTGTACACGCGGGTCAACGAGCGCTCGGTCATCACCATGTCCTCGGACTATCGCGGCCCGGCGGCGGAATTCGCCATGATCGTGCCGACGCCCGGGGTGCTGGAGCGCAGCGCGGTGCGGGTGGTCAAGACCGCGACGGTGGATCAGCTCGACGCCTATACCGCGCCCCGGCTGGTGGAGTATTTCGACGACGATCCCTGCGGCGGCATGGCCGAGCCAGTGATGGAAGCTGAGGTCGTCGAAGACAGCGGCGCCGCCCCGACCCGACGCGAGCGCCGGGAGGGCGCCAAGGCGCTGGGCGTGACCATCCTGCGCGAGTACGCGGTGGGCATCTACGACATCCAGATGCTGTCGGCCAAGCAGTCCGACGGGCTGGCGGCCTTCCTGGTCTCGGAAGGCTACAAGCTGCCGGCCGGCGCCGAGGACGCCTTGCAGGGCTATATCCGCATGGGGATGAAATTCTTCGTCGCCAAGGTGAATCTCAAGCGCCATGCCGAGGGCAAGGTGCAGGAGCTGGAACCCCTGCAGATCAGCTTCCGGTCCAAGGACTTCATGCTGCCGGTGCAGCTCGGCAAGGTGAACGGCGACGGGCCGCAGGACCTTCTGGTGATGACGCTGACGCGCGAGGGCGCGGTGACGCTGGCCAACCACCCGATCAAGCGCATCCCCTCGGACGAGAACCTGCCGGTCTTCGTCAAGGACATGTTCCCCGATTTCTACCGCGCCATGTTCGACAAGATCGCGCCGAAATCGGGCGCCTTCGTCGAATATGCCTGGGACATGTCCTGGTGCGATCCCTGCGCCGCCGATCCCCTGAACTATGCCCAGTTCCGCGAGCTGGGGGTGGAATGGGTGCGCAGGGCCGAGGCGACAACCCCCAATGTCTTCGTGACGCGGATGCACATCCGCTACGACAAGTCCTCGTTCAAGGAGGACCTGATGTTCCGCGAGACCGGGGACCGCGAGAACTTCCAGGGCCGCTACATCCTCAACCATCCGTTCGAGGGCGAGATCACCTGCCCGGAAGGCAAGGACTATGTCGCCGAGACCCGCAAGCGCATCCGCGACGAGGCGGCGCGGCTGAAGGCGCTGACCGGCTGGAATGCCGGCAAGATCGCCGGGAAGATCGCGGCCACGGTTCCGGCGCGATTCAGGTAGGGCGCGGACCGGCGAGCGGCGGCAAACCCGTCCCGGGCCTGTCCCGGGACCCCCCGGCGTGCCGGCAGCACCGGGCCGGACGAGGCCCCGGGTCAGGCCCGGGGCGGGTTTGCCGGCGGGACCGGGGCGGAGGGGGCTGCGGCCCGGGGCCTCGGGGGTTTCGCCCCGGCCGGCCTTGGCCTAGAAGGCCGCGACCCTTCCGGACCCCGAGCCATGACCCAAGCCCCGATTCCGCAGCCCGGCATCCTCGATATCGCGCTTTATGTCGGCGGGGCGGCGCAGGTGCCGGGCGTGGCCGCGCCGGTGAAGCTGTCGTCGAACGAGAACCCTTTCGGCTGCTCGCCGGCCGTGGGCGAGGCGATCCGGGCGGCGCTGACCAAGCTGCACCGCTATCCCCCGACCGACCACGCGGCGCTGCGGGCCGAGATCGGCGCCGTCCATGGGCTTGATCCCGAAAGAATCATCTGCGGCGTGGGCTCGGACGAGGTGCTGACCTGGATCGCCCAGGCCTATGCCGGCCCGGGCGACGAGGTGATCCATCCCGCGCATGGCTTCCTGATGTACCGCATCTTCGCGCTGTCGGTGGGCGCGACCCCGGTGGCGGTGGCGGAGCGCGAGCGGCGGGTGGATGTCGATGCCATGCTTGCGGCGGTGACACCGCGCACGCGGCTCGTCTATCTCGCCAATCCTGCCAACCCGACCGGGACGATGCTGTCCGCAGAGGAGATCGTGCGGCTGGCCGATGGCCTGCCGGGCAATGTGCTCCTGGTGCTCGACGCCGCCTATGCCGAGTTCGCCGGTCAGGACGACGGCGCCCTGGCGCTGGCGGCGACGCGGGCGAATGTGGTGACGACGCGCACCTTCTCCAAGGTCTATGGTCTGGGGGGGCTGCGGCTGGGCTGGGGTTACGGGCCGCGCGCGGTGATCGAGGTGCTGAACCGCATCCGGGGGCCGTTCAACCTGTCGGACCTGCAGATCGAGGCCGGGATCGCGGCGCTGCGCGACCGGGCGTTCGTGGAGCGGTCGGTGGCGCATAACACGGCATGGCGGGTCTGGCTGGCGGCGGAACTGGCGAAGGCCGGGGTGCCTTCGGACGCCTCGCAGGCGAATTTCCTGCTCGCGCGGTTCGGCTCGGCGGAAAAGGCTGCGGCCTGCGACCTGCATCTTCAGGCGCGCGGGCTGATCGTGCGGCGGGTGGCGGCCTATGGCCTGCCGGCGGCGCTGCGCATCACCATCGGGACCGAGGACGACTGCCGGCGCGTGGCTGCTGCGGTGGCGGAATGGAGGGCGTCATGAGCCGGTATGAGCGGGTGGCCCTGATCGGGCTGGGGCTGATCGCCTCCTCCATGGGACATGCGATGAAGGCGGCGGGGCTGGCGGGCGAGATCGTCGGCCATGCGAAATCCGCCGAGACCCGGGCGGTGGCGCTGGAGCTGGGCTTCGTGGACCGGGTCGAGGCGACGGCGGCCGAGGCCGTCCGGGGCGCCGACCTCGTGGTCCTTGCCGTGCCGGTGGGCGCGATGGGTCTGCTCGCCGCCGAGATCGGCCCGCATCTGGCGCCCGGGGCCACGGTGACGGATGTGGGCTCGGTGAAGCAGGCGGTGATCGAGGCGGTCGGGCCGCATCTGCCGGCGGGTGTGCATTTCGTTCCCGGCCATCCGCTCGCCGGCACCGAGCATTCCGGCCCGCGCTCGGGCTCCGGCGCGCTGTTCCACAACCGCTGGTGGCTGCTCACCCCGCCCGAAGGGACCGACCGCGCTGCGGTGGGGCGTCTCGCCGGGCTCTGCCGGGCTATGGGCGCCAATGTCGAGGAGATGGACGCGGCCCACCACGATCTGGTGCTGGCGGTGACGAGCCACACGCCGCACCTGATCGCCTATACGATGGTGGGCGTCGCCGACGATCTCGCCCGGGTGACGGAGAGCGAGGTCATCAAGTTCTCTGCCGCCGGATTCCGCGACTTCACCCGCATCGCCGCCTCTGACCCGACGATGTGGCGCGACGTGTTCCTGACCAACCGCGAGGCGACGCTGGAGATCCTCGGCCGCTTCACCGAGGAGCTTTTCGCCCTGCAAAGGGCGATCCGGCTGGGAGACGGGGCGCATCTTTTCGATTACTTTACTCGCACCCGCGCGATCAGGCGGGGGATCATCGAGGCGGGGCAGGACACGGCGGCCCCGGATTTCGGCAGGGGTGCATGAGGCTGGCGGTCTGGCTTGCGGTGATCCTGGCTCTGGCCGCCCCGGCGGCCGGAGCCGGACCCCTCCGGCCGAAACCCCGGCCGGCGGCCGTGGCCGTGGCGGCGACCCCGCACCCCCTTCCCCGACCCGCTCCGCCGGCGGCGGCACCGCTTCTCTGGGCGGGGGTGGCGGCGACGATCCGGCCTCTGGCCCGCCCGGTCCTGCCGGCCATGTCCGACCCGCCCTTCGGCGCGGCGATGGCGGCGGTGCCGGTGCCGCTGGCCTCGACGGGATTTCCCCGTCCGCGCTCCCGGCCCGCGACGCTGGCCGCAGCTGCGGCCGCAGCCGCCCTGCCGCTGGTCGCGGTGGTCTCCCCCGGCGGGCGGCCGAAGGCGCGGCCCAAGGGGCTCGATCTGCCCGAGGAGGTCATCCCCGCCGCCTTCGTCCGCGCCAGGCCGGTGCCGGAAGCGACCCAGCCGCGCAAGGGTTCGGTCTGCGGCGACCGGCGCATCCGGGGCGAGACGATCCCGCCGATCACCAGCCGCATTGCCGGCTGCGGGGTGAAGGACCCGGTCAAGGTGACGGAGGTCGATGGCGTGCGCCTGTCAACGCCGATCACCGTCGATTGCCCGACGGCGGAAGCGCTGACCGCCTGGGTGCGCCGGGTGCTGAAGCCGGCCTTCGGCGGCAAGGATGTCGCTGCGCTGCGCATCGCCGACAGCTATTCCTGCCGGCCGAGGAACAACGTGCGCGGCAACAAGATCAGCGAGCATGGCAAGGGCAAGGCGGTGGACATTTCCGCCGTGCTGCTCGCCGACGGCACCATGGTCGATGTGCTCGACGACTATGCCGGGCGGAAGGGCAAGCCGCTGCGCGTCGCCCACAAGGGCGCCTGCGGGATTTTCGGCACCACGCTGGGCCCCGGCTCGGACGGCTATCACGAGAACCACCTGCATTTCGACACGTCGAACATGAACCGGCCCTACTGCCGATAGGGCGGTGAACTCCGGATTGCGGCACCAATGACGGGACACCCGCCCCGGGCTTGACCCGGGGCCTCGCCGCCCGCCGGCGCCACCCATGTCCAGGGAGGCCCCGGGTCAGGCCCGGGGCGGGATCACTACGCCGCCAACCCCAGCCCTGCGAGGTACTCCGCCCCGCGCCGGACATTGCGCTCGTCGTTCACCTCCAGGATCAGGCGCGGCA
>CAZRQN010000167.1:0-6216 GCA_964602115.1 uncultured Rhodobacterales bacterium
TTCAGGGCGCGGGGGGCAGAGCCCCCCTCTCTCCCCCTCCCCGCAAGTGCCACGCTCCGCTCCCCTCCTGCGGCAGCGCGGCGGGCGAGCGCCCCCGCCCCTGGGCGGGGTCGAGCCCGCCGCTCCTCCCCCCAAACCGAAGAAGCGGCCCCTTCGGGCCGCGACAGAGGGCGGGAGAGGGCGGGCGAAGGAGGGGCGCTCGGAAATGCCGCATGCGGGCGTCAACCGGGAGGCGGGGTTGAAGCCATGCCGGGCGGCGGGCATGGTCCGGGTGGACGTCGGCGGAGGCAATTGTGATTCCGGTTCTGGGACATGGGGGCGAAAGGGTCGGGGTCCTCGGCCTGGGCCGGTCGGGGCTGACCGCCGCGCGGGCCCTCGTGGCGGGCGGCGCTGTGCCGCTTCTCTGGGACGACAGCCCCGAGGCCCGGTCCAAGGCGGAGGCCGAGGGATTCGCGATGACCGACCTGACGCGGGATGCGGCCTGGGAAGGGCTGAGCCTGCTGGTCACCTCGCCGGGCATCCCGCATCTCTACCCGAAGCCGCATCCGGTGATCGCCATGGCGGTGGCGCGCGGCGTGCCGGTGGACAACGACATCGGGCTGTTCTTCCGCTCCTTTGCCACTCCGGCCTGGGACGCGTTCGACCAGATGCCCCGGGTCGTCTGCGTCACCGGATCGAACGGCAAGTCCACCACTACGGCGCTGATCCACCACATCCTGGCCGCTGCCGGCCGGCCGGTGCAGATGGCCGGGAACATCGGCCGCGGCGTACTCGACCTCGATCCGGCACGGGATGGCGAGGTGGTGGTGCTGGAACTGTCCTCCTACCAGACCGAGCTTGCCCGCTCGCTGACCCCGGATGTCGCGGTCTTCACCAATCTCTCGCCCGACCACCTCGACCGCCACGGCGGGATCGGCGGCTATTTCGCCGCCAAGGCGCGCCTCTTTACCCAGGGCGGCCCCGACCGGGCCGTGATCGGCGTGGACGAGGCCGAGGGCGCGCATCTGGCCATGGCGCTGGGCCAGGGTCCGGCCGATGACCGGGTGATCCGCATCTCTTCCGGCCAGAAGCTCGAAGGTTTCGGCTGGTCGGTCTTTGCCCGGCGGGGCTTTCTCGCCGAATGGCGCAAGGGGCGGCAGGTGGCCTCGGTCGATCTGCGCGGCATGGGCGGACTTCCCGGCGCGCACAACCACCAGAACGCCTGCGCTGCCTGGGCCGCCGTGCGCACCCTCGGCCTCGGCCCGAAGGAGGTCGAGGCGGCGCTGCACTCCTTCGCCGGCCTGCCGCATCGCAGCCAGTTCCTGCGCGAGATCGGCGGGGTCCGCTTCGTCAACGACAGCAAGGCCACCAATGTCGATAGCGCCGCCAAAGCCTTGCAGGCGTTCACGAAAATTCGCTGGATCGCCGGCGGTCTGGGCAAGGATGGCGGGATCGCGGCGCTGGCCCCGCATCTCGGCACCGTGGTGAAGGCCTATCTCATGGGCCATTCCGCCCGCGACTTCGCGCTGCAGATCGGAGCGACCCCGCACGAGATCGCCGAGACGATGGAGCGCGCGGTGGCCCGCGCCGCCGCCGAGGCGGCACCCGGCGAGGTGGTGCTGCTCGCGCCGGCCGCCGCAAGTTTCGACCAGTATCCGAACTTCGAGAAGCGCGGCGAGCATTTCGCCGCCCTGGTCGCCGCTCTGCCCGGCTGAGCCTCGGCTATTGCTGGAACAGTGCTTCCAGCCGGGCCCAGCTGTTCTTCATCCCGGGCGCCATCGTGCCGAGCGTGCTGTCCCGCGCCTTGGGCGAGGCGAAGGTGATCACCGTGCGCATCAGGGTGCGGTTTTCCTGCTGGGTGACGGTGCGGTGGACATGGGTGTCGCCCCCGGTCCAGTCGGGCCGCCACAACTCGCTGTGGCCGATCGTCGTGTCGGTCAGTTCGTCATAGACCCCGCCAACCCAGGATTTCGTGCCGTCAGGCAGGGTCCAGGCGCAGCGGAAGCGGCCACCGAGGCGGCAATCGACATCGCAGACATCGAGCGGCATTTCCGGGGCGCCCATCCATTCCTTCAGCCAGTCGGCGTCGAGAAAGGCGGTCAGCACCTGCACCGGGCTGGCCGAAAAGCTCTGGGTCGCCACGGCGGCAGCCGGTCCTTCCGCCTCAAGCCGGAAATCGGTTTCGACCGTCATCACGTCACCCCGCCTGCTGGCCCCCGGCCGCCCGGCCGCCCGGCCAGACTAGGACGGCGGCAGGCGCAGGCCAAGCACCCTTGCGCAGCGGCGGGCTCAGTCCAGGCTGTCGCCCAGGCGCCCGTGCTCGGTCTTGTCCCAATAGAAGGGCCTGCGCAGCATTTCCCACAGCGCCTTGTAGGCGGCCATGACCGCCAGCGGGAAGTAGAGCGGCAGGCTGAGGCACCACAGAACCCCTACCCCGCCGCCGCGCCGGCGCAGGCCCGTGATCGAGACGGCAAGATTGACCGCCTCGGTGGCAAGGAAAAGGATCGCGGCCGCCGTCAGCACCCAGCCGGGGACCAGCGGCGCCAGCGGATGCATGCCGCCGAGCGGCACGGCCCAGAACAGCCAGAGCGCCGGCGCCAGCAGGAATTGCGACAGCGTGCCGAGGAACAGGGTCTGGAAACCGAAAAAGCCCCTGGGCCCCAGCTCCCGCCACAGCCGAGCGGGGCGGCGCATATGCACCGCCCAGGTCATCATGTAGCCCTTGATCCAGCGCGATCTCTGCCGCACCCAGCCGCCCGGGCGGCAGTTCGGTTCCTCCAGCGTGACGCTGTCGATGAACTCCGTCCGCAGGCCGCGACGGGCCAGCCGCATGCCGAGATCGGCGTCTTCGGTCACGTTATGGGCGTCCCAGCCGCCGAGCGCTTCCAGCGCCGGACGGCGGAAGAACAAAGTTGTCCCGCCGAGCGGGACCGGCAGCCCCAGCCGCGCCACCCCCGGCAGCAGGACCCGGAACCAGCCGGCATATTCGAGCGTGAAGCAGCGCGACAGCCAGTTGCGCCGTGCATGGTCGTAGTCGAGCACGCCCTGCAGGCAGGCGACCTCCGGCGGGCGGGAGGCGAAGCGTTCCACCACCCGGCGCAACTGGTCCGGCGCCGGCGAATCTTCCGCGTCATAGACCCCGACAATGGCCCCCCGGCAAAGATCGAGCGCGTAGTTCAGCGCCCGGGGCTTGGTGCGGACCGTCCCCGGCGGCACGGTGACGACCCGCATCCAGGGCGGCAGATCCGATCGGGCCAGCGCCTGCCGGGTCAGCCGGTCATCAGCCTCGGCAATCAGCAGGACCTCCAGCCTGTCCTTGGGATAGTCGAGCCGCTCCAGCCTTCGGACCAGCCGCGTGGCGACGTTCTGTTCGCGGAACAATGGGACCAGCAGCGATACCAGCGGCAGGGCCATCATCTCCACCGGCTCCGGCACCGGCTCGCCGCGCCGCAGGCCGGCGACCAGCGCCGCGAGCTTCAGGCCGCTGACGGCGAAAAGGGTCACGAGCGCCCAGAGGGTCAGCAGGGCCAGCGCCGCCAGCGGCATCGCCAGGGCCAGAAACGCCAGCGCGCCACAGGTCGCAACGAGGATCGCGGGCAGCGGGCCGGCACCGATGCGCCGGCAACTCATCCCCTCCTCCACCCGCTGCTCGGCCTGCTCCACCATCGCGGCGCCGCGCAGGCGCGTCAGGGCCTCGTCGATGGCGGCGGCGGGGGCCAGGGCGAAGCGCAGGGGGCCGAAACTGGCCGAAAGCCGGCGGGAATGGCGGGCGAGCACCTGCGGATGGGCGGCAAGCACCACCGTCGCCCCCCGCTCCCGCCGCCAGGGCAGCAGCCCCAGGCGCAGGCATTCGGCAGCGCCCAGACAGTCCACCAGCGCGGGATCGGGCGGATCGGCCAGCGGATCGGCCAGGCCGATGCCCTCGTGCCGGGCAAGGCGTCCGGCCATCACCTGCGGGTCGATCAGCCGGGCGGCGACGAGAACCTCCTCAAGTGTGCCACCGTGCCGGGCCTGACGGGCCATGGCCTCGACCACGGCATGGGCCGGAAGAGTGCCGTCGCGGAGGAGCTCGGCAACCAGGGGCGAGCGCAGTGCCGCAGCGCGCCGGCCGGCCTGCCGGCGGGCGGCGACGGGAAGGGCAACCACATTGGACCGGTTCGGAGGCATCGGACCCCGAGGGAATGGCGCAGCCATGCCCTTGTCCGACGGTCAGGGTTAATTTTGCGTTAACGCCGCAGCCCCAGCCGGGGAAGGCGGATCAGGCGCCGCGCCGGGCCCGCATCGCCCCGGCGAAGCGCTCGAAGAGATAGAAGCTGTCCTGCGGCCCGGGGCTGGCCTCGGGGTGATACTGGACCGAGAAGACCGGGCGCCCTTCCATGCGGATGCCGCAGTTCGAGCCGTCGAACAGGCTCACATGCGTTTCCCTGACGCCTTCGGGCAGGGTCTGGCTGTCCACGGTGAAGCCGTGGTTCATCGAGGTGATCTCGACCTTCCCGGTCTCGACGTCCTTGACCGGATGGTTGGCGCCGTGGTGGCCGTGGTTCATCTTCACGGTCCGCGCCCCCAGCGCCAGCGCCAGCATCTGGTGGCCGAGACAGATGCCGAAGAGCGGCAGATCGGCCGCCAGCACCCCCTGGATCATCGGCACCGCATATTCGCCGGTGGCGGCGGGGTCGCCGGGTCCGTTCGACAGGAAGACCCCTTCGGGTTTCAGCGCCAGGACATCCTCGGCCGTTGCCGTCGCCGGCAGTACCGTAACCTCGCAGCCGACCGAGGCGAGCGAGCGCAGGATGTTGCGCTTGGCGCCGTAGTCCACCGCCACGACGCGCAACCCCGGACCTTCGCGGCGGGCATAGCCCTGCGGCCAGGCCCAGCGCATCTCGTCCCAGCGGTAGGATTGGGCGCAGGTCACGTCCTTGGCGAGGTCGAGCCCGACAAGGCCTTTCCAGGCCCGCGCCCGGGCCACCAGCGCCTCGATGTCGATGCGCCCCTCGGGGTCATGCGCGAGCGCCGCATGCGGCGCGCCCTGCTGGCGGATGGCGCGGGTCAGGCGGCGGGTGTCGATGCCGCCGATGCCGATGCGACCCTTGTGCTTCAGCCAGTCGGAGAGATTGCCGGTGGCGCGCCAGTTGGACGGCTCGGTCGGGTCCCATTTCACCACCATCCCCGCCGCGACCGGCTCGGCGGTCTCGTCATCCTCGGGCGTAGTGCCGACATTGCCGACATGGGGGAAGGTGAAGGTCACGATCTGCCCGGCATAGGAGGGATCGGTCATGATCTCCTGATACCCGGTCATCGCGGTGTTGAAGACCAGTTCGGCCACCGTCTGTCCGGTCGCGCCGAAGCCACGGCCCCAGAACAGCGTCCCGTCGGCGAGCGCAAGGCAGGCGTCAGGTTTGGTCATGGGCGACTCCGGTCGGGGGGCGGGCGGAACCTATGCGGCGGCCCGGATGGGGTCAAGCCGATGTGGTTGTAATGATTTCAAAGCGTTAGAATGGACGCCGCCCTCTGTTTGCCGTTCCCGTGCCGGCGCGCTATCACCGTCCGGCCTGGCCTGCCCCGGATGGAGACCGCCCATGCTGCTGCGCGACCGATTGCAGGACGCCCTGAAGGACGCGATGCGCGCCAGGGCGGCCGACCGGACCTCGACGCTCCGGCTGATCAACGCGGCGATCAAGGACCGCGAGATCGTCAACCGCGGCGACCGGGGGGACGGTGCGGTCAGCGAGGAGGAAATCCTCGCCATCCTCGGCCGTCTGGTGAAACAGCGCCAGGAATCGGCCCGCGCCTATGAGGAAGGCGGGAGGCTGGAACTGGCCGAGAAGGAACTGGCCGAGGTGCGGGTGATCGAGGAATTCCTGCCGCGCCAGCTTTCCCCCGACGAGGTCGCGGCGGCGATCGACCAGGCGGTTGCCGAGGCAGGCGCGACGTCGATCCGCGACATGGGCCGGGTGATGGCGGCACTGAAGGGTCGCTACGCCGGCCAGATGGATTTCGGCGCGGTCGGACCGATGGTGCGCGCCCGCCTCGGCTGACGGTGCGCGAAGCCCCCCTCCCGCGCGGCTGCGCCGCTTGGGGGAAGCAAGGGGGCGGCTTCCCGCCCCCTTGGACCCCCTCGCCGAGGAGGCGGAGAGGGTAACGCCCGTCCCGTCTTGCGCCCTGCAGGCGCGCTTCCTGTGGCACTCGTGTCGGTTCGGTCCGGTCTCGCGGAGAGACCCGGGGCGCTGCCCCGGGCCC
>CAZRQN010000168.1:0-5655 GCA_964602115.1 uncultured Rhodobacterales bacterium
TCCGCGCGCCAGGCTTCCCGCATCTCCAGTCGCTGGACTGGATCTGCAAGGGCCATCAGCTCGCCGATGTCTCGGCGATCATCGGCACGCTCGATGTGGTGTTCGGGGAGATCGACCGGTGAGCCGGCCCCGCCGCGACCGGCATTCCCCTCTGGCGGGGTTGGCATGATTTCCACCGCCGCCATTGCTGTTGCCGCCCTGTGCATGGTCCTCACCGGGAGCTTCGGCTTTCTCTTTGCCGCCAATCCGGCCAAGGGCATGGCGGCTGCGAGCCACCGGCCGGAGCAGCTGCCCATGGTCATGGCCGACCGCTACATCGGCACGGCGGCCCTGCTTCTGGGGGTGATCCTCTGGGGCGACTGGTGGCTCCTGTTCTGGTTCACCGCCGTGGTCGGCATCGCCGGGCTGGGCGACGTCTATATCTACGCCCGTGCCGGCCATCCGACCGCGCCGCATCTCATCGCTTCGCTCATCTATGGCGCCGCAGCCCTGCTGGCGCTCTCCGCCCATCTGACGCAGGGGACCTGAATGCTCCGCCGCCTCCACGCCCATCAGCCCGAGAGCTTTGCCTTCACGCCCGCCAACGAGGCCTGGGCGCGGGCGCAGATGACCAAATATCCCCCCGGGCGGCAGGCCTCGGCGATCATTCCGCTGCTGTGGCGGGCGCAGGAGCAGGAAGGCTGGCTCAGCCGCCCGGCGATCGAATATGTCGCCGACATGCTGGGCATGGCCTATATCCGGGCGCTGGAGGTCGCGACCTTCTATTTCATGTTCCAGCTCTCGCCCACCGGCTCGGTGGCGCATGTGCAGATCTGCGGCACCACCTCCTGCATGATCATGGGCGCCGAGGACCTGGTCGGCGTCTGCAAGCGCAAGATCGCCGCGCAGGCCCATGCGCTCAGCGCCGACGGCAAGTTCTCCTGGGAGGAGGTCGAGTGCCTGGGCGCCTGTTCCAACGCGCCGATGGCCCAGATCGGCAAGGACTATTACGAAGACCTGACGCCTGAAGGGCTTGAGAAGCTCATCAACCGGATGGCGGCAGGCGAGGTGCCGGTGCCCGGCCCGCAGAACGGCCGTTATGCGGCCGAGCCGCTGGGCGGGCTGACCAGCCTCAAGGACTTCGAGAGCGGCCGGCGGCAACACAACGCCTCGGCCCAGGCAGCGGTGGATATCGGCGACAGCATCAAGCGCATCGACGGCACCGAGGTGCCGCTGACCACGCCGTGGATCGCCGGGTCGTCCAGGGCGCCGGCCAAGGCCAGGGCGGAACCGGCGCCGGCTGCGGCCGCTGCGGGCGCGGGGAAGAAGCCCGAGGCCCTGTCCGCGCCGCGCGGCGGCAAGGCGGACGATCTCAAGATCATCAAGGGCATCGGGCCGAAGCTCGAAGCCCTGTGCCACAAGCTCGGCTTCTACCATTTCGAGCAGGTGGCCAACTGGACGGCCGAGGAAGTGGCCTGGGTCGATGACAATCTCGAAGGCTTCAAGGGCCGCGTCAGCCGCGACCGCTGGCTGCCCCAGGCCCAGGCGATCGTGAAACTCGGGGCCGAGGAATACCTGCGCCGCAGCGCCGCCGGCGAGGAGTTCTGAGCCGATGCGCGCCACGGGGGACAGCGGGGCGGGGGGAGCGGGGCAGGCACGGCTTGCCGCCGGCGTCCTTGTCGCCACGCCGATCCTGTGGCTGCTCCTCACCGAAATCGGACGCCAGTACGGCTGGCCCGACCGCTATGCCTTTCTGATCGATTTTGCCGCCATCGCGGGCTTTGTCTTCGCGCTGACGGTCACCTGGCGCCTGTGGCGCGCCCGCCGGAATATGTGAAGGACCCCGCGATGCTGCAGGACAAGGACCGCATCTTCACCAATCTCTACGGGATGCACGACCGCACGCTCGCCGGTGCCCGCAAGCGCGGCCACTGGGACGGAACGGGCGGGCTGATCGCGCTCGGCCGCGACAAGATCATCGAGACCGTCAAGGCCTCCGGCCTGCGCGGCCGGGGGGGCGCGGGTTTCCCGACCGGCCTCAAATGGTCCTTCATGCCCAAGCAGTCGGACGGGCGGCCGAGCTATCTGGTCATCAACGCCGACGAATCCGAGCCCGGGACCTGCAAGGACCGGGAGATCATGCGCCACGATCCCCATACGCTGGTCGAAGGCGCGCTGATCGCCTCTTTCGCCATGGGGGCGAACACCTGCTACATCTACCTGCGCGGCGAATACATCCGCGAGCGCGAGGCGCTGCAGGCGGCGGTGGACGAGGCCTATGACGCCGGCCTGATCGGCAAGAACGCCTGCGGCTCGGGGTTCGACTTCGACCTTTTCCTGCACCATGGCGCCGGGGCCTATATCTGCGGCGAGGAAACGGCGCTCCTCGAAAGCCTGGAAGGCAAGAAGGGCATGCCGCGGATGAAACCGCCCTTCCCGGCGGGCGCAGGTCTCTACGGCTGCCCGACGACGGTGAACAACGTCGAGTCGATCGCGGTGGTGCCGACGATCCTGCGGCGCGGGGCGGAATGGTTCGCCGGTTTCGGGCGTCCCAACAACTCCGGCACCAAGCTCTTCGGCATCTCCGGCCATGTGAACCACCCCTGCGTGGTGGAAGAGGCGATGTCGATCCCGCTCAAGGAGCTGCTTGAACGCCATTGCGGCGGCGTGCGCGGCGGCTGGAAGAACCTCAAGGCGGTGATCCCCGGCGGCTCTTCGGTGCCGCTGCTCAAGGCCGAGCAATGCGACGAGGCGATCATGGATTTCGACTGGCTGCGCGAGCAGCGGTCGGGCCTCGGCACGGCGGCGGTGATCGTGATGGATCAGTCCACCGACATCATCAAGGCGATCTGGCGGCTGTCGAAGTTTTACAAGCACGAGAGCTGCGGCCAGTGCACCCCCTGCCGCGAGGGCACCGGCTGGATGATGCGGGTGATGGACCGGCTGGTCAGGGGCGAGGCGGAGGTCGAGGAAATCGACATGCTGCTTAGCGTGACCAAGCAGGTCGAGGGCCACACGATCTGCGCCCTGGGCGACGCGGCCGCCTGGCCGATCCAGGGCCTGATCCGCGCCTATCGCGACGAGATCGAGGACCGGATCAAGGCCAAGCGGACCGGGCGCGTGACGGCGGTGGCGGCAGAGTGACTAGCATGCGGCGCGCGGTGATGACCTGCGGCGTCCTCGCGATGGCAGCATTGCCGCTGCTGGCGCCCAGCGTTGCGCGGGCCGCGAAAGAGGATGAGGCGGCTGGGCGGGTCGTGGCCGCCCTGAGAATTGCTGACGCGTGCAAGGGCATCGGCAAGATCGGTCAGGGCGACAACCAGAGCTACATTATCGCGGCGTCCGATCTGCTGAAGACGCAGGGATACCGTGGCAACCGTATGCGGGCGATCCTGTTCTACGGAACGACCGACTCTCTGGATGCCCTTGGGAGCCAAGCCCTTTCCGACCGCAGCGTGGAATGGGGCAACGCCGCAGCCCTCTGCGCGTTCGGCAAGAAGATCGTGGCGACGCAAGACCCTATCGGGCAGTTCCTTGTGAAGGGAACTGACTGATGCCGCGTGGCATTGCGTTCATCCCCGTGCTACTTGCCGCTTGTGGCGGGCCGGCGTTCGTGCAGTCGCCCAGAACCGGCACCCCGGTCAGCGTCACCAGCGCCAACGGCGCGCCCTATACTTTCGCCGACGGAGCGTTGGCGAAAAAGCACGCCGATGCGCAGTGCGGCGCACGCGGGGTCCGGACCTCGATCTATGACCGCTTCGTGCCGGTAACTGCCGCCTGGGTCTTCGCAGAGGGCTGCGCATGAACGGGAAGGTGCCTCAGATGGCGCTTGTCATGGCCTATCAAGGCCAGGCTCCCCACATTCCGGCAGGCAATTCTGCCTGGAGTGACGACATGATCCGCCGCCTGACCCTTTGCGCCGTGCTTGCGGCCTTTGCGCTTCCCGCCTTCGCCGAGGCGGCGGTGCCGCTGCCGGAAGAGGCCCATATCAACGAACAGCTGCGCGCCGCCCAGATCGGCGACATCCTGCGCGACACCTGCCCGGACGTCAGCGCCCGGATGTTCGTGGTGCTGGGCAAGATGGAGGCGCTGCGGCGCTATGCCCAGGACAAGGGCTATACCGAGGCTGAGGTGAAGGCCTTCCTCAAGAACAAGCAGGAAAAGGCGCGGGTCAAGGAAGAGGCCAGGGCCTATCTGGCCGAGGCCGGCGCTGTGGAGGGCGATGCCGAGAGCTACTGCAAGGTGGCGCGCGACGAGGTGGCGAAGGGCACGCTGGTGGGCGAGATTCTGCGGGTGTCCGAATGATCCGCCTTGCGCTGGCTTTGGTCATCGGGTCGGCAGGCCTTGCTGCGGCGGAGGAATCGATCGCGGTGGTCAATCCCGAGGCGCCGATTGTCCTGCGCGACGGTGTGGCCCTGCCTCCGGCCGAGACGGTGCGTTATCGCGGCCGCCGCTATACGGCGCGCTTCGTGCCCGAAGGCGGCGCCCTCTACAGCGACGGCAAGGGCGGCAAGGTGGCGACCAACCTCTTTCTCGTCGGCGGCACCGACCGCAAGATGCGTGCCGTGGCGGTGTATCTGAAGTTCTGCCTCGGCGAACGCGAGGTCGATCCGATCTGGGGCGACGAGCCGGTGCCGAAGCTGGCGGCAACGGGGGAATGGGCCTTCGAATATCCCAACGACTGCCCGGAATGGAGCCGCCTGTATGGCTGACGGTTTCCACCTTGCCGAGCTGAACTTCGGCCGCCTGCTGGCGCCGACCGACGATCCGAGCGTGGCGGAGTTCATGGCCGCGCTCGACCGGGTGAACGGGCTTGGCAAGCGGATGCCGGGCTTTGTCTGGATGATGGAAGGCTCGGGCGAACCCGGCACCGGCAATACCGAGACCAAGATCGACGGCGATCCGCAGATCGTGGCGAACCTGACCGTCTGGGAAAGCGTCGAGACCCTGGAGCACTTCGTCTGGAACACCGTCCACCGCCAGTTCTACGACCGGCGGGCCGCGTGGTTCGAGGTGCTGGGCAAGATGCATTTCGTCATGTGGTGGGTGCCCGCCGGGCACCGCCCGACGCTGGCGGAAGCGCTGGAAAGGCTCGCGCTGCGCGAAGCGAAGGGCGATAGTGACGAGGCTTTCGGCTGGAAATATGTGAAGGAAGATGCCGCCGTGAAAGACAACGGCGGCACGCAGGGGGCGGCAGGGTAGGGCGATGTGCTACGCGGGGCAAAGCCTGAAGGATGCGGTGCGCGACACCGAGGCGCGCGTTGTGCCGGCGGTCAGGGCATGGAATGAGGAACGGCAGGATGTCGTGTTGACAGAGGGCCTTCGGGCCCGGGTCCTCACGACACTGGCCGGCTGGATGCGAAGGGACGTGCGGGCATGACCAACCTCAAGAAGATCAGCATCGACGGCCGCGTGGTCGAGGTGGACGGGGCGATGACGATCATCCAGGCGGCCGAGGTCGCCGGGATCGAAATCCCGCGCTTCTGCTACCACGAGCGGCTTTCCATCGCCGGAAACTGCCGCATGTGCCTGGTCGAGGTCGTCGGCGGCCCGCCCAAGCCTGCCGCCTCCTGCGCCATGCAGGTGCGCGACCTGCGGCCCGGCCCCAACGGTGAGCCGCCGGTGGTCAAGACCAACTCGCCCATGGTGAAGAAGGCGCGCGAGGGGGTGATGGAG
>CAZRQN010000168.1:5665-6077 GCA_964602115.1 uncultured Rhodobacterales bacterium
GCGGCCGGTCAGGGCCAAAGCCGGTCGCGTCGTGCGCGCAACAGGTCAAGGACTTGCCGCCGCCGCGCGATGACATGCTCAACGAACTCGTCACCAAGAGCCCCGCCGTCAAGAGGGCGCGCCAGGGCGTGATGGAGTTCCTACTCATCAACCACCCCCTGGACTGTCCGATTTGCGACCAGGGCGGGGAATGCGACCTGCAGGATCAGGCCATGGCCTATGGGGTGGATTTCTCCCGCTACCGCGAGCCGAAACGCGCCTCGGAGGACCTGAACCTCGGCCCGCTGGTCGAGACGAAGATGACGCGCTGCATCTCCTGCACCCGCTGCGTCCGCTTCACCACCGAAGTCGCGGGCATCACCCAGATGGGCCAGACCGGCCGGGGCGAGGACAGCGAGATCACCAGCTATCT
>CAZRQN010000169.1:0-6037 GCA_964602115.1 uncultured Rhodobacterales bacterium
CGGGCGAGCTGATCCTCTACCAGGGCCGGTCCTACAAGGCCTATCGCGGCATGGGCTCGCTCGGTGCCATGGCGCGCGGCTCGGCCGACCGCTACTTCCAGAAGGACGCAGCGCAGGACAAGCTGGTGCCGGAAGGGATCGAGGGCCAGGTGCCCTACAAGGGCTCGGTCGCCGCCGTCATCCACCAGATGGTGGGCGGGCTGCGCGCCGCCATGGGCTATACCGGCAACCGCACCATCGCCGCGATGCGGAGCAACTGCAGCTTCGTGCGCATCACCGGGGCGGGGCTGAAGGAAAGCCATGTCCACGACGTGCAGATCACCCGCGAGAGCCCGAACTACCGGGTGGGATGATGCGGGCCGAAGGGGACCGCATCACCTGGGATGGCGGCACGCTGATCCGGCTGCATGACGGGGTGATCCGCTTCGGGCGGGAGCTCTTCCCCGATCCGGACGGCGCCGTCCTGCCGGAGGAGATCGTGCTGCCGGTCCAGGCCTATCTGCTCCTGCGCCAAGGCATGGCGCCGGTCCTGATCGACACCGGCGAAGGGGCGGGGGGCGAGGGCGGCGTCGCGCGGGCGCTGGCGCGGGAGGGCGTGGCCCCGCGCGACATCGGCACCGTGGTTTTCACCCACCTGCACACCGACCATTGCCTTGGCTATCTTGCCGGCGGCTATGAAGGCGCGCGGGTCTGCCTCACGGCGGCCGAGGCCCAGCACTGGCAGGAGCGGGACCATCCGGCGCGGCAGGTGCTGGCCCGGGCTGCGGAGCGGACGACGCTTCTGTCGGACGGGGACGAGGTAACGCCGGGCCTGCGCGTCTGGGCCCTGCCGGGCCATACGCCGGGGCATGCCGGGCTGGTGATCGACGGGCGCGTCGCGGTGGTCGGCGACCTGCTGCACCGGGCAGATTTCCAGCTGGCCGATCCCGACCTCGCCACGCGCTACGACCACGATGCCGCGCAGGCCACCTCAACCCGGAAGGCGGCACTGGACGAGGTCGCCCGGCGCGATCTGGCGCTCTGCGGCGGCCACCTGCGCCTGCCGGGGCAGGAAGCCACGCCGGACGGCGCCAGCTTCCTGCGGCTTGCGCCGCAGGGCAGCGGGTGGAGGGCCGTGGCGGCATGACCCCGGCGGCGCGGGCGGCAGCGGCGATCGAGGTGCTGGACCGCTGGCTGGCCGGCGCGCCGGCGGAGCAGGTCCTCACCAACTGGGGCCGCGCCAGCCGTTTCGCCGGGTCGGGCGACCGGGCGGCGGTGCGCGATCTGGTCTTCGACGCCATCCGCTGCCGCGACAGTTTCGCCGCCTGGGGCGGGGCGCAGACCGGGCGCGGCCTGATCCTCGGCGGGATGCGGGCGCGGGGCGAGGACCCGGGCGCGGTCTTCACCGGCCAGGGCCATGCGCCGGCCCCCCTCTCCGCAGAGGAAGCGCAGGCCGGCGGCAGGCCGGAAGGGTTGGCGGCGCTCGATGTGCCGGAGGCGCTGGCGCCGGCGCTGCGCGACAGTCTCGGCGCGCGGTTTTCCGAGGTGATGGCAAGGATGCAGGCCCGGGCGCCGCTGTTCCTGCGCGTCAACATCCTGCGCGCCACCCGGCAAGCGGCGGCCGATGCGCTTTCTGCGGAGGGGATCGCCTGCCGCCCCGTGCCGGAGGTGGGCACCGCGCTGGAGGTGACGGAGGGCGCGCGCAGGGTCGCGGTCTCCGCCGCCTGGCGCGAGGGCTGGGTGGAGATGCAGGACGCCGCCTCGCAGGCGGCGGTGGCGATGCTGCCGCTGGCTCCCGGGATGCGGGTGCTGGACTTTTGCGCCGGCGGCGGCGGCAAGACCCTGGCGATGGCGGCGCGGGCGCCTGTCCAGGCCTTCGCGCATGACGCCGATCCACGCCGCATGGCCGACCTGCCGTCCCGGGCGGCGCGGGCCGGGGTGACGGTGAGGTCGCTCTCCCGAGCCGAGGTTAACCGGGCGGCACCCTTCGACCTCGTGCTGCTCGACGTTCCCTGCTCCGGCTCCGGCGCCTGGCGGCGGCAGGCAGAGGCGAAATGGACGCTGACCCCATCGGCGCTGACGGATTTCACCCAGCGGCAGGCGGCGATTCTCGATACCGGCGCGGCGCTGGTCGCGCCCGGCGGGACGCTGGCCTACATGACCTGTTCGCTCTTTCGCGCCGAGAACGAGGCCCAGGCCGAGGGCTTTCTCGCCCGGCATCCGGACTGGTGTTGCACCACCGACCGCCGCTTCCTTCCCGGAGTTCCGGGCGATGGATTCTATGCGGCGATCTTTGCCCGGCGTGTTAGCTGAACGCGCAACCCCAAGTCGAGGCAACGCCCCTTAATTCACGCTTAACGTTTCTGCCGCCCTATGGTCGCGATTCCGCCAAGAGAGGAGCCTCGCGCGTGGCCCTGGTAGTGATGTCCGGCGGCGATTTGACTGCGATGGCGCGCAGGCTGGCGCCGCGTGTCTGGGTCCTGCTGGCGGCAGCGCTGGCGGCCGGGGCGTCGGCCTGGCTTGCACAGGAAGGCGGCATTCTGCGCGCCACCGGCGCAGTCGTGGCGCTGACGCTTTCCGTGCTGGCACTGGCGCTGCGGCTGCTGGCCGCGTTGCGCGGCGGGGGCCGGCAGGCCGCGCGTCTGGCGGCCCTTCTGGGCGAGGATGCTTCCCCCTGTTTCACCACCGATGCCTCAGGCGCGCTCCTGTGGCGCAACGAGGCCGCGACGGTACGGTTCGGCGCCAGTGCCGCGACGCTGACCGCCTCGCTGGGCGATACCTTTGCCAATCCCGGCTCGGTTCTCTTCCGCCTGCAGTCGCGGGCCGCCAACCTCGGATCGGCGCGCGAGGATGTCGTCACCCGGCGCGGCCACCTGCGCCTGTCTGTGCACCGCGTCGCCGAGGACCGCTTCCTGTGGCGGACGGAGGAATTCGCCGACCGCAGCGGTTCGGGCATGCATCGCGGCGCCGAGGGGCTGAGCCTGCCGATGCTGGTCGCGGGCAAGACCGGCGTCGTCCTGTTCTGCAACGAGGCGCTGCGCCGGCTGGCCGGCACAAGGCCGCGCACGCTCGACCGGCTGATCGCCAGCCCCTCCTTCCGCCCCGGGGACGTGGTGGAACTGTCGGGCGCCGAGGGTCCGGTGCGGGCGCTGGTGGCCGAGATCGAGGGGCCGGGCGAACGGCGGGAGCTGTTCTTCTTTCCCCTGGGCGAGGATCGCCCCTCCGAACGTGCGGCGGCGGATTTCGAGAACCTGCCGGTGGCGGTGGCCACCGTCTGGCGGGACGGGCGGATCGGTGCCGCCAACCGTGCGGCGCGGGAACTGCTCGCGCTGGGCGACCATGCCCCGCCGCGTCTGCAGGATCTGTTCGAGGGTCCGGGCCGCGAAGTGGGCGACTGGCTCGCCGATGTGGTGGACGAGCGTCTTCCCGGCGGCAGCGAGGTGCTGCGCCAGCGCAACGTGCCGGGAGAGGTCTTCCACCAGGTGACCCTGCGCTGCTTTGTCGAGGATGGAAGGGCGATGGCGCTGGCGGTGCTGCAGGACGCCACCGCGCTCAAGACGCTGGAAGCGCAATTCGCCCAGGGCCAGAAGATGCAGGCGATCGGCCAGCTCGCCGGCGGGATCGCGCATGATTTCAACAACCTGCTGACGGCGATCTCCGGGCACAGCGATCTCCTGATGCTGCGTCACGGCGCGGCGGAGGACCCCGATTTCGCCGATCTGGTGCAGATCCGCCAGAACACCAACCGCGCGGCGGGCCTGGTCGGCCAGCTGCTCGCCTTCTCGCGCAAGCAGATGCTGCGGCCCGAGAAGATCGACCTGCAGGAGGTGCTGTCGGAGATGGTCCACCTGCTCAACCGGCTGGTGGGCGAGAAGGTGGCGCTGCGCTTCGTCCATGGCGCCGGTCTGGGCCCGATCCGCGCCGACCGCCGGCAACTGGAGCAGGTGGTGATGAACCTGGTCGTCAATGCCCGCGACGCCATGCCGCATGGAGGCACGATCCGGGTGGCAACACGGCAGGAAATGCTGGAGGCCGAACTGGTGCGCGACCGGGCGGTGGTTCCGGCGGGGGACTATGCCGTCGTGCGGGTGGAGGATGACGGCACCGGCATTCCCCCGCATCTGATCGACCGGATCTTCGATCCGTTCTTCACCACCAAGGGGGTGGGAGAAGGCACCGGACTGGGCCTGTCCACGGTCTATGGCATCGTCAAGCAGTCGGGCGGCTATATCTTCGTCGAAAGCACCGAGGGGCTGGGCACCGCCTTCGACATCTATTTTCCCGTCCACCGCCCGCAACCCGAAAGCCCCGATTCCGGCGCCGGGGAAGAGGCGCCGCCGCCCCGGCCGGCCCCGCGCCATGGCGAGGGTGTGGTGATGCTGGTGGAGGACGAGGCGCCGGTGCGCGCCTTCGCCAGCCGGGCGCTTCGGCTGCGTGGCTGGACGGTGATCGAGGCCGAGAATGCCGAGGAGGCGCTGCGCCGGCTGGAGGACCCTTCGGTAGATGTCGATGTCTTCGTCACCGATGTGGTCATGCCCGGGCTCGACGGGCCGACCTGGGTGAAACTGGCGCTGGAGCGGCGGCCGGAGGCGCGGGTGGTGTTCATCTCCGGCTATGCCGAGGATGTCCTGACCGATTCGCGCGAGGCGATCCGCAACGCCGTCTTCCTGCAGAAACCCTTCAGCCTGAACGACCTGACCGCCACGGTGCAAAGGCAGTTGCATTGAGCATTGCCCGCCCCAGCCGGCCTTCACCCGCAGGTCTTCCCACGGGTGAAGGGCCGGCGAGAGCCAGGCGAGGGTCGGGCAGGCCGCTCAGCCCCCGAGCGAAGCGTAAAGCGCGAAGTCCGGCGCCGCGACGCGCCGAAGCAGGGCCTCGGTCTCCGGCCGCAGGCTGAGATCGCCAACCAAGGGCGAGACATTGCGCCGCTCCAGGCGGATTTCGCGGCCGAGACGGGAAGAGAGAAAGGCGGTGAAGCCTTCGATGTCCTCGTAACGGAACAGACGGTCCACCCGCGCCCCGCCCGCCGGGCCGAGGAACTTCGCCTGCGCCCCGACCTCCGCCCAGGCCGGACGGGGCGTGCCGCACCAGCCATTGACGAAATCGTCGAAGCTCAGCCCCCGGGTGGATTTCTCCGGCTCCACCCCGGTCTCGCGGCTGCGATAGCGATACCAGCTCGCCAGCCAGTCGCGCGGCTCGCGCATCAGCGCCACCACTTCGAAAGGGGCCTTCGCCGCTGCCATCAGATAGGGTTCGAGAAAGCGGCGGTAGCGACGCACCCCGGTATGCTTCAACGCCGGAGGCCGTGTCACGACGAGGGAGGCATAGGGCGCCAGCGCCGCCTCGATCGCCGTCGATCCGGTCTTGGGCGTGGCGAGATAGACCAGCCGCTCCTCCCAGAACACCAACATACGGGCTGGCCCTCCTGCGGCAGCGACGGCGTAAACTAGCCCTTAACCAATCTCCGGCAAGACGGGATTCAGCGAAAATCCGATTGAATTGTTCCCTGTTTGATCTCATACAGCGAGAACAGGGCAAGAACACCGCAAAGATTGCCGCCCCCCGGCGGATATGGAACAAGGAGCGCGACAATGAGTGTGACCAACCTGATCGAGGCAAGGGGCTCCCGGGACATGGACCGCAAGAAGGCGCTGGAAAGCGCGCTCGCCCAGATCGAACGCCAGTTCGGCAAGGGTTCGATCATGCGCCTGGGGGAAAACAACCCGGTCATGGAGATCGAGGCGGTCTCCACCGGCTCGCTCGGCCTCGACATCGCGCTCGGCATCGGCGGCCTGCCAAAGGGGCGGATAGTCGAGATTTACGGGCCGGAAAGTTCGGGCAAGACGACGCTGACGCTGCATGTGGTGGCAGAGGAGCAGAAGAAGGGCGGGGTCTGTGCCTTCGTCGATGCCGAACACGCGCTCGACCCGCTCTATGCCAAGAAGCTCGGGGTCAATCTCGACGAGCTGCTGATCTCCCAGCCCGACACCGGCGAGCAGGCGCTGGAGATCGTCGATACGCTGGTGCGCTCCGGCGCGGTGTCCCTCATCGTGGTCGA
>CAZRQN010000170.1:0-5982 GCA_964602115.1 uncultured Rhodobacterales bacterium
CCGATCCTCGCCGGCGTGGACAAGCCGATCCAGATCGCCACGATGGGCGCCACGGTCAACGACATCCTCAACCTCGCGGTGATGGCGGCCTGCAAGGTGGGGTGAGGTTGACTGAAAGGGTGGCCGCCCATATCTTACCTCTGGCTTACCGCTGGAGGAGCAGATGGGTGCTCATATCGTGACGGTTTCGACCAAGGGCCAGGTTGTCCTTCCCAAAGCGATGCGCGACGACCTGCACCTGACTCCGGGAACCAAGATCCTCTTTGAGGAAACTCCGCGCGGCTACGTCCTTCGCAAGATCCCGGCCTTCACGCCAACCGAGCGGTCCAAAGTTGCGGGAATGCTGGCCTACAAGGGTCCGCCCGTGACCATCGAAGACATGGATGCGGGCATTCTGGCAGAGGCGCGGCGGCGGTATGCGGGCGATTGATACCAATCTGGTCGTCCGCTACCTCGCTGGCGACGACCCGGAACAGGTGCGCCGCGTTGATCGGGAGATGGATGCGGGACGGCTCTTCATGCCGCTGAGCGTCCTTTTGGAGAGCGAGTGGGTCTTGCGGGCGGTGTTTCGCTTCAGACGGGACAAGACTTTGGCAGCACTGAAGGATTTCGTCTGTTTGCCGGAAATCAGTGTCGAAATGCCAGACCGGGCGTTGATGGCATTTGCCCTGGCCGAAGCCGGATTCGACTTCGCTGACGCCCTCCACCTCGCCTCCTCCGACGACTGCGACGCCTTCCTGACGTTCGACAAGAAACTCACGCGCCGCGCCAAGGACCTTCCCGGTCCACCCGTCCGCGAACCCTGACCATGGCGGGCAATCTGCCCGCCATCCCCCCTCAATGCGCGAAGGCCGCCTCCGCCCCCCACAGCGCCTTCACCCGCGCGTCCCGGCCGCAGGTCGCGCGATACCGCTTGTATGCGTTGCGCTTCTCCTTGGGGCCAAAGCGGGTGAGGATCACCTCGCGGCTCTTGTAATAGTCCTGGTGATAGACCTCGGCCGGCCAGAAGGTGCCGGCGTTGCGGATCGGCGTCACCACCGTCTGGCCCAGCGCCGCCTCGGCCTCCGCCTTGGCAGCTTCGGCCGCCGCCTTCTGCTTGGCCCCCTTGGCGAAGATCGCGGTGGCATAGCTCGGCCCCCGGTCGCAGAACTGGCCGCCGGCATCCGTCGGATCGACGCCCCGGAAGAACAGCCGCATCAGCTCGGCATAGCTGATGACAGCCGGATCGAAGTAGATCTCGACCGCTTCCACATGGCCCTCGTGATCCTCATAGGTCGGGTCGGCCGCGCCGCCGCCCATATAGCCCGAGATCACCTCGCGCACCCCCGGCACGCCCTCGAAGTCGCTCTCGACGCACCAGAAGCAGCCGCCGGCCACCCAGGCCTTTTCCGCCATGGCCGGCCCCGCCGCCATCACCGCCAGTCCAAGCACCAGAGCTTTCCACATCGCCCATCTCCCTGCGTCCTGATGCCACTACGCGGCTAGCGTGGCCGTCGTTTCACGCCCCACGCGGAGCTGACCGCCCGTTGCGGCCGGGGCCGGGGGAAAGAACGTCCTGTCGGTACAGAAAACCGACGCCGGCCAGACGCGAAACTGACGTGAAACAGACGCCGGCTGCGCTAGTCTCGCGGCGAAGGAGCCCGCCATGCAAGACCATGCCTCGACCCATCAGGCCGAAGACGATGCCCGCAACGAAACCGTGCTGGTCTGGGTCAACGGCAGCCTGAAACCCCGGCCCGAAGCGGTGGTCTCGGTCTATGATTCGGGCTTCATGCTGGGCGATGGCGTGTGGGAGGGCATCCGCCTCTACAACGGCAACTGGGCCTTTCTCGACGAACACATCGACCGCCTGTTCGACGCCGCCAAGGTCATCGACCTGCAGATGGCCTGGACGAAAACCGAGGTGAAACAGGCACTTCTCGACACACAGGCCGCCAACTCCATGCGCGATGGCGTCCATGCCCGGCTGATGGTGACGCGGGGGGTCAAGTCGCGGCCCTTCCAGCATCCGAGGCTCAGCCGGCAGGGGCCGACCATGGTCATCATCATGGAACACTCCCGCCCCAACCTGCCGCGCCCGATCCGGCTCGCCACGGTCCCGAACATCCGCGGCCTGCCGATGAGCCAGGACCCCAAGCTGAACAGCCACTCCAAGCTCAACTGCATCCTCGCCTGCATCGCGGCGGAAAAGGCCGGGGCGGATGAAGCACTTATGCTTGACGTCCATGGCTTCGTGAACACGACCAACGCCTGCAACTTCTTCATCGTCCGCAAGGGCGAGGTCTGGACCTCGACCGGCGACTACTGCATGCCCGGGATCACGCGGCAGAAGGTGATCGACCTCTGCAAGGCCAACGGCATCCCGGTCTTCGAGCGGAATTTCTCGCTTTACGAGACGCATAGCGCCGACGAGGCCTTCCTGACCGGCACCTTCGGGGCGCAGACGCCGGTAGGGGTGATCGACGGCCGGCAGATCGGCGACGGCCAGATGGGCCCGGTGACAGCGCGCCTGCGCAGCCTGTACAAGGCGCTGGTAGGGGCGGGTGACTAGGGCGGGGCCGATCGCGGTGGAATGCGCGTTGTCGCTGGGAATCCCCGCCCCGGGTCAAGCCCGGGGCGGGTTTCCTGCAAACGGGCATGAGCTGCTTCGATCCGGGTCGATCACGCTCCAGGGGGACCAGATGCTGACCACGCACCAGACCGAAACCCGCGCCCGCCGCGTGTTCCAGACCGCCGAGGACTGCGACCTCGCCGATTTCGTCGCGCTGACGGCGCAGCAGACCAACCCCGCCGACTGGCCGCTGGCGGCGGCAGTCGAGAAAAACGTCCTGATCTACGACTGCCCCGCGCTCCTTCCCCGCCTGGACGATGCCGCGCTGACGGGCGAGCTCAAGGCCGAATGGGCCGCAGCGATGGCCAGCGGTCCCGGCGTGGTGGTGCTGAAAGGGGCGGAGCCCGATCACGCCATGCTCGACCGCGCCTCGGACCTGTTCCGCGCCATGATCGAGGAGCAGAACCGCACCGGCGCGGGCGGCGGCGACCACTTCGCCAAGCCCGGCGCCAATGATCGCCTGTGGAATTCGCTGGAAAAGCATTGCCTTGCCGATCCCGCAAATTTCGCCCGCTACTACGGCAACCCGTTTCTCGCCCTGATCTCGGAGGCCTGGCTCGGCCCCTTCTACCAGATGACGGCGCAGCTCAACGTGGTGAACCCGGGCGGCGCGGCGCAGTCGGCGCATCGCGACTATCACCTCGGCTTCCAGTCCGCCGCCGACATCGCCCGCTATCCGCTGCATGTGCAGACGATGTCGCCCTTCCTGACGCTGCAAGGCGCCGTGGCCCATGTCGATGCACCGCTGGAGACCGGGCCGACGCTCTTGCTGCCCTTCAGCCAGCTCTATGCGCCCGGCTATCTGGCCATGGGCCGCCCCGACTTCCGGGCGCATTTCGATGCGCAGCGCGTGCAGCTTCCGCTGGCCAGGGGCGACATGCTGTTCTTCTCTCCCGCGCTGTTCCACGCCGCCGGTGCCAACCGCTCGACGGGGGTGAAACGGATGGTCAACCTTTTCCAGGTCTCCTCCGCCTATGGCCGCGCGATGGAGACGGTGGACCGTACCCGCATGGTCAAGGCGCTCTATCCGGCGCTTCTGGCGGGAAAGGCCGACGGGTCGCTGACCGCGCGCCAGATCGCCGCCGCCATCGCCGCTTCGGCCGAGGGCTACCCCTTCCCCACCAACCTCGACCGCGATCCGCCGCTGGGCGGCATGGCCCCCAAGTCGCAGGCGGCACTGGTTAACGAAGCGTTAACGGAGCTCTGGGCGCCCGAGCGCCTCGCCGCCGCGCTCGATGCCCAGGCGGAGAAGCGGCTGTCATGAGCGAACCCTTGCGCATCGCCATGTGGTCGGGGCCGCGCAACCTCTCGACCGCGCTGATGTACAGCTTCGCCGCGCGGGGCGATTGCGCCGTTTGGGACGAGCCCTTCTATGCCGCCTATCTGAAGGCCACCGGCATCGCCCATCCGATGAAAGAGGCGGTGATCGCGGCCGGGATCACCGACCCGCAGGAAGTTGCCCGCCGCTGCGCCGGTCCGGCGCCCGGGGGGCAGCGGCTCTTCTACCAGAAGCACATGACGCTGCACATGATCGCGGGCGTTCCGCTGGGCTTCATGGCCGCCTGCACCAATGTCTTCCTGATCCGCCACCCGGCGCGGGTGGTGGCGAGCTATGCCGCCAAGCGCGAGAATCCGAGCTTCGAAGACCTGGGCTTCCGCCAGCAGGAGGAGCTGTTCAACCGCGAGGCCGACCGCCTCGGCCGCGCCCCAATCGTCATCGACAGCGCCGACATCCGTGCCGATCCGGAAGGAAAACTGGCCGCGCTCTGCGCCGCGATCGGGATCGGCTTCACCCCGGCAATGCTCACCTGGCCCGCCGGACCCAAACCCTATGACGGCGTCTGGGCTCCGCACTGGTACAACGCCATCCACCGCTCCACAGGCTTTGATGCGGCCGAGGGGCCGCTGCCGCTGATGGAGGGCGAGGCCCGGCGACTGGCGGACGCTGGCTTGCCAGCCTTTGACAGATTGCGCAGCTTTGCCCTCTGACGGCGCCGGCGGGGGCCTCAAGCTATAGCGCGTCGCAGACGGTTGGATTCGGTAGAGCGTGGCAAGCCCCGCCCCGGGCCTGACCCGGGGCCTCGCAGCCCCGCGAGCGCACCGGCCGAGGGGAGAGGTCCCGGGTCAGGCCCGGGACGGGTTTTCGCGCCGCCACGGCTTCCGACCCGCCGCACCGGCCGATCTGCCGAAGGACGCTGCGCGTCCGTTCGGTCCGATCACGCCCAATCCTTGGCCCTCGTTGTCCGCGACGCGATCAGGACCAACCACCCCAGATATCAACAATCCTTGCCCAACCAGTACAAATTGTTGGGGGTCATGGATAGAATCTGCTGGACTCTTTTTGAGCCCGCTGGAATCAATGGGGCGCCTGCATTCCAGTGCAGGCGCCCCTGACTGCCGCATACGGCAGCGTGTCGAGGACACTTCGCGAGTCTCGCGGATCGGTGCGTTTCCGTCAAGCATGATGCGGCGTCCTCGCCGGATCCGGTAATTGCGCCGGGTGCGGCACCTAGTGATGGAAAGGAGCCGGTCGTGTACATCGATCTCTATCACGAAGCGACGCAAGGCTGGCGGTGGACCCTTTGGTCCGCCAACGGCCGAAAGATCGCCAACTCTGGAGAGGGATACGTCAACAAGTCCGACGCTCTCTCGGCGATCAATCTGGTCAAGGCCAGCGCCTCCGCCCCAGTTCGCGAGCGGTCGCGAGCTTAAGCCCGTAGGGGGCGTTTCGGCGCCCCTTACCCTTACCCCTTCACCCGCGCGTTCCGGGCCGCGATCAGGCGCAGGCGGAGGGCGTTCAGGCGGATGAAGCCTTCGGCATCCTTCTGGTCGTAGGCGCCGGCGTCTTCCTCGAAGGTGACGTGCTTCTCGCTGTAGAGTGAATGCCGCGACCAGCGCGCCACGGTGCGGACCGAGCCCTTGTAGAGCTTCACCCGCACCGTGCCGGTGACATTCTCCTGGCTCTTGTCGATCGCCGCCTGCAGCATCTCGCGCTCGGGCGAGAACCAGAAGCCGTTGTAGATCAGCTCGGCATAGCGCGGCATCAGGCTGTCCTTCAGGTGCCCGGCGCCGGCGTCGAGCGTGATCTGCTCGATGCCGCGATGCGCTTCCAGAAGGATCGTCCCGCCCGGGGTTTCGTAAAGCCCGCGCGACTTCATTCCGACGAAACGGTTCTCCACCAGATCGAGCAGGCCGACGCCATGCTTTGCCCCAAGCTGGTTCAGCCGGGTCAGCAGCGCGGCGGGCGACAGCGCCTCGCCGTTGACGCTGACCGCATCGCCGCGTTCGAAGCCGATCTCCACCAGTTCCGGCGTATCGGGCGCAAGTTCGGGCGCGATCACCCGCTGGTTCACATAGTCCGGGGCCTCCTG
>CAZRQN010000171.1:0-5957 GCA_964602115.1 uncultured Rhodobacterales bacterium
TCACCCTCAAGGGCCTGCGGCACACCGTTGCGACCACGCTGCGCGAGGCGGGGCTGGATGAACGCCGCATCGCCGACCTTCTCGGGCAGAAAACCCTGTCTATGGCGCGGCACTATTCGCGCTCTGCCAACCTTGCAGCCAAGAACCGCGAGACCATGGCGACTCTCGAAACCGAGAACGCGCGGCGGGCGCGGATTGTCAAACCTTCCGCCAAAAGCGTCAAACCCGAACCGAAAGGGAAATCGGAATGAAAACAAAACCTGGCGATTTCAGGGATTTAAGTGGTGCCCAGAGCCGGAATCGAACCAGCGACACGCGGATTTTCAATCCGCTGCTCTACCAACTGAGCTATCTGGGCCCGGGCGCGTGCATAGCGGCGGTACAGGGGGCTGTCCAGACCCCTTCGCGCGATCTATTGCGGCGGTTGTGGCGGGGGCGACTCGTCTCCCGCAGGCTCCTCGCTTTCCACCCGGTAGCTGCCGGTCAGCCAGCGGCCGAGGTCCACATCGGCGCAGCGGCGCGAGCAGAACGGGCGTTGCTTCGGGTCGGTCTCGCGGCCGCAGATCGGACAGGCCATGGCATCAGACCGGCGGCAGCAGCTCGGCCAGCGGCAGGCGGTCGCGCTTGCGCACCATCTCGTAGAGGCCGAGCGTGGTGAAGCCGGCGAGATTGGTCTCCGCCGCCTCGCCCTTGAAGGCGGCGCGCAGGGCCTGGTCCAGGATCTGGCGGTCGCGCTTGGGCATCGGGGCGAAATCGACCACCACCTGCCCGCCGAGACCGCGCAGGCGCAACTGCCGGGGCAGCTCGCGCGCCGCCGCGATATTGGCCTTCAGCCCCGCCGCCGGCGAGGTGTCCGGCCCGGTGTTGACATCCACCGTCACACAGGCCCGGGTGGTCTCGACCCACAGGCTTGCCCCGCCCGGAAGGCCGACACGCGGTTTGCGCAGGGCGTCGATCATTTCGCTGACGCCATGCGCATCGAACGCGCCCTCGTCGGTTTCAAGCCCGTCCGGCGCCGGATCGAGCCAGTCGCGGAAGGCCACGTCATGGGCGCCGGCCCCATCGACCAGCAGCTCCGGCCCGCCCTCGCGGTCGGCCAGCACCGCCTCGGCCAGTTCGCGCATCGCGGCGATGTCCTCGGCCACCGGCTCGGGCTTTGATGCGCCCGAAGCGGTGCGCAGGATCAGGCCCAGTGCCTCGTCGGCCCCCGCCATTCCTGCCAGGGCCAGCGCCTCCAGCGCCTCGCGGCGGGCGGCTTCCTTGATCTGGCGGGAGATGTTCAGCCCCGGCGCGCCAGGGGTAACAATGGCGAAGCGGCTCTTGAACAACAGCCGCCCCGTCACCGGCACCGCCTTGCCCGGCTCGGAAGGGCCGGTGACCTGCACCAGCAGCGGCCGCCCCGGCGCGATGCCCTCGACCTGGCGCAGGAAGCCCTGCATCCCGCCCGGCAGCTTGACGAAATGCCCGCCGAGCCCCTTCACCGGCCGCTCGGCCAGGGCGCGGTAGATGGCGCCCGGCAGCGGCTCGTCGCCGTCGGGGTCGATCAGCAGATCCTCCAGCCGGCCATCCACCACCAGCGCCGCCGCCGGGCGGCCGCCGATCTCGTCCAGCAGGACCACGCGTCCCTTCATTCCCGCCTCCAAACCGGCCAGCCGGCACCGGCGAGCAGCGCCGATGTCTCGGCCACCGGCAGGCCCATGATGCCGCTGTAGCTGCCGGAAATCCACGGAATGAAGGCGCCGGCCCTGCCCTGGATGCCATAGGCTCCGGCCTTGCCCTGCCACTCACCGCTGGCGAGATAGGCATTGAGCTCTAGGTCAGAGAGCCGCTTCATCCTCACCACGCTGACGCTTTCCCGCAGCCACAGCCGCTCGCCCCGCCGCACCGCCACGGCGGTGATCACCTGATGCCGGCGCCCACCGAGCATGACGAGAAAGGCCGCCGCCTCGGCCGCATCGGAAGGCTTGCCGAGGATGCGCCGGCCCAGCGCCACGGTCGTGTCGGCGCAGAGGACCACGTCGTCCGGCCCGGCGGCCACGGCCCGCGCCTTGGCCTCCGCCAGCCGCGCGGCATAGGGGCGCGGCAGCTCGCCCTTCATCGGCGTCTCGTCGATGTCGGGGGGAAGAATGGCATCGGGCACGATGCCGAGCCCCGCCAGAAGCTCCAGCCGCCGGGGGCTCGCCGATCCGAGAATCAGGCGCAAGTTCAGTTACTTGAAGCGGTAGTTGATGCGGCCCTTGGACAGGTCGTAGGGCGTCATCTCCACCTGCACCTTGTCGCCGGCCAGAACACGGATGCGGTTCTTGCGCATCTTTCCTGCCATCGTCGCGATCAGTTCATGGCCATTGTCGAGCGCCACCTTGAACGTCGCGTTGGGCAGGAGTTCCTTCACGACGCCGGGGAATTCGAGAATGTCTTCCTTGGCCATGTAGACTCCATGCGAGAGGGCCCGCGAAAGACCCCGCAGGCCGGTGCGGCGGCGTATCTACCTGTTGCGGTGGATTTTCAAGGAGATTCGCCGTCCCGCTGGCGCGCGTACCGCGCCGGGCGCGGAGGGATTCTCGTTCCGCTGCCATTTTGGCGGCTACGGATCGCCGGTCCTGCCCGTCTCGCGCGCCAGCACCAAGGCCGCGCCAAGGATCACCGCCGCGCCCAGGAGCTGCTGCGAGCCAAGGCGCTCGCCGAGAAACAGCGCCGCGAGGATCAGCGCGAAGAGCGGAATGAGGTTGAACCACGCGCCCGCCACGGCGGCGGGAACCCGTCGCAGGGCGAGGAGGTAGAGCCAGTACGAGATGCCGTAGTAGAGAAACCCGGTCATCGCCGCAGCGGCCAGCGTGCCAGTGGCGGCACCCCCAGACCCCGGCGGCGACGCCACAGGGTTCAGCGCAAGTGCCGCCACGGCCCAGCCAAGTCCCGCCCCGTGCTGCACCGCCAGCAGCGGCAGCGCGTCGCAGCGTTGCACGAGCCCCCGGGAAAAGACGGTATAGACGGCGCAGAGCGCCACCGCCGTCAGCAGCATGCCGACCCCTGCCGCATCGGCACCGCCCCCGCCGGGCCGCACCACCAACACCACCCCGCCGAAGCCGGCGACAATCGCCGCCACCAGGCGGATGCCGAGAGGCTCGCGCAGGATCAGGGTCGCGAGCACCAGGATCATCATCGGCTCGCTGGCCCAGAGAAGGGCCGCCAGGCTGGCGCTGACGCGCGAAAGGCCGAGCATGCTGAACATGTAGGAAATGCCGGGGTTCAGCACCCCAAGGAGCAGGGCCAGGGCAAGATCGCGCCCGCGCGGAAACCGCGCCCGGGCAAGGAGGGCAAGGGCCGCAGCCAGCAGGAAGCCCGGGGCGAGCTGGATCGCCAGCAGCGCCGTCGGCGCAATCGGGCCGAGCAGCGCCTTGTTGGCAACCGTGGCCGCGCCCCAGAGGAAGGTCGCGACAACAAGCAGGACAGCCGGGCGCAGGCCCGGCGCGGAAGGATTCATGGAGGGACTCCGGCGATCGGGAACAGGGATCGGGGCGCGTCAGTTCAGCGCGCAGCCCTGCCGCAATCGTCGCAGGCGTCGTAGCCGGGTTTCCGGGGCGGTCGGCGGTCCATCACCCGATCATGCTCCCGCCGCCGGGCCGGGCGCAAGCCCGTGGTCCGCCCGGATTTGCGCCGCAACCGCCGCCTGCAGGCGCCAGAGATAGCTGTCGTGAATGCCCGAGGCCTGAAGGCCGAGCACCGTGTTGCGCAGGTACGCGGCCCCGCTGCCGGCGTAGCCCACGGCGCGGGAAAGGCGCTGGACCTGCGCCTCGAAGGGCAGCGGCAGATAGTCGGGATCACCCTTCACCGCGCAGTAGAAGGCGAGCGCCCGGCGCAGGCCCCCGCCGGCGCCGCGCAGGGTGACCCAACGCAGCCAGGACAAGTGCTCATGAAAGGCCATCTCGCGCCGCAACAGCCGCATCACGCGCCCCGGCCGGTCGTCGTCAGGCATGCGGAAGGCGAGCCCGCGACAGGAGCCTCCCGGTGCCAGCGCCAGCATCAGCCCGGGTTGCTCCGGCGTGCCGCGAAAGCTGGAAAGGTGGATGCAGAACGACCGCCGCCAGCCGTGGAGCTGCGCCACCTCGGAGGCGACATGCTCGAAATCTGGCTTCCAGATCAGCGAACCATAGGCAAAGAGCCACAGGCCCTCCTCCGGCACCTCCGCACAGAGACGGGCGCACAGCCTTTCGAAATCGACATCTTCCAGCGGGCGCAGGTGGCCCGGCTCAGAGGTCTTTTCCACCGGGCGGTGGACGCGGTCCACGAGGTCTTCGGTCAGATCGGGCGGGCGCGATCTCACTTGAGCTGGCTGTCCTTGGACCCGCGCCGGTTGATCCCGCCCCGGGCGACCGGCCGGGCGTCGCGTGCCGACTGGCAATCGATGCAGAGCTTGACCCCCGGCAGGGCCAGCCGGCGCGCCTCCGGAATCGGCTCGCCGCATTCGGCGCATTCGGTCAGGCTCTCGCCCACGAGCGGCCGCTTCAGCGCTTTCAGCCGGGCGAGCTCGTCCTCGATCGAGGCGTCGATCTGCTCGCCCACCGCGCCGTCCCGTGCCCAGCCGCCCGCCATTGCCGTCTCCCTGCTTCGGGAAAGACTAGCGCGGGCGCTTCATCGGGAAAAGGCCGGAGCCCGTGGCCGGAAGGATCAGCCGGCGCCACCCGCCAGCCGCTGCGCCAGCGCCTCCGGCGTGACCGACAGAAGGTCGTTCACGATCAGGTCGGCGCCGTCCAGCCTTGCCGGCTGGTGGGCGCGGTCCAGCCCCAGGCAGTAGAACCCCCCGGCCTTGGCCGCCCGCACCCCCGAAGTTGCGTCCTCGATCACCGCGCAGGCGGGAACCGGCACCCCGATCCGGCTGGCTGCGGTGAGGAAGATGCTCGGATCCGGCTTGCCCCGAAGGATGTCGTCGCCGCCGATCACCGCCGCGAAACGGTCGATCAGCCCGACCTTGGTCAGGATATGGCGGACATTGCGGCTGCTGGATGCGGTGGCAAGCTTCAGCCCCATCGCGCGGCACTGGTCGAGAAAGCCCACCGCATCGTCGAACACGCTGAACTTTCCCTGCTCGATCAGATCGAGGAAGAAGCCGTCCTTGCGCGCCGCCGCCGCGTCGATCCGGGCATCGCTCTCGCCTTCCATCACCGCCGCCACCCCGTCCCGGCGTGGCCGTCCGTCCACCTTGTCGTGATAGACCGCCTCGTCGAAGTGGAAGCCTTCCTCGCGGAACAGTCGCTCCCAGGCGGCGTAATGGGCCGGGACGGTATCGACCAGCACGCCGTCGAGATCGAAGATGACGCCCTGCAGGGTCATGCGGTTGCTCCGGTATCGGGAATGCGCGCCAGGGTCTCGGCCCCGGCATGCAGGGTGAAGGGCACATCGCCCACGAGAATATCCTCCACCGTTCCGGGCGGGGCGCTGAGCCGGAAGGCCGCCTCGCCGTGGCGGATGGCGACATCGACGGAGTTGCCGTGCCAGCGCAGGCGGAAGCGCAGCTCGCTCCATTCCGCCGGCAGCCAGGGCTTGAAGGTCATTCGCCCGTGCATCATCCGGAAGCCGCCGAAGCCGCAGACCAGCGCCTGCCAGGTGCCCCCGGCGGAGGCGGCATGCATGCCGTCCTGGGTATTGCCCTGGTTGTTGGTCAGATCGACCAGGGCCGAACGACGGAAGTATTGCAGCGCCCGCGCCGGATCTCCGACCTCGATGCCCATGATCGAATGGATCGCCGGGCTCAGCGAGGATTTGTGCAGCGTCCGGTGCTCGTAGAAGTCGTAGTTGGCCCGCTTCACCTCGGCGCTGAACTCGTCGGGCAGGACATAGATCAGCATCACCACGTCAGGCTGCTTCAGAAGCGTGGTCTCGCCGGCGTTGAAGTGATCATAGCCCGCCGGATAGCAGGGCATGTCGTTCTGGTCCCATTCGGTGACCGGCACTTCCTTGAG
>CAZRQN010000172.1:0-5945 GCA_964602115.1 uncultured Rhodobacterales bacterium
CGATGACAGCAAACCGCCCACATATCCCTTCGCATTCTACATATGTCAAAGAGCGTCCGCCGCAAACACGACCGAGCCGCCAGTCCCCTGGCGTGTCCCGATCGCCTTGCTCCGGATTGTCCCGGCGTCGCCGCCGTCCCTCACAGGTTCGCGTTACCGCCCTGCTTCGGTGGGCGGCTATCTACGAATCCCCGCCAGGGAGCGCAAGAGGGAGCGCGCGAAATTTTCCTCTGCACTGCGGAAATTTCGTAATTTCTTGTAAAGCCAAGGAAATTACTGCACGCCGGATCCGCGTCCGGGCTTACCCCGCCCGATTGGGGCGCTGACTGCACCCTTCGCCGGCCCGCTTCGCCCATGCCGGCCGACGGAATCGTGCCCCTGGCCAGGATCGGCTCAGGCAAGCAGGCGGTCCAGCGCGGCGATCAGGCGCTCGACCTCTGCCGCCGAGGTGTAGTGGACGAAGCTCATCCGCAGCACGCCGGAAGCGAGATCGACCCCCATCGCCGCCAGCGGCCGCACCGCATAGAAGTCCGATGCGCCGACCCCGATCCCCTCGCGGCCAAGCGCCTCGGCCAGGGACGTCGCCCCGGCGCCGACATCCACCGCAACGGTCGGCGCCCGCAGGGCCGCCTTGCGCGGACCGATCAGGCGCAGGTCGTTGCGGCTGGCCAGGAAGTCGAGCAGCGGCCCGGCGCGTTCCACTTCCGCCGCCCGCATCAGGTCATGGACGCCCGCCGCGCGCTGCCTTGCGGTGCCGGCGATCCGGTGGTGATCGGCCAGCGCCTCGACATAGTCCGCCATCCCGGCGCAGGCCGCCACCTGGGCATGGTCGGGCCCCGACGGCGTCAGCCGTTTTGACCGCGCATCGGCGTTGAACCCGTGACCCTCGCAGGGAAGCTCGTCCACGAACGCGGCACGCGCCAGCATGATCCCCTGATGCGGCCCGTAGGTCTTGTAGGCCGAGAAGAGATAGGCATCGCAGCCGAGCGCGCCGACATCGGGAAGACCGTGCGGCGCGTAGCTCACCCCGTCCACCACCGTCCGCGCCCCGGCGGCGCGGACAATGGCGGCGATCTCGGCCACCGGATTGATCTCGGCCACCACGTTCGAACAATGCGGAAAGGCCACCACCCGAACCTTGCCGTCGGCCAGCAGCGGGACAAGGCGCGCGGGATCGAGATGCCCGGTCGCCGGATCGATCTTCCATTCGCGGATTTCCAGCCCGTCCTCCGCCAGGCGGCGCCAGACACCGGAATTGGCCTCGTGGTCCTGGTCCGTCACCACGATCGCCGCATCCCGCCCGCGCAGCCAGCGGCGCACGGCCTGGGCCAGGACATAGGTATTGGTCGAGGTCGAGGGTCCGAAATGCACCTCGTCCTCGGCCACGCCGGTCAGCGCGGCCAGGCGCCTGCGGGCCTCGTCCATCTCTGCGCCGGCCGCCGCCGAGGCCGGGAAAGGATGATAGGGCTGCACCTTGCGCTCGCGATAGAACCGCCCCAGCCGCTCGGTGACGAAGCGGCAGGGATAGGAGCCGCCGGCGTTCTCGAAGAAGGCGAGCCCCGCCAGCGCCGGCTCGGAAAAGGCCGGGAACTGGCGGCGCACGAAATCAAGGTCGAGGGTCGGCATCGCAGCGCTCCTGAAGGGACGGACGAGCGATGCTTGTCCGGTCGCCGCTGGTGTTGCAAGCCGCCGGAAGCGACGCAAACGCGCGATTCCACCGCGTTGGCGGCGAATTCCGCACCGAATCGCCGCTCTCCTCGCCGGATTGCGCTTGAGGCGCGCATCGTCCCGGGTTTAGGTCATTGCCATGGAAAACGGGCCCGAGGCGGCCCGTTCCGGACAAGGCTTCGGCCAACTAACCAACAGAAGAGGTAGAAATGACCTTTCGCCATGCGCTTCTGGCCAGTGCCACGATCGCTTTCGCAGGCCCGGCGCTCGCCGCAGACCCCGACCTGATCGTCTTCGACTGGGCCGGTTTCGAGGACCAGGCCCTGATCGAGGCCTATGTCGCCAAGCACGGCACCATGCCGACCTACTCCTTCTTCGCCGATGACGACGAGGCGTTCCAGAAGGTGTCGTCCGGCTTCAAGGCCGATGTCGCCCATCCCTGCTCGCAGAAGGTGCAATCCTATCGCGATGCCGGGCTGATCGAACCCTGGGACGTCTCGCGCATTCCCGAATTCGCCAATATCGCCCCGCGCTTCCTCGAATCCACCGTGTTCAAGGATGACGGCGGCGTCTGGTACATCCCCAGCGACTATGCCTACACGGCCGTCGCCTACAACACCGAGCAGGTGGCTGCCGAAGACGTGGCCACGCTGAACGTGTTCATCGATCCGAAATACGCAGGCCGCACCTCGCTGCCCGACAACGTGGACGATGCCTTCTCGCTGGCGCTGCTCGCGACCGGCGTTTCCGACTGGACCAACGTTTCCGACGACCAGTTCGCCGCCGCCGCTGCCTGGCTGCGCCAGGCCCATGCCAATACCCGCGCCTATTGGGCCGACCCCTCCGAACTCGCCCAGATGATGAAATCGGGGGAAGTGGTCGTGGCCTTTTCGTGGAACGACGGCGTCGCCGCCATGAAGCGGGAAAATATCCCGGTCGAGTTCCAGCGCACGCCCAAGGAGGGCGTCGCCTCCTGGTTCTGCGGATGGGTCAACTTCAAGGACGCGCCGGGTTCCGAGGACAAGGCTTACGATTTCATCAATGCCTGGCTCGACCATGGTTCCGCCAAGGGCCTGCTGACCGATTTCGGCTATGCCCATGCCAATGATGCGGCGATGAAAGAGATCCCGATGGACGACCTGAAGGCCGGCTATGCCGATCCGGTGGACGGCATCCTGCTCAGCCAGGTGCCGATCAGCGCGGAATCGCGTGGCCGGATGCTGGAGGAGTTCGAGAACATCAAGGCGGGCTTCTGACCGGGTTCCGCTCTCGCAAGACACGCGGGGTCGCGTCCGGGCACGGACGCGGCCCTTTCTCTTTGCCCCGCGTCAATTGGCGTTGACGACAAAGCTTTCGTTGTATTCGTCCCAGTCGGCCGACTTGATCCCGTTGCGCTCGCTGCCGCGATAGGATGTCAGGCCCGGCACCCGGATGACGCTGATCACTCCGCCGTCGAGCCCGATGACCCCGGCATGCCGGGCTGCTGCGCAAAGGTCCGATCCGGCGACAAAGGGCGAGGATCCCCAGAGCGTCGCGCCGGTCCCCTGCCCCGGCTCGCAGCGGCAGACCGTCTCGGGGCTGGAATAGTCGAGCCCGGCGCAGACCTGCTCCGCCCCGTTGGCCGCAGCCGCCGGGAGGGCCGGCGCGGGCGGGGCCGAGGGCGCCGGCGCCTCGACCTGGATCGGGGCGGCAGCGGTGTCGAAATCGAAAGAACTGTCGTACCTGCCCCAGCGCTGCATGGTCACGCCGTTGGCCGTGCTGGCCGGATAGTTCGTCTGCCCTTCTGCAAGACGCGCCGTGACCTGCCCGCCCTGCGGGCCGATGGCGCCGGCATGAACGGCCGCCGTGCAAAGGTCGCTGTCCGCCGTATAGGGACCGCTGCCCCAGGCCTCGGCCGCGCCGCTGCCAGGCGGGCAGGTGCAACTATAGCTCGGCTGCGGCACCGGATAGGGCCCGCAGGCGTCCTGAGCCCGGGCCGGCATCGCCGCGATCACGGCAAGGCCGGCAAGCCCGATGATCCCAACCCGCATGCCTTGCCTCCCCGGCGCGAATACTCCGGCCGATAAGGCACGAGGCATTGAGTCGGATCAACCGGCAGCGGCGCGCTTGAGCCTTCCCGCGCGCCGCCCTATATAGGTTCTGTCGCGGGGCAACCCGGGACTATGGCGATAAACGCACCCGTAATAGGCGGATCGGACCCGGGGGCGGTACCCGGCGGCTCCACCAACCTCCCGGCGTTGCGGGAGCAAGGGGCCGAAACAGGATCGACGGACGTTGAAAGGGGCCAGCTTTCGCTCGGTGAGCTACCACCGTTATCGGTGCATGATCACAGTTGCCAACGACAACCGTGCTCCGGTGGCGCTGGCCGCGTAAGCGGCTCGCAATACCAAACCTAAGCCCTTGCGCCTAGCAGCGTAAGGCGGGGTTCGCAGGTACCTGGCAACAGAAACCTGCACCTTCCCAAGACCCTGCTATGCGATGCAGCTTTCGATGATCCGGACCGCTTCGGCGCGGGGATCGGCGAGGCGCGAGCGGTCCTCGCCCGGGAAGAAGCGCGCACGAAGCGCGGTGGGCATCGGCGCCGGCTCGGCGATGGACACGCGCGGACCGATCCGGGCGGACTCCGCCGCCCAGGAACGGACCAGCGCCATCTGCGCCGCCTTGCTGGCGCCATAGGCGCCAAAGAACGGCTGGCCCGCGCGCAGATCTTCGAAGAACAGCGCGGCACCGCCATGGGCGCGCAGCAGCGGCTCGACCAGGGGAATCAGCAGCGCGGTCGCGGCGGCATTGGTCTTCCAGGATTTTTCCCAGTCGCGGGCATCCAGCGAACCCATCGGCGCCAGCGGAGGCGCGTGGATCGCAGTATGCGCCCAGAGCCCCAGCCCGCCCCACCGATCGAAAAGGGACCGGCACAGATGGCGCATCGCCCCGTCATCGGTAACGTCCATCGGCGCCAGCGTCAGGCCTCCGGCCCCCGGAAGCCCGGCCGACTTCACCGCGTCGTCAAGCTCCTCCAAAGCGCCGACGGTGCGGGCGACGGCGACGACATGCCAGCCCCGCAGGGCCAGCTGTTCGGCCAGGGCGCGCCCGAGGCCGCGCGAGGCGCCGGTGACAAGGGCAATGCGGGAAGGGCGATCTTCGGACATGGCCGCCTCCTGCCGTCTGGCGCGGCCGGCGTCAACCCGAAGTCAAATCCCCGTCAATGGCGACATGCCGGTTCGAGGCGGCGGCGAGCCGTGCTAGGATCACCCCCATCGCTTCAATCCGGAGATCCCCCATGCACCTGTCCGCACTGCGTCTCATCTCCGCCGCCCTGTGCCTGGCCATGCTCGCCGCCTGCGAGATGCCGCCCGCCGCCGCACCGGCCGAAGTCTCGACCGGGTCCGACGACAGTTCAGGCGGCTCCGGCTACTGAACGGCTATTCCGCCGCCTTCATGCGGAAGCCGTTTTCGATCATGTCGGACGGCGCAACGGGATAATCGCCGGAGAAACAGGCATCGCAGTAGCGCGGCGCCGACGGGTCGCGGCCGGCGGCCTCGCCGGCGGCGCGATAGAGGCCGTCGAGCGAGACGAAACGCAGGCTGTCCACCCCGATCCAGGCGCGCATCTCTTCCTCGCTCATCGTCGCGGCGAGGAGCTTGCTGCGCTCGGGCGTATCGACCCCGTAGAAACACGGCCAGGCGGTGGGGGGCGAGGCGATGCGGAAATGCACCTCGGCCGCCCCGGCCTCAAGGATCATGTCCTTGATCTTGCGCGACGTGGTGCCGCGCACCACCGAGTCGTCCACCAGGACCACCCGCTTGCCGGCGACCAGCGCACGGTTGACGTTCAGCTTCAGCCGCACGCCCATGTTGCGGATCTGCTCGGTCGGTTCGATGAAGGTGCGACCGACATACTGGTTGCGGACGATGCCGAAAGCGAAGGGCACACCCGATTCCTGCGAATAGCCGATGGCTGCGGGCGTGCCGCTGTCGGGCACCGGGCAGACGAGATCGGCCTCCACCGGCGCCTCGCGCGCCAGTTCCACCCCGATCTGGCGGCGCGTCTCATAGACCGACCGGCCGCCGATCAGACTGTCCGGCCGGCTGAAATAGACATGTTCGAAGACGCAGAAGCGCGACTTGGCGGGGCCGAAGGGGCGGTGGCTGGCGACGATGCCGTTCTCGATCACCACCATCTCGCCCGGCTCGATCTCGCGCTCCAGCCGCGCGCCGATGATGTCGAGCGCGCAGGTCTCCGAGGCGAGGACCCAGCCCGCCTCACCCACCCGGCCGAG
>CAZRQN010000173.1:0-5800 GCA_964602115.1 uncultured Rhodobacterales bacterium
CTTCCCTTGCATCATCCTTGGACAAATACCCCGGGGCCCGGGGCAGCGCCCCGGGACTCTCCACCGGAGCAGACCTCGAAGACCGAAGCGCCACACGAGGCGCGCCCGCCAGGGCGCAAGACGGGACGGGCGTCACCCTCTCCGCCTCCTCGGCGAGGGGGTCCAAGGGGGCGGGAAGCCGCCCCCTTGCTTGCCCCAAGCGGCGAAGCCGCGCGGGAGAACTCAGACCGGCCGCACGTCCCAGAGGAGCTTCAGCGACACCACCAGCAGCGCCCAGGTGACGATACGGAAGAACAGCGCCGAGGGCAGGAGCCGCACCAGCCTGACCCCGGCGAAGACCCCGGCCACCGCCGGCGCGGCAAGGAAGGCGGCGGCGTGGAGATTGGCCGGGCTGAACTGGCCCAGCGCCCAGTAGGGCAGAAGCTTGATCGCATTCACCCAGGCGAAGGCGATGGTCGAGGTGCCGGCAAAGACCGCCTTCTCCATCCGCAAGGGCAGGGTATAGACCTGATAGGGCGGCGCCCCGGCATGGCTGACGAAACTGGTGAAGCCGGTCACCGTGCCCCAGAACAGCCCCGGCGCCAACTCCGCCCGCCGGGGCGGCGGCTCTTCGCCCCGGCGCAGCAGGAGATGCAGCGCAAAGACCAGTCCGATCAGCCCGACGATTCCGGTCACGATCCGCTCCGGCACCACGCTTGCCGTGGCCCAGCCGACGCCGACCCCCAGCGTCATCCCGGCGGCCATGATCGCCACCACCCGCCGGTCCCAGGCATGGCGGTAGGCATAGAGGCCGAAGAGGTCGGACAGCACATAGATCGGCAAGAGAAGCCCGGCCGCCGTGACCGGCGAGATCACCAGCGCCAGCACCGGCACCGCCAGCATCCCGGTCAAGGGCAACCCGCCCTTGCCCAGCCCCACCAGCAGGGCGGCGGCGGTGCCGGCGGTCCAGAAGGCCCAGCCCTCCATGGCTACCACAGCATGCCGAACCGCAGGGCGTCGTAGATGCCGGCGTGGATGTTCCGCCCCGCCACCGCATCGCCGATCCGGTAGAGCGCGAAATCCCCCGTCCCGCGTTCCGGAAAGGGATCGCGGCCCGAGGTCAGGGCCGCATAGTCCACCGCACCCCGGTTGCGCGACAGCGGCTTGAGCGCGAAATAGAGATCGGCATTCGCCGCCGTGCCGTGATCGGTCACCACCTGATCCACCCGCCGCTCCGCCGTCCAGCCGGGGGCATAGTCGGAAACCAGCGTCGCCACCAGCCGGTTGCCCTCGCGGCGGACCGAGGACAGCCGGGTGTTGATGGTGATCGTCACCCCCGCCTCGTGGAAGGCGCGCATGTAGGGGACATGGTTCATCCCACCCATGTCAGGCGCGAAGAAGCGCTCGGGCGTGACCAGTTCGGTCCGCGCCCCGCTGCGGGCGACCAGTTCGGCGGCGGTCATCCCGGCATGGGCGCCGCCGTCGTCATAGACCAGAACCTCCGCCGCCGGCTTCACCCCGCCGGAGATGATGTCCCAGGAGGAGGTGACCAGCGCCTCGCCGCCTTTCAGCGGCGGGGTCTGCGGCAGGCCGCCGGTGGCGACGACCACCACGTCGGGCGCCAGCGCCAGCACGTCCTCCGCCTCGGCCCAGAGGTCATGGCGGATCTCCACGCCCAGCCTTTCAAGCTCGGCCAGCCGCCAATCGATGATGCCCTGCATCTCGCGGCGGCGGGGGTTCTGGGTGAGGAGATTGACCTGCCCCCCGGCCCGGCTGCCGGCCTCCAGCACCGTCACCCGGTGCCCGCGTTCCGCCGCCACCCGCGCCGCCTCAAGCCCCGCAGGACCCGCGCCGATCACGACCGCCCGTTTCGGAACCGCCGCGCGGCCGGGATCATGCGGCAGCACCGCCTCGCGCCCGGTGGCGGCGTTGTGGATGCACAGGGCCTCGCCACCCTCATAGATGCGGTCGAGGCAATAGGTGGCGCCGACGCAGGGGCGGATGCGCTGTTCCTCCCCGGCGCGGACCTTCCGCACGATATGCGGATCGGCCATATGCGCCCGGGTCATCCCCACCATGTCGAGCTTGCCGGCCGCGATGGCGTGCCGGGCGGTGGCCACATCGCCGATCTTGGCAGCATGAAAGACCGGGAACCCGGTCGCGGCCCGCACCTCGCCCATGAAGTCGAGATGCGGGGCCGAGGCCATGCCCTGGATCGGGATCACCGTGGTCAGCGCCGCGTCGCGGTCGATATGGCCGCGGATCAGGTTGAGGAAGTCGATCTTGCCGGACCCGGCCAGCCGGCGGGCGATCTCCACCCCCTCCTCCGGCCCGAAGCCCTCGTCCCACATCTCGTCGGTCACCATGCGGATGCCGACGATGAACGCCGGCCCGCAGGCCGCCCGCACCGCATCGAGCACCCGCCAGGTGAAGCGCAGGCGGTTGTCGAGCGAACCGCCCCATTCGTCGGTCCGCTTGTTGGTTCCGGGCGACCAGAACCCGTCCATCAGATGGCCGTAGCTCTCGAACTCGATCCCGTCGAGCCCCGCCGCCTGCATCCTCTGCGCCGCCGAGGCATAGTCCGCGACGATGCGGTCAATGTCCCAGTCTTCCATCTCCTTCGGGAACGCCCGATGGGCTGGTTCCCGTACGGGAGAAGGCGCCAGCACCGGCAGCCAGTCCGCCTTGTTCCAGCCGGTGCGCCGGCCGAGATGGGTCAGCTGGATCATCACCGCCGCGCCCTGTTCGTGCACGTCGTCGGCCAGGCGCTTCAGCCAGGGCACGATCTCGTCGCGATAGGCCTGCAGGTTGCCGAAGGCCGCCGGACTGTCGGTCGAGACGATCGCCGAACCGGCGGTCATCGTCAGGGCGATGCCGCCCTTGGCCTTCTCGACATGGTAGAGCCGGTAGCGATCCTTGGGCAGCCCGTCCTCGGAATAGGACGGCTCATGCGCGGTGGACATCACCCGGTTGCGCAGGGTCAGGTGCTTGAGCCGGTAGGGTTGCAGCAGCGGGTCGGTGGTCATCGCTCAGTGCCAGGCGTCGGCCATCTCGCCCTTGCGGCGGGCCACGAAGTCATGGAGCCCGTCGCGGATGCCTTCGTCAAGCGGCGGCGGCTCGAACTCGCGCAGCCGCTTCTTCCACAGCGCATTGGCCCGGGTGGCGGCATCGGCGGCGCCATTTGCCTGCCATTTCTCGAAGGGCTCGTTGTCGGCCATGCCGCTGTCCCAGAAGGCGGTCTCGTAATTCGCCATCGTATGGGCGCAGCCGAAGAAGTGGCTGCCCGGCCCGACCTCCTCGAAGGCACCCATCGCCAGCGAGTTGTCGTCCACCGCCACCCCGTCGAGATAGGTGTGAAGCGCGCCGCAGAGATCGGTGTCCATCACGAACTTCTCGTAGGACATCGACAGAAGCCCGTCGAGGAACCCGGCCGAATGCAGGATGAAATTCGCCCCGCAATGGACGGCGGCCAGCATCGACATCGTGCCCTCGGTCATGGCCTGGGCATCGGGCAGTTTCGAGGTGGTGAAATTGCCCGAACAGCGCAGCGGCAGGCCGGCACGGCGGGCAAGCTGGCCCACCACCATCGAGCCGATGGCCGGCTCCGGCGTGCCGAAGGTCGGCGAGCCGGAGCGCAGCGACATCGAGGACAGGAAATTGCCGTAGATCACTGGCGCGCCGGGGCGCTCAAGCTGGGTCAGCGCACAGCCCATCAGCGTTTCGGCATGGGCCTGGGCGATGGCGCCGGCGTTCGTCACCGGCCCCATGGCCCCGCCCAGGATGAAGGGCACGATCACCGCCGCCTGGTTGGCCCGCGCATAGGCGCGCATCGCCGTGGTCATGGTGGCATCCCAGACCAGCGGCGAATTGACGTTCACATTGCCGAGGATGACGCAGTTCGCATCGACGAACTCCCGCCCGAAGACGATCCGCGCCATGTCTATCGTATCCTCGGCCCGGCTTTCGGCCGTCACCGAGCCCATGAAGCAGCGGTCGGAGTTCTCGACATGGGCCAGCACCATGTCGAGATGGCGCTTGTTCACCGGCACGTCCACCGGCTCGCAGATCGTGCCGCCGGAATGGTGCAGCCAGGGCGAGGACTGGCCGAGGCGGATGAAATTGGCGAAATCCTCGATCGTGCCGTAGCGCCGGCCCCGGTCGAGGTCCATCACGAAGGGGCTTCCATAGGCCGGGGCGAAGACCACGTTCCGGCCGCCGATCTCGACGCTGCGCGCCGGGTTGCGGGCGTGCTGGGTGAAGATCGCCGGCGCCGTCTTCAGGATCTCGGCCAGCATCCCCGGCTCGCAGCGCACCCTCCGGCCGTCGATCCGCGCCCCGGCGCGGCGCCACAGGTCCAGCGCGGCGTCGTCATCGCGGAAGTCGATGCCGATCTCGGCGAGGATGCGCTCCGCCGTGCGTTCGATGCGCTGGAGGCTCTCTTCCGACAGGATGTCATAGGTCGGAATGTTGCGGCGGATGAAGGGGCGTCCCAGGCCCTGCGGCCCCCCCGCGCGCTCGGCCCGGCGTGCCTCGCGCCCAGATCGTGCGCGCGGGCGGTTGGCAGACTCCGGCGAGATGTCGGTGTCCATGGCGAGGCTCCCTGTGGCGGTCCGCGCGACACTAGCCTGCGGGACAGCAACGGTAACGCTGGAAAATCCTGCGGCGTCGGATAAGTTCTGCTTATGCAAACCCTGCGCCATCTCCTGCCCTCGGCCGGCGCGCTCGCGGTCTTCGAGGCCGCCGGCCGCCTCCTGTCCTTCACCGCAGCCGGGCAGGAACTCGGCATGAGCCAGGCCGCCGTCAGCTATGCCGTGCGCGGGCTGGAGCAACGGCTCGGCCAGCCGCTGTTCCTGCGCCGCCACCGCGCCGTGGCGCTCACCGAAGCCGGCGCCCGCTTTCATGCAGATGTGTCGCTCGGCCTGGCGCATATCCGTCGCTCGGCCGAAACCCTGCGGGCGATGTCCGGGGGCGGACATGTGACGCTGTCGGCTTCCACCGCCTTCACCAGCTTCTGGATGGTGCCCCGGCTGCAGAAGTTCCGCGACGAGGTGCCGGGGGTGGAACTGCGCCTGCAGACCTCGGCCCGCGACCTCGACATCGCCGCCGAGGGCATTCCCCTCGCCGTGCGCGGCGGCGACCCGCAGGACTGGCCGGGCTATGCTGCGGCGCCGCTGGCGGCAGAGGAGATCTGGGCGGTGGCCGCCCCCTCCTATCTTGCGCGCTACGGAACGCCGGAGCGGCCGGCGGATCTGCTGCGCCACCGCCTGATCCATCTGGAGGAGCCGCATCGCCCGGCCTCCACCTGGTCGGACTGGCTCGCCGATGCCGGCGTCGCCGGGCCGGTGCCGGAAGGGTTCCGCTTCAACGACTACGCGCTTCTGATCCAGGCGGTGATGGAGGGCCAGGGCGTGGCGCTGGGCTGGAAGCACCTGATCGACCGCCTTGTCGCGGCCGGGCTGCTCATCAGGGTCTCCGGGGCCGCCATGCTCACCGGACGCGCCTTTCATGTCGTCTGGGCCGAAGGCCAGCCGCTCCCCCCCGCCGCGCGCCGCGTGCGCGACTGGCTCCTCGCCAACGGCTGAACCGGTCCACGCCGCCATCCGGTCCCAGCGCGCCGCCCTCGGCGAGCCACCTGCAGAACACCGCTGCCGAGAAGGCGGCGGGTGAACGACCCACCCTGAGATCGCCCCCTCCCGCCCTCTGTCGCGGCCCGAAGGGGGCCGCTCCGCCGGTTGGGGGGAGGAGCGGCGGGCTCGACCCCGCCCAGGGGCGGGGGCGCTCGCCCGCCGCGCTGCCGCAGGAGGGGAGCGGGGCGTGGCGC
>CAZRQN010000174.1:0-5768 GCA_964602115.1 uncultured Rhodobacterales bacterium
TTTTGAATTTGGAAAATCAGGTGAGTTATGAGTAGACTTTTCCTTTTATGAAATATAGGTGTCTGAACTGAATGAATCACTTGAACTTGTGACTTTGGATGCTGAACAACGTGCACTGGATTTGGAAACAGCTGAGGTTTACCACACCGCCACGCTGCCGCGCTGGAACCAGGTGTTCCACAGCGTCTCGCCCGATTGCGATGCGGGGACCATCATCAGGTTCTCGCGCACCGTCATCGAGCCGAATTCATGCGCGATCTGAAAGGTGCGCAGCAGGCCCTTGTGGAAAAGGTCGTGCGGCGGCAGGCCGGTGATGTCCTCGCCGTCCATCACCACCCGTCCCGAAGTCGGCTTGTAGCGGCCTGCGACGCAGTTGAAGAGCGTCGTCTTGCCGGCACCATTCGGCCCGATCAGCCCGGTGATCGAACCCTTGGCAATGGTCAGAGTCGCGCCGTCCACGGCACGAAAACCGCCGAAATGCATGTGCAGGTCGTGGACGTCGATCATCCGCGCCGCACCCTCCCCATTCTCGTTCCTGCCGCCGCTGCCTGCATCGGGCGCGGCCTTTTGAGGCGAAGCCGGCCCGGGAAGTCCCCCCCGGGCCGGTGCCGATGTCGCTGGTTCAGCGGAAGCCGACGACGGTCTGGACCCCGTCCTTGACCTCGATCTCCTTGTAGCGGCCGGCGCTTTCGCCGGGTCCGATCAGGTTGACCGCCGTGGCGCCTTCGTAGTCCACGGTCTTGCCTTCCTTCAGCAGGGCGATGCCCTTGGCCAGTTCGCCGGGATAGATCTTCTCGCCCGGCCCGTTGGCCACTTCCATCACCTTGGCCTTGTAAACGGCCGGATCGGTGGAACCCGCCGCCTGCATGGCCAGCGCGAAAAGCGCCGCCGCGTCGTAGCTTTCCGGCGCATAGGCCGAGGTGCCGTCAAAGCCTGCGGCCTTGGCCATTTCGGCGAAGGTTGCCGCGCCCTGGCTGTCGGAGCCGGCGATCTGGCCGAAGGAGCCGTTGAGCGACGCGCCGAACTTGGCGTCGAGCGAGGTGCCGATCATCCCGCCGGGCAGTTCGAACAGCGCGAAGGCGCCGGTGTCCAGCGCCGCCTGGATGATCCCGGCCCCGCCCTGGTCGAGGTAACCCGCTACGATCAGGATATCGCCGCCGGCCGCCGCCAGCGCACCGACCTCGGCCGCGTAGTCGGCCTTGCCGTCCTCATGTGCCGCAGAAAGCGTGATCTCGCCACCGCCGGCAACGAAGGCAGCGGCGATCGATTCCGCCAGGCCCTTGCCATAGTCGTTGTTGGTGTAGGTCAGCGCCGCTTTCTTGATCCCGCGCGCCACCATGATCTCGGCAGCCACCTCGCCCTCGCGGGCGTCGGACGGCGCGGTGCGGAAGAACAGGCCGTCATCCTCGGCCGTGGACAGCGCCGGCGAGGTTGCCGAGGGCGAGATCATCACCAGGCCATTCGGCCGTCCGACGTTCTGGAGCACGGCACCGGTCACGCCGGAGCAATCGCCGCCGATGATCCCCTTGACGCCTCCGGCCACCAGCCCTTCGGCCGCCGTGGTCCCGAGCGCGGCATCGCCGCAGGTCGAATCCGCCCGCACCGCCGCGAGCGTGCTGCCGTCGAGAATGCCGCCGCCGGCATTGACCTCGGCGATCGCCATCTCAGACGCCGCCGCCATCGCCGGCGCGAGGGATTCAATCGGGCCGGTAAAGCCGATCAGAATGCCGAGCTTGACTTCATCGGCCTGGGCGGCGCCCGCAAGAAGCGCGGCGGCCGCAGTGGCCGTCATCAGTTTTTTCATTGGAAGTCTCCCATGTTGGATCGAGATCCTGAGCCATTGGTAAGCAGGCTTTTCCCAAAAGAAAAGCGTCGCGTGGCCAGCCTGCGCCGGCTCCCGGCGGCACCTGCTGGCTTGCCGTGGCGTTACCCGTGCCCCGGACCTTCGGCGTTCAACCCCCGGCTGAAGCCGCCAGGCGGGGGATGCGAGGCCGCGCATTGCGCTGCGTCGGCCCGGCGGGCGCCGTTTCCGCCGCCGCGCCGTGCCGGGCCGGAGCCCGTCCTGCTCTCGCCCGCTCCCGTTCCGGCCGGGCGCGCCAGGGCGCCCTGGCGCCAGTTTCCCGAAAGGGCGGGGCAGCCTGCGGTTCTCTCCGCACGGCGCCGGCAGGGTCAGGCGAGGCCGCCCTGCCGGCGGAGGAACTCCACCACCTGATCGACCCCGATGCCGCCGCGCAGCTGCGCCATCACATAGGGCCGCGCCCCCCGCGCCGTCCGGGTGTCCGCCTCCAGAAGTGCCAGATCCACCCCGACATGCGGGGCGAGGTCGGTCTTGTTGACGACGAGGAGATCGGACTTCGTCACCCCCGGCCCGCGCTTGCGCGGGATGTCCTGGCCGGCGGCGGTGTCGATGACATAGATCGTCAGGTCCGCCAGTTCGGGAGAAAAGGTTGCGGCAAGGTTGTCGCCGCCCGATTCGATCAGGATCACCTCCAGCCCGGGGATCTGCCGGTTGAGATCGGCGACGGCCGCGAGGTTGATCGAGGCATCCTCGCGGATGGCGGTATGCGGGCAGCCGCCGGTTTCCACCCCCCGGATGCGCTCGGAGGGCAGGGCCTGGACGCGCATCAGGTATTCGGCATCCTCGCGGGTATAGATGTCGTTGGTGATGACGGCGAGTGACCAGCGCGCGGACATGGCGCGGGCGAGTTTCTCGGTCAGCGTGGTCTTGCCGGCGCCGACCGGGCCGCCGATGCCGACGCGCAGGGGGCCGTGGAGTGTCATGTCAGGAAAAGCCTCGGTTGCAGCGTCTCGTGCCAGGCAGGGACCATCTCGCCGCGAAAGGCAGAACTGCGCAGGTCGGACAGCCCGGCTTCGGCGGCGGCGGCGGCCAGACGCAGGATCAGCGGATGGAGCCCGGCCAGAATCGCCTGACCCTGCGACTGGCCGAGGGGTACGATGCGGACGGCGATGGTCGCGAGGTTGGAGGCGAAGCCCTGGAACGCCAGGGCGATCACCGTGGCCGGCGAAAGACCGAGCGGCCGCGCCGCCGCCCCCAGCGCGACGGGAAAGGGCCGGTCCGGACATTCGGCCCCGGCGAGCGCCCGCACCATACGGGCGAATGCGGCCCCGAGGGCCTCGGTCTCGGCCAGGCGCTCGCGGCTTCCGGCCAGCGCGCGGGACAATCCGGCCAATGCCGCGTGATCGGCTCCGGGCCGCAGCGCCAGGGACAGCAGGACCGCGTCGGTCCAGCCACTGCCATATTCCAGCATCTGGGCGATCCAGTCCCCGGCGCTCGCCGCGTCGTGCACCTCGCCCGCCGCCACGGCCCATTCCATCCCGTGCGAATAGGCGAAGGCGCCGGTCGGAAAGGCCGGCGACAGCCATTGCGTCAGGGTCAGGAGCGCCAGCCCTTCCGGCATCGGCGGAGCGGGCGGAAAGGCGGTCATTCGTCGAAGGGCCCGTGCCGGGGCAACCGGTGCTCCACCGTTTCGGGCCCGCGCAGCCGGGCCGGGATGATGCCCTGCAAACCCGCCTCGTGCTCATGGGCATGGCCGCCGGGGCCATGGGCATGGGCGGGGCCATGGTCATGGCCCATGGTGCGGCCATGGCCATAGGCGCCGCCGAGGGGGCGGAAGGGTTCCATCCGGGGCGTCACCTCGGCGCCAAGCTGGACGAGCATCGCTTCCAGCACATGGTCGGCGCGGATGACCAGACGGTCGGGCTCCACCTGGCAGGGCGTGTGGCGGTTGCCGATATGCCAGGCGAGCGCGGCCAGTTCGGGCCCGCGCACCGAAATCACCGGCTCTGCCGCCGCCATCACCTCGACCAGCCGGCCGTCGGCAAGCTCGAAGGCATCGCCCTCCTCCAGCGAGGTGACTTCGGCGAGATTGACGAAGAAGCCCTCGCCGGCATCGGTCTCCAGCCGCCGCCGGCGGAGGAAGCGCTCGTCGTAGCTCAGCGTCACGCGGGCATAGGGCGCATGCCCGTCGCGCTCCGCCGCGCGCAGGAGCCGCAGGGCATGGGGCAAGTCGGTCAGGTCGGGACCGTCGCTCACTTCGGTGCCCGCATCTCGACGAGGCCGAGCTTGTGGTCATCGGTGGCGGTGGTCACCCGGGTTTCGAGCCCGAAGCCGAGGTCGGGGAAGTAGATCCAGCGCTGCTTGGTCCAGCCACCCGGGCCCTGGATCGTCGCTTCGACCCCCATGGCGCGATAGGTGCAGCCGGAGAGCTTCACCTCCTTGACGTCCTGGAACAGGAAGGTGGACGAGCCGCTCTCGCGGCTGACGATCGGGCCGTTCTCCACCGGCATGTGATCGCTGATCTTGGCCCGCCACCTGGTCTGGTAGGCCAGGCCGGGTTTGGGCTCGGGGCCTTTGCGGGCATAGGTGGTCTCGGTCACCACGGTGCCGACGCCCACCATGTCGGGCCCCCAGGGATAATCGTCGGTGCGGGTCTCGTAGATGCCGAAGCGCGCAACGCGCTGGTCCTCGACCGAGGGCTTGTTGGTGACATAGTCGATCTGGATCTTGTCGCCCTTGCGGACGGCGAAACCCGTCGCGCCGGTCTGGCGCTTGAAGACCACGCCCCGGTCGATGGAGCCTGTGTCGAGGCATCGCGCCTCGGCGGCGAGCGGAAAGAGGAGCAGGCAAAGGGTCAGGGCAAGGCGCATGGCGATCCGTCCGGGGCTGAAACTGGCCGGGACGCTGCCGCAAGTGCCCTGCGGGTGCAACCGGGGCCGGATGACATCTCGGTCATCCGGCGGGCGGTCAGGGCAGGATGCGGTGCAGCTCGGCCGCCCGCGACGTGCCCCGGCGGGCAAGCTCGGCGTCCGACAGCGCCGACAGGCGCTCCATCGCCGCCATGCGCGGGCCGATGCGGGCGAACCAGTCGAAGGCGGCGGCGATGCGGGAGAGAAGGCGGGGAGAGGTCATGGCGGTCTTCCTTCGGATGCGTGGCGGGAGCCACGCCTCCGAGATGGGTCCCGCCGGCCGGGGCTGCCAGAGATGTTTGCGCAAGGCCGGGATGCAGGGGGCGCATGGCGCTCAGAACAGGAAATAGCGCTGCGCCATCGGCAGGACCCGGGCCGGCTCGCAGGTCAGCAGGACCCCGTCGGCGCGGACCTCGTAGGTCTCGGGGTTCACCTCGATCTGCGGCATCGCGTCGTTGAGCCGCATCTCGGCCTTGCCGATGCCGCGCGTGCCGCGCACCGCGATGCAATCCTTGGCGAGGCCAAGCTGCCCCGGGACGCCGGCCGCGATCGCCGCCTGCGACAGGAAGGTGGCCGAGGTGGCGGTGCGTGCCCGGCCGAAGGCGCCGAACATCGGCCGCGAATGCACCGGCTGCGGGGTGGGGATCGAGGCATTGGGGTCGCCCATCTGCGCCATGGCGATCATGCCGCCGAGCAGCACCATCTCCGGCTTGACCCCGAAGAAGGCCGGGGACCACAGGACGAGATCGGCGCGCTTGCCCACCTCCACCGAGCCGATCTCGTGGGAAAGCCCGTGGGCGACGGCCGGGTTGATCGTGTATTTGGCGATGTAGCGCCGGGCCCGCAGGTTGTCGTTGGCGCCCTGTTCCTCTGCCAGCCGCCCGCGCTGCAGCTTCATCTTGTGCGCGGTCTGCCAGGTGCGGGTGATGACCTCGCCCACCCGGCCCATGGCCTGGCTGTCCGAGGAGATCACCGAGAAGGCGCCGAGATCGTGCAGGATGTCCTCGGCGGCGATCGTCTCCTTGCGGATGCGGCTTTCGGCGAAGGCCACGTCCTCGGGG
>CAZRQN010000175.1:0-5737 GCA_964602115.1 uncultured Rhodobacterales bacterium
CGATGACAGCAAACCGCCCACATATCCCTTCGCATTCTACATATGTCAAAGAGCGCGAGACAAAAACATCCAGCCCGCCAGTTCCCCAGCGTAGCCGTACGCCTTGCCTCCAGAGTGTCACAGCGTCGTTCGGTCACCCGTCCGTCGCGGCGTTGGGGGATGTACGTCCGGGGCCGGGGGAGCGCAAGAGGAAAATCACGGGCAGATGACAAATTTCCGGCGGCGACCAAAAGTTGCCCAAGATGTTGTGATACTTTGCACTTCTTCCACAAAACCGCCGCATCGCGGCAAGGATCAGGCCAGCCGCAGGCGGCGCAGGGGCTTCAGGCGCAGGGCCAGCAGGGCGAGGATCGCGGCCAGATAGAGCAGCGGCTCGGAGAATCCGGCCTTCACCAGCCACAGGAAGTGAATCGCCCCCAGAAGCGCCGCCGGATAGGTCAGCCGGTGCAGCTGCCGCCAGGCCGTTCCGCCCAGCCGGCGCAGCGCGGCATTGTTCGAGGTCAGCGCCAGCGGCAGCATCAGGCAGAAGGCGGCGAAGCCGAGCATGATGTAGGGACGCTTGACCAGATCCGCCCCGATCTCGCCCCAGCGGAAGGCGAGGTCGAGCGTCAGCCAGGTGGTGAAATGCATCGCCGCATAGAAGAAGGTCAGAAGCCCCAGCGCCCGGCGGAAGCGCAGCAGGTTCACCCCGGTCAGGTTGCGCAGCGGCGTCACCGCCAGGACCGCGACCATGAACTGCAGCGCCAGGAGCCCCAGTTCGCGTTCCAGCGCCTTGACCGGATCGGCACCCAGGCCATCGGTCAGCGCCATCATGACGAGCCACAGGAAGGGGAAGGCGCCCAGGCCATAGACCCACAGGCTGGAGAAGCGCAGTCGCGCGTTGATCGCGGAAACCACCATGGCGGGCATCAGAAGTTCTCCCGCAGGTCCATGCCGGCGTAGAGGCTCGCCACCTGCTCTCCATAGCCGTTGAACTTCAGCGTATCGATCCGCCCGGCGAAGAGCCCGCCGCCCACCCGCCGTTCCGAGGCCTGGGACCAGCGCGGATGATCCACCTCCGGGTTCACGTTGGAATAGAAGCCGTATTCGAAGGGCTGGAGCATGTTCCAGGTGGTCGGCGGCTGGGCATCGGTCAGGGTGATCTTCACGATCGACTTGATCGACTTGAATCCATACTTCCACGGCACCACCAGCCGCAGCGGCGCGCCGTTCTGCCTGGGCAGCGGGGCGTCATAGAGGCCGGTGGCGAGGATGGTCAGCGGATGCATCGCCTCGTCGATCCTCAGCCCCTCGCGATAGGGCCATTCCAGGATCGGGCGCTCCTGCATGAACATCTCTTCGGGGCGGTAGAGCGTCTCGAAGGCGACGTATTTCGCCCCGGGCTGCACGCCGGCCTTGTCGAGGAGATGCGAAAGCTGGAACCCCTGCCAGGGGACGATCATCGACCAGGCCTCGACGCAGCGGAAACGGTAGATGCGCTCTTCGATCGGGGCAGCCTTGAGGATGTCGGCCAGGTCATAGGTGCCGGGCTTGTCCACCATCCCGGCGATCTCCACCGACCAGGGATCCACGGTCAGCGCCCCGGCATAGGCGGCAGGATCCTCCTTGCCGGTGCCGAATTCGTAAAAGTTGTTGTAGGCGGTGATGTCCTCCAGCGCCGTCGGCTCCTCGTCGATCGAATAGGGGCTCGACGGGGCGGCAAGTGCCGGGGTGGCGGCAAGTGCGGCGGCGCCGGCGAAAAGCTGGCGGCGGTTCAGCCAGGCGGCTTTCGGCGTCACGTCAGACCAGCGCAGATCGGGGGTCCAGCGGGCGGGCATCTCTCTCTCCCTTGCGGTTCCTCCGGCCATACGGATCAGCGGGCCGATTGGTTTCTCACGGTCTCGGGAGCACCCTCCTAGCGCGGCCGCTCGGTCAGACGTGTGCGACGGCTGGCGTAGTCAAAGGTGCAGTCCACGCGCCACTTCGCCCCGTCGTGCCTGGTCAAGATCCTGATCAGGCGGGCCGAGGGAAGGCCGAAACGGTCGGGCACCTCCGCCTGTCTGCCGATCTTCTCCACCTTCCAGCCGGCCTTGCGGACCGCTCGTTCGCAGGCATCAGCGGTCTCCGCCAGGCTCGGCACCCTGGGTGGCTCGCCATAGTTCGTGAGCTTCGCCCTCCGGCTCGCGTAGTCATAGGCGCAGAGGAGCAGCTTGCGCGAGGCACGGACGGAAATCACCATCTCCACGCCGGAGCCATCGGCGAGCTCGTTGAAGCCCAGGAACTGGTACAGGATGCGCCCCTGTTTATGTACCGCCTTGGCACAGTCCTTGCTTGCCCGTTCCACCCCGGCGGCCTCGGCCAGGCCCGGCAGGGCAAGCAGTGCCAGAACGAGCAATGCGCGGATCATGGCCATCTCCTCATGCAAGCTTGCCATCACCATAGCATCAACCGCGACCATGCCTATCCCCGGGCGGCCCCGCGCGGCAGGGGCAATGCGCGCTCCGGCGCTGCCCCGGAACATGCGCGGCGATGGCCATCGGCCGCGATGAGTCGCTTCCCGCCGTAAAGGGTCGATCCCGGGCGGGTCCCGGGGCCGCCGGGCTGGCCCAAGGGAACGGCTTGCCGCCGTCAGGCAAACCGGCTTTTCATCGGCCGGCCGAAGGGAGAACCGCAATGGATCATGTGGACATGCTGGTGGTCGGTTCCGGCCCCGCCGGGCGGCGGGCGGCGGTCCAGTCGGCCAAGCTCGGCAAGTCGGTCCTGGTCGTGGACAAGGGCCGCCGGCTGGGCGGGGTTTCGGTCCATACCGGCACCATCCCGTCCAAGACGCTGCGGGAGACGGTGCTCAACCTGTCCGGCTGGCGCGAGCGCGGGTTCTACGGGCGCGGCTACCGGGTGAAGCAGGACATCTCGGCGATGGACCTGGTGCAGCGTCTGCACAAGACGCTGGACCACGAAGTCGAGGTCCTCCAGCACCAGTTCATGCGCAACATGGTGCGCAGCCAGTTCGCCAGCGCCCGGTTCCTCGACAAGGAGACGGTGGAGCTGACCAGCGAGGCCGGCGAGGTCAGCCAGGCGCGCTTCCGCAACGCGCTCATCGCCGTCGGCACCCGCCCGCACCGGCCCAAGGAGGTGCCCTTCGACGGCCAGCGGGTGTTCGACAGCGACGAGATCCTGGAACTCCGCCAATTGCCCCGCACCCTGACGGTGATCGGCGGCGGGGTGATCGGGGTGGAATATGCCACGATCTTCTCCGCCCTCGATGTCCCGGTGACGCTGATCGAGCCGAGATCCTCCATCCTCGATTTCGTCGATCGCGAGATCGTCGAGGACTTCATCCACCAGCTCCGCGACCGGGGCATGGTGGTGCGTCTCGGCTCGGCGGTGGCGGGGATCACCTCCGGGCCGTCGGGGGTGGAGGTGGCGCTGGCCGACGGGCGCAAGGTCAAGTCCGAGGTCCTGCTCTATGCCGCAGGGCGGACGGGGAATGTGGACAGCCTGAATCTCAAGGCGCTGGGGGTGGAGTGCGATTCCCGGGGGCGGCTGAAGGTCGATCCCACCACCTTCCAGACCTCGGTGCCCAACATCTATGCCGCCGGGGATGTCATCGGCTTCCCCAGCCTCGCCTCCACCTCGATGGAACAGGGCCGCGTCGCCGCCTGCCACGCCTTCGGCATGTCCCTGCCGCCACCACCGGCAACCTTTCCCTATGGCATCTATGCGGTGCCGGAGATCTCCACCGTCGGCCAGTCCGAAGAGCAGGTGCGGGCCGCCGGGATCGCCTATGAATGCGGCATCGCCCGGTTCCGCGAAACCTCGCGCGGCCATATCATGGGGGTGAACGCCGGCTTCCTGAAGCTGATCTTCTCGCTGCAGACCCGCAAGCTCCTCGGCGCCCATATCGTCGGCGAAGGGGCGACGGAGCTGATCCACATCGGCCAGGCGGTGATCAACCTCGGCGGCGGGGTGGATTTCTTCGTCGAGAACACCTTCAACTTCCCCACCCTGGCCGAGGCCTACAAGGTCGCCGGCCTGGACGCCTGGAACCGCATGGGCCAGGCCTGAGGGCGCAGCGCCCATGCGGTGCGCTCATCAGCCCTGACGGGCTTCCTCGCTGGCGTCGTGCGGGGCAGCGAGGAAGCCCGTCAGGGCTGATGAGCGCGTGGTGGGATTGCCGCCCTGCCCGGCGTTGCCCCGGGGGGGCGCTCCCCCCGGGAAATTCGGCAAGCGGCGAGGGAGCAGAGGCCTGCCCTGCCTCAGTGGATCACTGCCTGGGCCGGCGGGGTCCGCCGGCTGGCGGAGATGCGGTCGCCGATCAGCAGGCCTTCCGGTCCCGCCGTCACCTTCACCACCGCCCCGTCAAGCACGTCGCCGCCGAGCAGCAGCTCGGCCAGCGGGTCCTGCAGGTGGCGCTGGATCACCCGTTTCAGCGGCCGGGCGCCGAAGACCGGGTCATACCCCTCCTCCGCCAGCCAGGCCTTGGCCGCCGCATCGAGCTCCAGCCCGATCTTGCGGGCGGCGAGGCGGGCGGCGAGGCGGGCGAGCTGGATCTCGACGATCCCGCCCATATCCGCCCGTCCCAGCCGGTCGAAGACGACGATCTCGTCCAGACGGTTGAGGAACTCGGGCCGGAAGTGGTGCCGCACCGCCTCCATCACCTCGGCCTTGGCCCGCGAGACATCCGAACCTTCGGGAAGCTGCGACAGGGCCTGCGAGCCGAGGTTGGAGGTCAGGACGATGATCGTCTGCTTGAAGTCCACCGTCCGTCCCTGTCCGTCGGTCAGCCGGCCGTCATCCAGCACCTGGAGGAGGACGTTGAACACGTCCGGGTGGGCCTTCTCCACCTCGTCGAACAGGACCACCTGATAGGGCCGGCGGCGGACCGCCTCGGTCAGCACCCCGCCCTCGTCATAGCCGACATAGCCCGGCGGCGCGCCGATCAGGCGGCTGACCGAGTGTTTCTCCATGAACTCCGACATGTCGATGCGCACCATCGCCTGGTCGTCGTCGAAGAGATAGGCGGCCAGCGTCTTGGTCAGCTCGGTCTTGCCCACCCCGGTGGGGCCGAGGAACAGGAACGAGCCCAGCGGCCGGTTCTCGTCCTGCAGCCCGGCGCGGGCGCGGCGGACGGCGCTGGAGACGGCCTTGACCGCCTCGTGCTGGCCGACCACGCGCTTGCCGAGTTCCTCCTCCATCTTGAGGAGCTTGTCCTTCTCGCCCTCCAGCATCTTGCTGGTCGGAATGCCGGTCCAGCGTTCCACCACCTCGGCGATCTGCTCGGGGCGGACGGTATCGGCGGCCAGCGAACGGTCTGCCGCCTCGGCATCGGCGAGCTGCTTTTCCAGCGCCGGGATGCGGCCGTATTGCAGCTCGCCCGCCTTGGCGTAGTTGCCCTCGCGTTTGGCCTGCTCCAGCTCGGCCCTCGCCCGGTCGAGCTGTTCCTTGAGGTCGCGGGCGGAGGCGAGCGCGTCGCGCTCGGCCTGCCACTTCGCGGTCAGCGCCGCCGAGGCCTGTTTCTGCTCGGCGAGGTCTTTCTCCAGCCGCTCCAGCCGGTCGCGCGAGGCGGCGTCGTCTTCCTTCTTCAACGCCTCGGATTCGATCTGCATCTGCAGGATGGTGCGGTCGAGCGCGTCAAGCTCCTCGGGCTTCGAATCCACTTCCATCCGCAGGCGCGAGGCGGCCTCGTCCACCAGGTCGATGGCCTTGTCGGGCAGGAAGCGGTCGGTGATGTAGCGGTGGCTGAGCGTGGCGGCGGCGA
>CAZRQN010000176.1:0-5675 GCA_964602115.1 uncultured Rhodobacterales bacterium
GCCCTGAAGGGGGCGCTCCCCCCGGGATATTTGGAGACAAGAGATGATGGGGGAGCGGGTTGAAGGGAGGCGCCTGCCTCTCTTGCCTTTCCCCTGCATCATCCTTGGACAAATACCCCGGGGCCCGGGGCAGCGCCCCGGGTCTCTCCGCGAGACCGGACCGAACCGACACGAGCGCCGCACGAGGCGCGCCCGCCAGGGCGCAAGACGGCCGGAGGCGTGACCCTGTCGACAAGAGCGCTGCGGGGATGCAAAGGGGGGCCGCTGGCCCCCCTTTGCATGGTCCCGCGACCCCAAGGTCGCGGGAAATCCGTCCCGGGCTGCGCCCCAAGGTTCGCCGGCGTCTCAGCCTGGCGCGATCACAAGGCGACGGTGACCAGCGTCCACATCCCCATCGCGTAATGGCCCGGGACGTTGCAGTAGATCATGTAGGTGCCCGATTTCACCACCAGCGTGATCGCCGCCGTCTGTCCGGGGCCCAGCTCCGAGACCTTGCCGCGAAAGCCGGCGCCGTCCTCGTCCACTTCCATGTCTTCGGGGGAATAGGGCAGCGGGATCTTGGGATCCCTGATGCGGGCGATGACCATCTCGTGGACGAACTCGGCGGAATCGTTCTTTGCCGCAAAGGTCACTTCGCCCGGCGGGATCTTCGACGGCTCGGCGGTGACGAGCATCGTCGCCTTGCTCATGTCGGCATCCGGCTCGGCAAGGCCGAGGGGCGCGGCACCTTCCACCATTCCTTCCATCGCGGCCGGACCGATGTCCCGGAGCGAGACATTGACACGGTCCCGGCGCGCGCCGCCGGGCCGAAGGCGAGAACCGGCAGCGCGCCGGCGGCGGTGAGAACGAGGTGTCGCCTTGAAAGTGCCATCAGCAATAACCTTCCTGCCGGATCAGTCGCGAAAGCGAATTCCCGGCCATGGGAAATCTGGGCGGCCGGTACCGCAGTACTGTCCTCATTTTCCGGCCGTGCAAGTGATGTCCGCGATGTGCCGCCCCGCAGGGGCGCCCGGTTGACGGCGCGCTCCGGGCCGGTGAAGCTGCCGGCATGACCGCGCCCCGCTGGATCGTCGCCGCCAACCTGGCGCTTTTCGTCCTCTTCCCCTTCGCCTGGTTCGCGCCTCTTCTGCGCGCGGGCCTGTTGCCGCTGTTCGGGCTGGACGAGATCTCGGTCATCACCGGGCTGCAATCGCTGTGGGAGAGCGATCCGGCGCTGGCGCTGGCGGTCACCTTCCTGGCCGTCTTCGCCCCGGTGGTGAAGACGCTGGGGCTGGCGCTGCTGCATTTCGGCCTGCTCAGCCCGAGGGTGAAGCCGGCGATCTGGCTGATCGGGCGGCTGGCGATGGGCGATGTCTTCCTGATCGCGCTCTACATCGTGGTGGTGAAGGGCGTTGGCATGGCGACGGTGGAGGTCGCCTGGGGCCTGTGGTTCTTCACCCTCTGCATCCTCGCCTCGCTGGCGCTGTCGCTCCTGACCGACCGGGCGGCAAAGGCTCAGCCGGCGGCGTAGCACACGGCGTTGAGCTTGTTTCCGTCGGGGTCGCGGACATAGGCGGCGTAGAACTGCGGCCCGTATTGCGGGCGCAGGCCGGGGGCGCCCTCGTCGCTTCCGCCATGGGCCAGCGCTGCGGCGTGAAAGGCATCGACCGCCGCGCGGGAGGGCGCGAGGAGCGACACCATCGTGCCGTTGCCGGCGCTGGCCGGGCCGCCGTCGAAAGGCGCGGTCAGCCAGAGATGGGGCCCGGGATCATCGAGGCCCCAGGCCTCGGAATTCGCGTCGCCATAGCCGGGGATCCGGCCGTGCCCGAGCGGCGCCAGCGCCGCATCGTAGAAGATCCGGGCGCGGGCGATATCAGCGGTGCCGAGAGAGACATAGGAGAACATGGCGGGCCTGCGGGGCGGGAGCGTCCCGCAGGGCTAGCGGCAGGGGGCGGGCGCCGCAAGCGGCAGGGCGCCGCCGCGCCCGGGCAGGACCGATGCCGCCCGGGCCAGCCAGCGGGCCAGCGCGGCGAGCCAGGGGGTGCGGCAGGCGGCCAGGGCGCGGCGGTGCGCGGCCTCATGCCCCTCGGCGCTGCCCGGATCGGGCAGGCGGCGCAGGGCGGTCAGAAGTTGGGGGTTGGGCAGATGCATGGCAGCCTCGGGAGATGGCGATTTCGGCTCGATTCCTATCACATCTGCTGTCATCCTGCCGCTCAACTCGCCTGTGGACCTGTTAGCCTGGCTTCAAGATGAAAGACTTCGACTGGCGCCATCTTCCCCCACTTCCGGCGCTGCGCGCCTTCGAGGCCGCCGCGCGGCTGGGCTCCTTTTCCGCTGCGGCCCGCGTCCTGAACGTCACCCCTCCGGCGGTGGCCCAGCAGGTGCGGGGGCTGGAGAAGCAGCTCGGCCTGCGGCTGGTCGCCGAGGCCGGGCGCAGCCTGCGGCTGGCGGATGAGGGCCGGCGGCTGGCCGATGCGCTGAACGACGGCTTCTCCGGGATCGCCGAAGTGCTCGCGCGGCTGGCGCAGGGCGAGCGGCGGCGGGGCCTGCGCGTGACCCTGACCCATGGCTTTGCCCATGAGGTGGTGGTGCCCGCCCTGCCGGAGTTTTGGGCCGCCCATCCCGACATCCCGCTGTCGCTGGTGCCCGACATGCGGGTCGTCGATCTCGGCCAGGGCGAGTTCGATCTGGCGATCCGCGCGGGAGACGGTGGCTGGACCGACGGTGTGGTCGAGCCCCTGCTGCGCTCGCGGACGGTGCTGACCGGCACTCCGGCGCTGGCGGAGGCGGCACTGTCCGATTTCCACGCGGTTCCGTGGATTCTGAACAGCGACCACGAGGTGGAACGGCGCTGGCTGGCGGAGAACGGCGTCGATCTCGACCGGCTGAAGGTGATCGCGATCGACAGCCCGACGCTGGCCTGCACGGCGGCCGTGCACGGGCTGGGACTGCTCTTCGCCACCGAGACCATCGTGCAGGATCATCTGGCGGCTGGCCGGCTGTGCATCCTGTCGGGATGGGCCTTGCCGGAGACCTCCTACTGGACCGTGGTCCCCCATGGGCCGCCCCGGCCGGCGGCGCAGGTCTTCGTCAGCTGGCTGCGGCGTCGGTTGCGGGCGATATGAGCGGGCGAGGGCCGAGCAGGTCCCAGCGGTTGCCGAAGGGATCTCGCCAGACCGCCACCATGCCATAGGCCTCGCGGCGCGGTTCCTCCTCGAAGGCGACGCCGGCGGCCAGCATCGCCGCATGGGTGGCGGCGAAATCGTCGGTCTCCAGGAAGAACCCCACCCGACCCCCGGTCTGGTTGCCGATGGCCGCCTGTTGCGCCGGCCCCTCGGCCCGGGCGAGCAGCAGCGCCGGACCGGCCTCGGGCGCGACGCGCACCCAGCGCTTGCCGGGCTGGGGCAGATCCTCGATCAGGCGAAAGCCGAGGAGGCCGACATAGAAGGCGATGGCGGCATCATAGTCGGGGACGACCAGCGCCAGGGTGGCGATGCGTCTCACCCCGGGACAGGCCCGGGGGCGGAAGGTCCGGCCTCGCGCCCGCCGCGCCCGTCGGGCAGGCTGATGCGCGCCACCTGCTCGGCAATGGGATCGACCGACAGCGGATGCAGTTCCGTCCGGTGGGCGCCGGGATCGCCGATCGGCTGCCAGCGCCCGCCCTTGTAGATCTCCAGCGCCGAGAAGCCGGACTTGTAGCCCATCTTGCGGCTGCCGGGCACCCAGTAGCCGAGATAGACATAGGGAAGCCCCGCCTCGCGGGCCAGCGCCACATGGTCCAGGATCAGATAGGTGCCAAGCGAGCGCTCGGCCGCAGACGGATCGTAGAAGGAATAGACCATCGACAGCCCGTCATCGAAGACATCGGTAAGGCAGACGGCGGTCAGCGGCCGCGCCGCGCCATCGCGGCCATGGTATTCGATCACCCGCGAGCGGATCGGCGTTTCCTCGATCATCGCCGCGAACTCGAAAATGTCCATGTCGGCCATGCCGCCGTTGGCATGGCGACGGTCGAGGTAGCGGCGGAAAAGCGCGAACTGCTCCTCGGTCGCCCAGGGGCTGGTCGGGTTGCGCACCAGGTCGCCGTTGCGCCGCAACAGGCGGCGCTGGGTCCGGCTGGGGACGAAGTCGGCCACCCGGATGCGGGCCGAAAGGCAGGCGGAGCATTCGGCGCAGGAGGGGCGGTAGAGCACGTTCTGGCTGCGGCGGAAGCCCTGCTTGCTCAGCGTGTCGTTGAGCTTCTGCGCATGCTCCCCCTGCAGCGCGGTGAAAAGCTTACGTTCCATCCGCCCCTCGAGATAGGGGCAGGGCTGCGGTGCCGTCACATAGAACTGCGGCGCGAGGGGAAGGGTATGGCGCATGGGGCCGAACTGGCGTGGAACGCGGCAGAACAGTAGCAAGCCCCCTGCGATCCGCCAAGCGGCAAAGCGCCCGGCCCCCGCCCTGCGTGGCGGGGGCCGGGAGGGCCGGTCCGGGGAGGAGGCCGGCCCCGGGGGACGGGGTCAGTCGCCGGCAGCCGGCCAGCGCGGCGGGGTGTCGCGAGGCGCGGCCTCGCCGCCGGAATTGGCCCGGGCGCGCTCGTCCATGAAGGCGTCGAACTCGGTCCTGTCCTTGGCGGAGCGCAGCCGGTCGAGAAAGCCGGTGAAGGACCTCCGCTCCTCGGCGAGCCGGCTCATCTCATGGTCGCGGTAGGCATCGAAACTGGCGTTGCCGGTTTGGGGGAGGGGCTCCCGCCCCGCAGCCGGCGAAGCGGCGTGGCGCCAGGCGATGCCGGATCCGACGAGGCGGCCAAAACCGGCCCAGCCGAAAGCGAGGGCAAGGACAAGGCCCGCCAGAGGGATGAAGACGAAGGCCAGCGTCGTGGCCACGATGGCAAAGGCTGCGAACAGCAGCAGGCCGAGGGCCTGGAGCGCAAGATGCGGCGCGGCGGGAAGGGCCAGCGGGGCCGGTGGCGCGGGCAACAGGGCCCGGACTTGCGGCAGACGGTCGAACGGCATCGGGGAGCCTCCCGGATGGAATGGCCCGGACGCCAGCAGCGTCCGGGCGCGGTGGTCGTTCAGTAGCCGGCGGCCGGCGAGGGCGGCGGGGTGTCGCGGGGCTCCGCCTCGCCGGCGGCGCGGGCGCGCTCGTCCATGAAGGCGTCGAACTCGGTCTTGTCCTTGGCGGTGCGCAGCCGGTTCAGGAAGGATTCGAAGGCGTCCTGCTCATCCTGCAGGCGGCGCAGCGTCTCCGACTTGTAGGCGTCGAAGGCGGCGTTGCCCGAGGAGCGGAAGCCCGAGCGTCCCATGAATTCGCGGAACATCTCGCGCCCGGCGTCGTGGCGGTGGTGGCGGTGGCCGCAGGAATGGCTGAACATGCGTTTGCTCCAGATCATATAGGCGAGAAGGCCCAGGCCAACGGGCCAGAAGACGGCGAAGCCGAGGACGGTGGCGCCGATCCAGGCCCATTTGCCGCGTGCGTCGAGCCAGGCCTCTCCTCGACGCAGCATCCCGGCGATCCCGCCGGAGGGGGAAGTGGACGTGGCAGTGGTCATGCGGGTCTCCAAAGGGCTGCGTGAATGTTTAGCTGCTTCACATCGAGAAGATTGCCACGGCCGCCGGACAAATCAAGGGGTATGTTAAACATTCTTACATGCGCCGGCATGACCGGCGGAATGGTGCCGGCCACCGCCCCGGGACCCTCCCGCGCGGCTTCGC
>CAZRQN010000177.1:0-5668 GCA_964602115.1 uncultured Rhodobacterales bacterium
CAGACGATGCATTTGGAGGCGTCATAGGTGAAATAGGGGTTGGACGTGTCCTTGGCCTTCCACTGCGGATTGGCCTCGCCGGAGGTGTTGCGCGGCCGGAAATGGGTGTCGATGGCGTCATAGCGCACATCGCGCAGGCCGACGGTGCCGGCCATGTCCTGCAACTCGCAATCGCCATTGGCCGAGCAGGTCAGGCAGTCGAGCGGGTGGTCGGAGATGTAAAGCTCCATCACCCCGCGCCGCAGCTGCTTCACCTTGGGCGTCTGGGTGTGGACGGTGATCCCCGGCGCCACCGGCGTGGTGCAGGAGGCGGGCGTGCCGGCCCGGCCCTCGATCTCGACCAGGCAGAGGCGGCAGGAGCCGAAAGCCTCGACCGAATCGGTGGCGCAGAGCTTGGGCACCGGAATGCCGATCTCTGCCGCCGCCCGCATGATCGAGGTGCCTTCCGGCACCGTGACCTCGAAGCCGTCGATGGTGAGGCTGACCATGACGCCGGATTTCACCAGCGGCGTGCCCATGTCGCGCAGATTGGGGATCACGAAGTCCTTCATGTCACGCGGCCTCCCGGGCCCGGGCGAAATCGTCGGGGAAGTGGGTCAGCGCCGACATCACCGGATAGGGGGTGAACCCGCCCAAAGCGCAGAGCGAGCCGGCTTTCATCGTCGCGCAGAGGTCGGTCAGGAGCGGGATGGCCGAGGCGTCGCCATTGGCGATGCGGTCCACCGTCTCCACCCCGCGGATGGCGCCGATGCGGCAGGGGGTGCATTTGCCGCAGCTTTCGATGGCGCAGAACTCCATGGCGAAGCGTGCCTGGGCCAGCATGTCGGCGGTGTCGTCAAAGACGACGATCCCGGCATGGCCGATCAGCCCGTCCTTGCCCGCATATTCCTCATAGCCGAAAGGCGTGTCGAAGAGCGCGCGCGGGAAATAGGCGCCGAGCGGGCCGCCGACCTGAACCGCCTTGACCGGCCGGCCGGTCGCCGTGCCGCCGGCGATGTCATCGACGATCTCGCCCAGCGTCAGGCCGAAGGCGCATTCAAAGAGGCCGCCGCGCTTCACATTTCCGGCGATCTGCAGGGGCATCGTGCCGCGCGAGCGGCCGAGGCCGAGGTCGCGGTAGGCCGCCGCGCCATTGGCCAGGATCGTGGGCACCGAGGCCAGCGAGATGACGTTGTTGACCACCGTCGGCCGGCCCATGAAGCCCTGCAGCGCCGGCAGGGGCGGCTTGGCGCGGACGACGCCGCGCTTGCCTTCCAGCGAGTTCAAGAGCGAGGTCTCCTCGCCGCAGACATAGGCTCCGGCCCCGACACGGATTTCCACATCGAACTCCGGGGTCAGGCCGGCTTTCGCCCAGATCGACGCCGCCCCGGTCATCACCTCCACCGCGTCGGGATATTCCGAGCGGATATAGACGAAGCCCTTGGTCGCGCCGACCGCCAGGCCGGCGATCGCCATGCCCTCGATCAGGCAGAACGGGTCGCCTTCCATCAGCATCCGGTCGGCGAAGGTGCCGCTGTCGCCCTCGTCGGCGTTGCAGACGATGTATTTCTGCGCCGCCTTGGCCCCGGCCACCGTCTTCCACTTGATGCCGGTGGGGAAACCGGCGCCGCCACGCCCGCGCAGCCCGCTGTCGGCCACTTCCTGCACCACCGCCTCGGGGGCCATGCCGCGTGCACGCTCCAGCCCGGCGAGCCCGCCATGGGCGCGGTAGTCGGTCAGCGAAAGCGGGTCGATGACCCCGACCCGGGCGAAGGTCAGCCGGGTCTGGCGCGCCATCCAGGGCAGCGCCTCGGTGGGGCCGAGCGCCTTGGGATGCGCGGCAAGCTCGCCGAAAAGGCCCGGCACATCGGCGGGGGTCATCGGTCCGAAGGCATGGCGGGTGCCATCCACCTCCACTTCGGCCAGCGGCTCCAGCCAGATCATCCCGCGCGAGCCGTTGCGGATCAGCGTCAGCTCGACGCCGCGCCGCGCCGCCTCGGCGCGGATCGCCGCCGCCACATCCTCGGCGCCAAGCGCCTTGGCCGCCGCATCCCGGGGAAGCCAGAGTTTCATGCGCCGCACTCCTCGGCCACGCGGTTGACCCAGGCCGCGTCGATGCGCCCGGCGAGCTTGCCATCCACCATCGCCGCCGGCGCGCAGGCACAGAGGCCGAGGCAGAAGACCGGCTCCAGCGTCACGCCCTTGGCCGTGCCATGCCAGTCCACGCCAAGTCTCTCGCGGGCGTGGGCGGCCACATGGTCAGCGCCCATCGCCTGGCAGGCCTCGGCCCGGCAGAGCTTGACGACATGCCGGCCGGCGGGCTCTTCGCGGAAGTCGTGGTAGAAGGTGACGACGCCATGGACCTCGGCCTTGGAGAGGTTCAGCGCACCGGCAATCTGCAGCACCGCCGCCTCCGGCACATGGCCGAATTCGGCCTGCACCGCGTGAAGGATCGGCAGAAGCGGGCCTTCCAGCCCGGCATGATCGGCCACGATCCGGTTGATCCGGTCGGCAATGGCAGTGGTGGCAGGCATGGGGCCCTCGCAAAGGATGGCTGCAGATGTGCCGCGATCATAGGAAAATCAATATCGCTTTTCCGTCTTTCGATAGACGGATTACGTCAAGCCTCGCTCACCGACGCCGCCATCGCCAGCACCGCCGCCAGAAGCGGCGTCTGGGGGTCGTGGCGGGCGGCGATCAGGCCGACGAGATGCGCCGCCTCGGGTGCCACCACCGGCACGGCGCGCAGCCGGGGATCGCCGGCCATCATCGCCGCGAGATCGGTCGGCACCACCGAGCACCAGCGCCCGGTCAGCACATGGGCGACGAGCGCGACGGCGGAATTCGACTCGACCGTCGGCCGCGCCACCGCCCCGGCCTCGGCGAGATGGGCCTCGACGATACGGCGGTTCTGCATGTCGGGGGTCAGCAGGCACAGCGGCAGGTCGGCGACCTCGCGCCAGCCGATCGAGGTCCGCGCCGCCACCTCCGTCCCGGTGGCACAGAGCAGGTGGTAGCGCTCGGCATAGAGCGGCACCTGCACGATGCGTCCCTGCGGCAGGGTTTCGAGATAGGTCAGGCCGGCATCGAATTCGAGGGTCTCGATGCCGGTGAGAATCTCGGCCGAAGTGCGCGACAGGATCGTCACCTTGAGGCTGGGGTGACGGGCGAGAAGGGGGGCGGTCAGGCGGGCGACCATCGGCAGGGCGGTGGGGATCACACCAAGGCGCAGGTCGCCCGACAGGCCCGAGCGCGCCGAGCGCATGTCGTCGCGCAGGCTGCGGACATCGCCGACGATCCGCCGCGCCCAGGTCAGCGCCCGCTGGCCCTCGGGCGTCAGGCCGAGGAACCGGCTGCCGCGAAAGACCAACTGCACGCCGAGCTGATCCTCCAGCGCCCGGATGGCGGAAGAAAGCGTCGGCTGCGTCACCCCCACCGCCTCGGCCGCCCGGCCGAAATGGCCCTCGCGGGCCAAGGCGATGAACATCTCCAGCTTGTCGATCATGGCCGGAGACCCCTCGGGCTCAGAAGTCGAGGTTCTCCACGCTCAGCGCGTTTTCCTGGATGAAGGCGCGGCGGGGTTCGACCGCATCGCCCATCAGCTTGGTGAAGATGTCGTCGGCCTCGGCCACGTCATCGACCTTGACCTGCAGCAGTGTGCGCGCCTCGGGGTCGAGCGTGGTTTCCCAGAGCTGGTTGGGGTTCATCTCGCCCAGCCCCTTGTAGCGCTGAAGGGTCAGGCCCTTCTCGCCCTCGTTGAGGATGGCTTTCAGGAGGTCGATCGGCCCGTGGACCAGGGCCTCGCGATCCTTGCGGACCAGCCGCGCCGGCATGACATAGACCTCGCGCGAATGCGCGGCGATCTGGGCGAGCTTCCGCGCCTCGCCGGAGCGCATCACCGGCCCGTCGAGCGTGCGCAGCTCCTCCACCCCGCGCAGGACGCGGGAAAGGCGGATGCCGTGGTCCTGGGTGATCCGGCCGCGCCAGCCGCGCTCGTACTCGGCGGCGATGAGGTCCAGACGCCGCGCCACGGTATCGGCCACCGCCTGAAGATCGGCATCGGCCCGGCCGGGATCGAAGGCGCCGGCCAGCGCCGCCTGTTCGAGGATCGGGCGCGGATAATGGGTCGGGAAGGCTTCCAGAACCCGGCGGAAAGACCGCGCATCGGCGACCACGCGGGCGAGGTCGGCACCGGCGATCTCTTCGCCCGAGCCCAGCCGCAACAGGGCGCCCTCGGTGCCCTGCTCGATCAGGTAATCGTCAAGCGCCGCCTGGTCCTTGAGGTAAACCTCTGATTTCCCGCGCGAAACCTTGTAGAGCGGCGGCTGGGCGATATAGAGGTGCCCGTGTTCGATCAGCGAAGGCATCTGGCGGAAGAAGAAGGTCAGCAGCAGCGTGCGGATATGCGCGCCATCCACATCGGCATCGGTCATGATGACGATCTTGTGGTAGCGCAGCTTGCCAAGGTCGAACTCGTCCCGCCCGATCCCGGTGCCGAGCGCGGTGATGAGCGTGCCGATCTCCTGGCTCGACAGCATCCGGTCGAAGCGCGCCCGCTCGACGTTGAGGATCTTGCCGCGCAGTGGCAGCACCGCCTGGTTGAGCCGCGACCGGCCCTGTTTGGCCGAACCGCCGGCCGAGTCGCCCTCGACCAGGAACAGCTCCGACTTGGCCGGATCGCATTCCTGGCAGTCGGCCAGTTTCCCGGGCAGCGAGGCCACGTCCAGCGCCGTCTTGCGCCGCGTCAGTTCCCGCGCCTTGCGCGCCGCTTCGCGCGCCAGCGCCGCCTCGACGATCTTGCCGACGATGATCTTGGCCGGGGCGGGGTTTTCCTCGAACCACTCGGCGAGTTTCTCGTTGACCAGCCCCTCGACCGCCGGGCGCACCTCCGACGACACCAGCTTGTCCTTGGTCTGGCTGGAGAACTTCGGGTCCGGCACCTTCACCGATAGAACGCAGGTCAGCCCCTCGCGGGCGTCGTCGCCGGTGAAATCCACCTTCTCGCGCTTGGCGATGCCGGAGGACTGGGCGTAACCCGTGATCGTCCGGGTCAGCGCACCGCGAAAGCCCGCGAGATGGGTACCCCCGTCGCGCTGGGGGATGTTGTTGGTGAAGGGCAGCACCGTCTCGTGGTAGCTGTCGTTCCACCACATCGCGATCTCGACGCCGATGCCGTTCTTTTCGCCGGTCATGTAGATGGGCTCGCCCATCACCGGCAGTTTCGAGCGGTCGAGGTACTTCACGAACTCCCGCACCCCGCCCTCGTAGCGCAGCTCCACCTTCTGCGGCTCGGCATGGCGCAGGTCCTCCAGGACGATGCGGACGCCGGAGTTGAGGAAGGCCAGTTCGCGCAGCCGGGTTTCCAGCGTCTTGAAGCTGTATTCCAGGTTCGAAAAGGTCCCGTCCGGCCGGTTGGTCTTGGCCGATCCCAGGAAGCGGACCTGCGTGCCACGCCGGCCCGGAGCCGGGCCGGCAGGATGGACATGAACGGTGCAGTCGCCATCCTCGAACCTGGCGCGATATTCGGTCTCGTCGCGCCAGACGGTCAGTTCCAGCCACTCGGAGAGCGCGTTCACCACCGAGACGCCGACCCCGTGCAACCCGCCGGAAACCTTGTAGGCGTTGCCCTCTTCGGCCGTGTTGTCGAACTTTCCGCCGGCATGGAGCTGGGTCATGATGACCTCGGCCG
>CAZRQN010000178.1:0-5630 GCA_964602115.1 uncultured Rhodobacterales bacterium
CTTCTCGCAGCGAATCAGGATCTGTTCGATCTCCGGCCGCGTCGCATTGGCCTTCTCGCCCAGGACCGACGTGTCCACCGGCACATGCCGCCAGCCGTAGATATGGTGGCCCATGCGCAGGACCTCGGTTTCCACGATGGTCCGGCAGCGCTCCTGCGCGCCGAAGTCGGTGCGCGGCAGGAACACCTGGCCGACCGCGACCAGCTTGCGCATGTCGGGCTCGTGCCCGGTGCGGCGGATCACGTCGTAGAAGAACTTGACCGGGATCTGCACATGGATGCCGGCGCCGTCGCCGGTCTTTCCGTCCGCATCCACCGCGCCCCGGTGCCAGACCGCCTTGAGCGCGGCGATCCCGTGCTCCACCACCTTGCGCGACGGCTTGCCGGAGATGGAGACGACCAGGCCCACGCCGCAGGAGGAATGCTCGTCCTCCTCGCGATACAGGCCATGGTCGTTCAGCCAGCGGCGCTTGGTTTCTTCCGCCTCGGCCCAGGAAGCGTCGTGCGACAGTTGGGTCATGGCAGGTCTCCTTCCAGATGTTCGCTGCGCGCCTCGATTTCGGCGCGTGTGGCACGGCGGTGGTCGCCGGGCAGGCTCAGGCCCGAAAAGGCCCGGTCGGTGTAGATCTCGCTTTTCAGCGGCAGGTCGCGGGCCTCGTCGAACAGGCCCGGCGTCAGGCTGTAATGGCCGTCGCCGCCGAAACTGCGGTACCACAGATGCGCGCCGCAGGTGCCGCAGAACGCCCGTTCGGCAATGTCCGAGGAGCGGTAGCGCACCACAGGTCCCTCGATCACCAGCCCCTCGGCCTCGGCCGGAAAACACACGAAGACACCGCCCGACCAGCGCTGGCACATGCGGCAATGACAGGCGCCGGTGAAGCCGCCGTGTCTGGCGACGGCGATCGTCACCGCGCCGCAGAGGCAACGGCCCTTCACTGCGGCCTCCGGATCTGGGCGCTGCTTTCGGCCATGGCGCGGATCGCCTGGGCATAGACCTCGGCCGGACCGACGTCCCAGATCTGCGCCTCGCCCTCTTCCCAGGCGGCGCGCCATTCGCGGTAGTTCTGGGCGAAATCCAGATCGGGCATCGGGAAGGCCGGGATCGCCGCCACACCCTCGGGGAACAGCGCCGAAAGATAGAAGGGCGCGATGCCGATCATCGGCAGGCCCGGCCGGGTGGAGGTGACGACCATCGACACCACCGGCTGGCCGACCCGGTGGCCGAATTCGGCCGGCTCGTCGATGCGGCCGATCCAGACATCCACCGGCCGCAGGCCCTTGTGGCTGCCGAAGCGGTAGTACCCGTGCGGCTCAAGCCTAATCAGCGACATGGATCAGCCTCTCCAGCGGCCCCGCCGGCGCAGCCTTGCTCAGGACGGCATCGCAGTCATAGAGCGGCTCCGTGCTCTGGAAGCCCGGCTCGCCGGGAAAGATGAAATCGCGCGGCGTACCGTCGAAGGGCACATAGCCGTCGCCGAAATTCCACTCGCCTGCACCGGAAAAGAACAGCCGCCACTCCGGATGGATATATTCATTGCCCCGCGCCTGGCGCAGGATCGTGCCGGCGGCGTCGGTCTCGGTGTATTGATACTCGGTCTGCTTCAGCGTCACGCCGTCGATCACCGCCTCCTCCCCGGTCAGCCGGTCATAGCCGGTCACATGCGTGCGCACGCCGGTGTCGTCCGACAGGCCGAAGGAGAACGTGTCGGTGCCCGTCGCCAGCAGTCCGGAGAAGTTCGCCGCATCCTCCGGGCTGGGGTCCAGTACCTGGCGCACGGTCGGGTCGAGGTCGAAGCTTTCCACCCACTGTGTCTCGAAGTCGATCCGGCTGATGAAGAAGACGCCCTGCTGATCGAAATCCGCCCGCCACTGGTCTCCCGGCGCGTCGGCGGAGCACTTGTAGTAGTTCGACACCCGGCAGGCGCGCGACTGCACCGTCAGCCAGGTCTCGCAGCCTTCGGGCGGCTTGAACGCACCGGCAAGCGCCGGCGCGGACAGCGCCGTGAGGGCAGCAATCGCGAAAGCAGCACGGCGGATCATCGCGTCAATCCTTATGAATGGCTCGGTCACTCGGCCGCGACGGCAGTCACCGCCGCATCGAGATAGCGCAGGATCGCCCCCGCCGCCTCGCGCCCGTCACGGATCGCCCAGACGACAAGCGAGGCGCCGCGCACGATGTCGCCCACGGCATAGACGCCGGGCAGGCTGGTCTCATGCGTCTCGTAGGCCGCCTTGACGGTTCCCCAGCGGGTGGTCTTCAGCTCCGGCGCATTCCACAGCGCCGGTTGGTCTTCGGGCTCGAAGCCCAGCGCCATGATGACCAGATCGGCCGGCTCGACGTAATCGGCATTCTCGATCACCTCGGGCACCTGGCGGCCGGTGGCGTCGGCCGCGCCGAGGCGCATGCGCTGCACCATCACGCCGTTGACCTGTCCCTCGCCGGCAAAGCCGCGCGGAGCGGCGAGCCAGACGAACTCCACCCCTTCCTCCTCGGCATTGGCGGTCTCGCGCTGGCTGCCGGGCATGTTGGCGCGGTCGCGGCGGTAGAGGCACTTCACGCTCAGCGCCCCCTGGCGGATCGCGGTGCGCACGCAGTCCATCGCCGTGTCGCCGCCGCCGATCACCACCACCCTCTTGCCGGCAGCGTTGAGCGTGCCGTCGTCATAGGCCGGCACATCGTCGCCAAAGCCCTTGCGGTTGGAAGCGGTGAGATATTCGAGCGCCGGGACGATGCCGGAAAGGCCCCGGCCGGGGCCGGAAAGGTCGCGGGCCTGATAGACGCCGGTGGCAATCAGCACCGCATCGTGCTGGCCGCGGATGGCGTCGAAGGTGATGTCGGTGCCGACATTGCAGTTCAGCACGAACTGCACGCCGCCGTCCTCCAGCTGCGCCACCCGCTGCATCACCACCGGCTTCTCCAGCTTGAAGCCGGGGATGCCATAGGTCATCAGCCCGCCGGCGCGGTCATGGCGGTCATAGACCGTCACCTGCACCCCGGCGCGGCGCAGAGCGTCGGCGGCGGCGAGGCCGCCCGGCCCCGCGCCGATGATGCCCACCGATTCCGCCCGCTCGACGCCCGGGCGGATCGGTTTGACCCAGCCTTCCTCGAATGCGGTGTCGGTGATGTACTTCTCCACCGCGCCGATGGTGACGGTGCCGTGGCCCGACTGTTCGATGACACAGTTGCCTTCGCACAGCCGGTCCTGCGGGCAGATGCGGCCGCAGATCTCGGGGAAGGTATTGGTCGCCTGGCTCAGCTCATAGGCTTCCTGCAGCCGGCCCTGCGCGGTCATCCGCAGCCAGTCGGGGATGTTGTTGTGCAGCGGGCAATGCGACTGGCAATAGGGCACGCCGCACTGGCTGCACCTGCCGGCCTGTTCCTCGGCCTTGGCGGCCGCGAATTCGCGGTAGATCTCGTGAAAGTCCTGCGCCCGCAGGTTGGGCGGGCGCTTCTCCGGCATCTCGCGCCGGGTGCTCACGAAACGCAGCATCTTTTCCTTGGCCACGGGACACCTCCGGCGGTCAGAACTCGGTCGCCGGGGTTTTACGCCGCGTCCCCGGGGAAGAAAAGGCAATCTTGCTGACCTAATTTCAACATCAGGCGGCAAATCGCGCGGATTTTCAGGCTCCGCGCCGAAAAATAGGTCAGCTAAAGTTCCCTATTGCGTCAGTACCCGGCCCAGAGTGCCGCAAGCGCCAGGGATCCGACGATGATTCGCCACCAGCCGAAGACCGCAAAGCCGTTGCGCGCAACGAAATCGAGCACCGGTCGCACCACGAGTGCCGCCGCGAGGAAGGCCAGGGCAAAGCCAAGGCCGATCTCGGTCCAGGCGCCGAAGTCCAGGACGTCGCGGTTCGACCACAGGTCCACCGCCACCGCCCCGGCCATGGTCGGCATCGACAGGAAGAAGGAGAACTCCGCCGCCGCGCGCTTGCCCACCCCGAGCATCAGCGCGCCGACGATGGTGGCGCCGGAACGGCTGACGCCGGGCACCATCGCCAGACACTGGAACAGGCCGATGGCCAGCGCCTTGCGGAACGGGATCGCCGCCGCATCCTCGTGCCGGGCTTCCGGCACCAGGCGGTCGATGACGAGCAGCACCAGCCCGCCCGCAACCAGCATGGCCGCGATCAGCGCCGGCGTCTCGAACAGCACCGACTTGATGAAGTCATGGGCCAGCACCCCGATCACCGCCGCCGGCAGGAAGGCGATCAGCACCGAGACGACGAAACGCAGCGAGGCCGGGTCGGAACCGATGGTCGAGGCCACTCGCCACAGCCGGGCGGCATAGACGGTCAGGATCGCCAGAACCGCGCCAAGCTGGATGACGATCTCGAAGGTCTTTCCCGCGCTCTGGAAGCCGAGGAAATGGCCCAGTAGCAGCAGATGCCCGGTGGAGGAAACCGGGATGAACTCCGTCAGCCCCTCGACCAGGCCGAGGATGGCCGCGTTCAGCATGTCGCCCAAGGGATCAGGCTTTCTTCAGGTTCTTCGCGCTGTCCTTGATCGCGGCGAACTGGCCCGAGGGCCGGTAGCGCCACAGATACTCCGGCAGCACCGTATCCATCGCCGTGGGGGTGATGCCGAGATCGGCCAGCCCCCTGGCACCTGCGGAAACGACGCAATCGGCGCGCAGGGTCTTCACCTGGTCGCGGGTGATGATCGGGTTACGCACCAGCCCGCCGGTGAGGAACTGCACGAAATCACCCGCCGTGGCGATGATCCGCGCCACCCAGAAGGGCAGGTTCACGATCACCCGCCGGCGCTGCACGATCCGCAGCGTCTTCTGCGCCAGGGCGCGGAAGCTCGCCACTTCCGGTCCGCCGAGTTCATAGACGCCCGGCGCGGCCCCTCCCGCTGCGGCCTGAGCGGCAGCGGCGGCGACATCGGCGACATAGACCGGCTGGACATGCGTTCCCGCCGCCACCAGCGGCATGACCGGCCCCAGCCGGGACATGGCGCCGAGGCGGTTGAACAGCCCGTCATCCTGGCCGAAGATCACGGAGGGGCGCAGGATCACCGCGCCCGGAAAATGCTGCAGCACCCCGGCCTCGCCCAGGGCCTTGGTGCGGGCATAGTCGCTGTCGCTGTCCGCATCCGCCCCGATGGCGGAGATATGGACCAGGCGGCCCACCCCTTCCTCGGCGGCGATGCGGGCGATGCGTGCCGCACCCTCGGCCTGCACCGCCTCGAAATTGTTGCGCCCGCCCTTGTCGAAGGTGCCGACGCAATTGACCACCGCATCCGCCCCGCGCGCGGCGGCCCGCACCGAAGCGTCGTCGCGGATGTTGCACAGGACCGGCTCGACCTGGCCCGGCGTGCCATAGGGGCGCACGAAGATCGCCTCGTTCGGCCGCCGCACCGCCACGCGCACCCGCCAACCGGCCTGCGCCATGGCCCGGGCGATATGGCGCCCGACGAATCCCGAACCGCCGTAGATCGTGACCAGATTGCCCATGAGCCGCCTCTTTCCGCTTCACCTGACGGCATACATTCCGCTCCTGCCTACGGCAAGAAGTCGATGCGCCGCGCGGCATTGACACCCTGCGGGGCCGAGGCTACATCGCCCGCCAGTGCCCAGATGGCGGAATTGGTAGACGCGCTGGTTTCAGGTACCAGTGCCGCAAGGC
>CAZRQN010000179.1:0-5546 GCA_964602115.1 uncultured Rhodobacterales bacterium
GGGGGTCCAAGGGGGCGGGAAGCCGCCCCCTTGCTTCCCCCAAGCGGCAAAGCCGCGCGGGAGGGGTTCGGGGCCTCTGGCTCCTGCCGGCCGGAGCCGGCGATCCGCCCTTGCCAGAAGGCCGGGCATCGGCGCAACTGGCGGTAGAATCTCCGGCGGTCGCGGCATGAGAATCCTCCTCGTCCACCAGAACTTTCCCGGCCAGTTCCTCCACCTCGCGCCGGCGCTCGTTGCGCGGGGCCACGAGGTTCGCGCCCTGACCGATGCCACCAACCGCCAGGCCTCGCCGGTGCCGCTGCTGCGCTACCGGCACGCCGCTGCGGCACCGGACGCGGTCGCCACCCGACTGGGGCGGACCTATACCCAGATGTCGGACCGGGGCACCTCCGTGGCGCGGGCCGCCCACGCCCTGCGCGCCACGGGCTATGCGCCCGAGGTGATCCTCGGCCATTCCGGCTGGGGCGAGACGCTGTTTCTCAAGGAGATCTGGCCCGAGGCGCGGCTGATCGTCTATGCGGAATTCTACTATCGCGGCAGCGGCAGGGACGTGGGCTTCGACCCGGAATTCGACCGAATGCCGGTGCTCGACCGGCTGCTCTCCGCCCAGGCGCGGGCCGCGCATCTCGGCCAGGCCGTGCTGCATGCCGACCACGCCATCTCCCCCACGCACTGGCAGGCCGACAGCCATCCCCCCGCATTGCGCAGGCTGATCGACGTCGCCTTCGACGGGGTGGACTGTGCCCGACTTTCGCCCGACCCGGGGGCAGAAGTCACCCTGCCGGACGGCACCCGCCTTGTCGCGGGCGACGAGGTCGTCACCTTCGTTGCGCGAAATCTCGAACCCTATCGCGGCATTCACATCTTCCTGCGCGCCCTGCCGGAGGTCCTGGCGGCCCGCCCGGAGGCCAGGGTGGTCGTGGTCGGCGGCGAGGAGGTCAGCTATGGCCGGCCACCGCCGGGGGGCGAAAGCTGGAAGGCGCGCATGCTGGCGGAACTCGGCGACAGGCTCGACCGCCCCCGCATCCATTTCACCGGCCGCATACCTCACCCGGCGTTCACGGCGCTGATGCAGGTCACGCGCGTGCATGCCTATCTGACCTATCCCTTCGTGCTCTCCTGGTCGATGGTGGAGGCCATGGCCTGCGGGGCGCTGGTCCTGGGCTCCGATACCGCGCCGGTGCGCGAGGTGATCGCCGATGGCGTGAATGGCCGGCTGGTGCCCTTCTTCGACATCCCGGGCTGGAGCGCCGCGCTGACGGAGGCCCTGGCCGACCCCGCCCGCTTCGCACCCCTGCGCGCCGCCGCGCGGCAGACCGCGCTTGAACGCTACGATCTTGCCCGCTGCCTTCCCCGCCTGATCCGGCTGGTGGAAGAAGGGCGGAGCTGACCGGCGCGCTCGCGCCTGGACAGCGGACTTCTCGCCCTTCCGCCCGGCAGGGCGCCGCAGGCCCCCGCAGCGGCGCGCCGGGAAAGTGGTCCGGTACCGCCCCGCCTCCCGCCGCGCGCTCACACCGCCTGCGAATGCCGTTCGGGCGAGGTCTCGTAGCCATCGAACAGGCTGGCGATGACCCGGGTCAGGGGCCGGCCTTCCGGCAGGATCGCAAGGCCCTGCCTGTCCAGGGCGACGAAGCCGGGGAAACGCTCCGCCGCCGCGTCGATCAGCCGGTCAAGCACCGCCTCGGCCATTCCGCCGGCGGCCAGGACCCGGGCCCGGTCCAGGCGGAAGTCGCACATCAGCTGTTCGATGGCCTTGGCCCGGGCTCCGTCCTCCCCAGTGAACCGGTGCCCCCGCGCCGTGGCGAGCCGGCCTTCGGCGACGGCTGCGGCATGGGCCGAGGTCGCCGAGGCGTTCTGGGCATAGCCCTGGGGAAAGCGCGAGATGGCCGAGGCGCCGAGGCCGATCAGTATCTCGGCCGGGTCGTCGGTATAGCCCTGGAAGTTGCGCCGCAGCCGTCCCTCCCGTGCTGCCTGCGCCAGCCCGTCGCCGGGCCGCGCGAAATGGTCGATGCCGATGCGCTCGTAGCCGTCCAGGAGGAACAGGCCCGCCGCGCCGTCGAACAGCTTCAGACGTTCGGCTGCGCCGGGCAGGGCACTGTCGTCGATCATCTGCTGGCGCCGGCTCATCCACGGCACATGGGCATAGCCGTAAAAGGCCACCCGGTTGGGGGCGAGCGCCAGCACCTGCTCCACCGTCGCGGCCAGGCGGGCCTCGGTCTGGCCCGGAAGGCCGTAGAGAAGGTCCATGTTGACCCCGCTCACGCCCCGCGCCCGCGCCGCTTCCACCGCCCAGCGGGTGACATCGGCATCCTGCATCCGGCCGATGGCGGATTGAACAGCGGGGTGGAAGTCCTGCACCCCGATCGAGGCGCGAGTGACGCCCAGGGCTGCCAGCGCGTCCATCCTTTCGCTGTCGATCTCGGTGGGGTCGATCTCCACCGACACTTCCGCCCCCTTGTCCAGCGGCCAGCGGCGAAAGATTGCCTCGCCCAGCCGCGTCATCAGCGCCGGCGGCAGGATCGTCGGGGTGCCGCCGCCAAGATGCAGCCGCGCCAGGCGAATCCCGGCCGGCAGCCGGCGGGCGACAAGCTCGATCTCGGCCTCCAGCGTGCGGACATAGGCCGCCAGCGGCCGGTCGGTCTGGGTGCCCTGGGTGCGGCAGGCGCAGAACCAGCACAGCCGCCGGCAGAAGGGCACATGCAGGTAGAGCGAGATCGCCGCACCCTCGGGCACGGAGGCGAGCCATTCCGCCATGTCCCCGGGCCCCACTGCGGGAGAGAAGGACGATGCCGGCGGATAGCTGGTATAGCGCGGCGCGCGCGCATCGGCCCGACCCAGCGCCGAGATGGGCGATTTCTGTTCCATGTCCCCGAGATTAGCGGGTAGTGTCAGGCGCAAGTTTGATGCAGGTCAAGCCGATGCGCATGGGCGCTCCCGTTCTGAAGACCCTGGGCCCGGACTGCGGCGACTGCCCGATCCGCTATCGGGCGGTCTGCGCCCATTGCAACGATTCCGAACTGCTCCGGCTGGAGGCGATCAAGTATTACCGCAGCTACTCCGCCGGCCAGCCGATTGCCTGGTCGGGCGAGCGCATGGGTTTTGTCGGCAGCGTCGTCACCGGCGTCGCCTCCCTGACCCAGGCGATGGAGGATGGGCGCCGGCAGATGGTGGGGCTTTTGCTGCCCTCCGATTTCGTCGGCCGCCCGGGACGCGAGACGGCGCCCTATGACGTGACCGCGATCTCCGACCTCACGCTTTGCTGCTTCCGCAAGGGCCCGTTCGAGGAGCTTCTGCGCTCCACGCCTCAGGTTGCAGGCCGGCTTCTGGAGATGACGCTGGACGAGCTTGATGCCGCCCGGGAGTGGATGCTGCTTCTCGGCCGCAAGACCGCGCGGGAGAAGATCTCGAGCCTGCTCGCCATTCTCGGCCGGCGTGACAGCGCGCTCCGCCACGGGCGCGGGCCGATGGTCTTCGAACTGCCGCTGACGCGCGAACAGATGGCCGATTACCTCGGCCTGACGATCGAGACCGTCAGCCGCCAGATCGGCGCGCTGAAACGCGAGGGCCTGATCGAACTGCGCGGCACCAGGTCGGTCTCGGTGCCCGATTACGCAGCGCTTCTCGCCGCCGCCGGCGACGACGCCGACGGCGGGCCGATCGCCTGAACCGCGCCTCAGTGGGCCAGGAAGACCGGCACCTCCGTCGCTTCCAGCGTGTTGCGCGTGGCGCCGCCAAGGATCGATTCGCGCAGCCGCGAATGGCCATAGGCGCCCATGACCAGCAGGTCGGCCCCGAACTCGCGCACGCGGTCGGCCAGCAATTCGGAAATGCGCGGCCGGGTGCGGGCGGCGACCGTCACCTCGGCCGTCACTCCCTGCCGCACCAGCCAGCGGCAAAGCGGACCGCCGGGATCGGCGGCGGCCGGGCCGGAACTGGGCGGATCGACCACCAGCACCTCGACCTGGGCCGCCTGGCGCAGCAGCGGCAATGCGAGACGCGCGGCGGCCAGTGATTCCGGGCTCTCGTTGAAGGCGACAACAGCCCGGGTCACCCGTGACGGGGCTGCGAGGTTCCCGGGAAGGATGAGGACCGGCGCCCTTCCGTCGAACAAAGCCGCCTCGACGATTGCCGGATCTTCCGGGGCCGCGCCAGGCCCATAGGGGCGCGCGGCGATCAGCAGGTCGCTATAGCGCGCCCGGTCCCCGACGGCGCCGGACACCAGCCCGGAGGGCACGGACACCCTTTCGACCGACCAGGCGATCTCCGGCGGGAGTCGGGTGGCGGCGGCTTCCACCGCGGCGGCGATGGCCCGGGCGTCGGCGTCGGCGCCGGCCTGGCTGGCCTGGATCATGGCGATATCGGTCACCGAGCCATAGTAGCCGATGTGCAGCCGATCGACGCCAAGAGCCAGAAGGTCGAGATGCGCCTCCTGCGCCAGCACGAAGGGCTGGGCCGCCGCGAGGGCGGACTCGGCCTTTGCCGCATCGGTGACGACCGACAGGATGGATTTGAATGCCATGGCAACCTCCTATGGGTTCTGTCCCTCGGCTACCGGTCGCGGGCCTGTGGCGCCATGACCTGCATCAAGGGCCGCGGCCGCAGGTTTTGACCTGAATCAAGGCGCGCGTTTCTGCATCGCCGCATCACCGGTTTGCGATGACGAACCCGCCGGCGGCCGAAGGCTGCCCGGCCGGGTCGGACGAGGGGACAAGAAATGGCACCGTTTCTGCAGCTGACTGCGCTGGGGATCATCACGATCTTCGCCGCGCTCGGCACCAACTGGGCCCATGATGCGGCCTACCAGATCAATGCGGCGATCGTCATGCTCACCGCAGGAGGACTTTTCATCTGGACGCTGCGCCGGGTTGGCGAGCCGCGTCCGGCCGTGCCTCAGGGCGAGTACATGGACGATGTCGTCCGCGCCGGGGTCATCGCCACCGCCTTCTGGGGCGTGGTGGGCTTTCTTGTCGGGGTGGTCATCGCCTTCCAGCTGGCCTTTCCCCAACTCAACTTCGGCTGGTCCGAAGGCGTGCTGAACTTCGGCCGCCTGCGTCCCCTGCATACGTCTGCGGTGATCTTCGCCTTCGGCGGCAATGCCTTGCTGATGTCCTCCTTCCACATCGTGCAGCGCACCAGCGCGGCGCGGCTCTGGGGAGGCAACCTCGCCTGGTTTGTCTTCTGGGGCTGGCAGTTCATGGTGGTGCTGGCGGCGACGAGCTATCTCTTCGGCGGCTCGCAGGGCAAGGAATACGCCGAGACCGCCTGGTACATCGACATCTGGATCGCGGTGGTCTGGCTGGCGCTGCTCGCCGTCTTCGTCGGCACGCTCCTCAAGCGCAAGGAGCCGCATATCTACGTCGCCAACTGGTTCCTGCTGTCGATGATCCTGACGGTGGCGATGCTCCATGTCGTCAACAACCTGGAGATCCCGGTCTCGATCTGGGGCTCGGCCTCGGTGCCGGTCTTTGCCGGCGTGCAGGGCGCGATGGTGCAATGGTGGTACGGCCACAACGCGGTGGGCTTCTTCCTCACCGCCGGCTTCCTGGCGA
>CAZRQN010000180.1:0-5510 GCA_964602115.1 uncultured Rhodobacterales bacterium
GGGGGGCCGCTGGCCCCCCTTTGCCTGGTCCCGCGCGGCGAAGCCGCGCGGGAGGCGGCGGCGGTCAGCGCAGGGACCGGCCCTTGATGATCGCATCCTGGCCGAACCTGGCGCGGATGGCGTCGGTGGCGGCTTCGGCGGCTTCGCGCCGGCGGGCGTCGGGGTCGAGCAGGTCGCCGGCTGCCGGCGCGATTTCCGGGCCGAGGTCGGAGAGGCCCACGCCTACCAGCCGCCAGGGGCCCGGCTGACCCAGCGCGTCAAAAAGGCCCTGCGCGGCGCGCCAGATGCGGTCGGCGCTGTGCGTGGGGTCTGTCAGGGTGACGCGCCGTGTCGTCAGCGCGAAATCGGCCCGCTTGAGCTTCAGCGTCACCGTGCGGCCCATGATGTCGCGCGCCTTCAGCCGGTCGGAGACCTGTTCGGAAAGGCGCCAGAGGTGGCCCTGCATCAGCTCCGGATCACCGGTATCCTCGTTGAAAGTGGTCTCGCGCGACACCGACTTCACTGCCCCGTCGCGCTGGACCCGGCGCCGGTCCTCGCCGCGCGCCAGCGACCAGAGCCGGTCGCCCATCGAGCCGAATCGGGCAATCAGGTCGCGGCGGTCCCAGCGCAGGAGATCCGAGATCATCCGGATTCCCGCCGCCTCCAGTGCCGCCTGCGTGGCAGTGCCGACGCCCCAGATCAGCTTGACCGGCCGTGCGGCGAGAAAGCTCCCGGTCTCCGCCCGTCCGATCACCGAATACCCGCGTGGCTTGTCGAGGTCGGAGGCGATCTTGGCCAGGAACTTGTTGTGCGACAGGCCGACCGAGCCGGTCAGGCCCAGTTCCGCCTCCATCCGGTTCAGGAGCCGGGCCAGCATCACCGCCGGCGGTGCGCCGTGAAGCCGGGCGGTGCCGGAAAGGTCGAGAAAGGCCTCGTCCAGCGACAGCGGCTCGACCGAAGGGGTCAGGTCTTCCATCATCGCCCGGATCGCCCGGGAAGCCGCGACATAGGCCTCCATCCTGGGCTTGACCACCACCGCTTCCGGGCAGAGCCGCAGGGCCTGGAACATCGGCATAGCCGAACGCACGCCCTTGATCCGGGCGATGTAGCAGCAGGTGGAGACCACGCCGCGCGTTCCCCCGCCGACGATCACCGGCTGATCGCGCAGTTCCGGGCGGTCGCGCTTCTCGACGCTGGCATAGAAGGCATCGCAATCCATATGAGCAATGGCGAGACCGAACAGCTCGGGATGGGCCAGCAGCCGGGGCGAGCGGCATTTCGGACAGCGCGGCGGTGCGCTGTCGAAACTCGCGAGGCAGTCGCGGCACAGGGCGGGCATGGCACCAGACTAGCGCTTCGGCGGCGGCGGGAGAACCACCGCCCCGTCTCAGCCGGCGACGACGATCTCGGTGTCCCACTCGCGGCAGCGCTGCGCCAGCCGCTCGGGAAAGGCCTGGTCGGTGAAGACGCAGTCCAGTTCCGAAAGCGAGCAGATCCGCGCCGGGGCCGAACGGTCGAGCTTGCTGTGGTCGGTGACGAGGAATCGCCTCCGTGCCTGGCGGATGATGGCGCGGGAGACGCGCACCTCGGCGAGGTCGAAGTCCAGAAGGTCGCCGTCGGCGTCGAGGGCGGAGGTGCCGATCACCGCCACATCGACCTTGAACTGGTCGATGAACTGCGTCGTCAGCTCGCCCACCAGACCGCCGTCCGAGCGCCGCAGCATGCCGCCGGCCACCATCACCTCGCAGCCGGGATTGGCGGCCAGGATGTTGGCGACATTGATGTTGTTCGTCACCACGGTGATGTTTCGGTGCTGGAGAAGCTCACGCGCCACCGCCTCGGTCGTGGTGCCGAGGTTGAGGATCAGCGAGGAATTGTCGGGGATGGCCGCAGCGCAGGCGCGGGCGATGGCGGCCTTGGCGCCCTCGTTCATCCGCCGTCGCTGGTCATAGCCGATATTGGCCACTCCGGTACGGGCAATGGCACCGCCATGGACGCGGTCAAGGTGCCCGGCCTCGGCGAGATCGGAGAGGTCGCGGCGGATGGTCTGAAGCGTGACTTCAAAACGATGCGCGAGGTCTTCAACAACCACGCGCCCTTCGGCGCGCGCAATTTCAAGGATTTCAGCCTGCCGGAAACTGAGTGCCACGGATAATGCTCCCCCAAAGGGCTTTGAGGACTTTGTCATATGCCCGACAATCTGTCATCTCTGTCATTCGCGTCCATATCGCGCAGAAACGCGCGCAAACGAAAGTAATCCGTTGACCTGCGCGCAGGACTGGCGCATGTTCGAACCAAGCCCCGGGGAGGATGGAATGGCGGATGGTGCAGCGCAGCCGGCTACGGCTGACCTGTTCGTCGTTGGCGGCGGAATCAATGGATGCGGGATCGCCCGGGATGCCTCCGGTCGCGGGTTGTCGGTGATTCTCGCCGAACAGGGCGATCTTGCCCAGGCGACCTCCTCGGCCTCGACCAAGCTTTTCCATGGCGGGCTGCGCTATCTCGAATATTTCGAGTTCCGCCTGGTACGCGAGGCGCTTGAGGAGCGCGAGACGCTGCTCGTCGCCATGCCGCATATCTCCTGGCCGATGCGATTCGTGCTGCCCTACCATCCCGACATGCGCTTCGAGGGCGACACGCCCACCTCGCGGCTCCTGTCGCGGGTCATGCCGTGGATGAAGGGCCGCCGCCCCGCCTGGCTGATCCGGCTGGGGCTTTTTCTCTACGACACGCTCGGCGGACGAAAGATCCTGCCCGGCACCCGTTCGCTGGATCTCTCGATCGATCCGGCGGGCAAGCCCCTGCAGGCGCGGTTCCGGGGCCGCGCCTATGAGTACTCCGACTGCTGGGTGCAGGATTCGCGCCTGGTGGTCCTCAACGCGCGCGACGCCGAGGCGCGGGGCGCGCGGGTCCTGACCCGCACCCGCGTGGTCTCCGCCCGCCGCGAGGACGGTCTCTGGCGCGTGGAGGTGGAAGGGCCGGACGGTCCGGCGGTCTGGAAGGCCAGGGCGCTGGTCAATGCCGGCGGACCCTGGGTGGAGGACGTGATCCGCAACGTGGCGCGGATCAATTCGTCCGAGCATGTGCGGCTGGTGCGCGGCAGCCATATCGTCACACGCAAGCTTTTCGACCACGACCGCTGTTATTTCTTTCAGGGCGAGGATGGGCGGATCATCTTCGCCATCCCCTACGAGCAGGATTTCACCCTGATCGGCACCACCGACAAGGATCACGACGGTACGCCGGCCGAAGCCCGCTGCACCGAGGAGGAGCGCGACTACCTCCTCGCCTTCGCCAGCCGCTACTTCGAGCGCAAGGTGACTGCGGATGACGTGGTCTGGACCTATTCCGGGGTGCGCCCGCTTTACAACGACGGGGCGAAGACGGCCACGGCAGCGACACGCGACTATGTGCTCAGCGTCAATGCCGACGGACCGCCCCTGCTGAATGTCTTCGGCGGCAAGATCACCACCTACCGCCGGCTGGCCGAAAGCGCGATGGCCAAGCTCGCGGCCTTCTTTCCGGCTGCCACCGGGCCATGGACGGCGCGCGTGCCGCTTCCGGGCGGGGATTTCCCCCATGACGGGGTGCATGCCCTCGCCGGTGCGCTGCAAGCCGAATATCCGTTCCTGTCCTCCGCCCATGTCCTGCGGCTGGTGCGGGCCTATGGCACCGAGGCACGGGCGATTCTCGGCGCCGCAGAGGCGCCGCTCGACCTCGGCCGCGATTTCGGCGCCAGCCTGACGGAGGCCGAGGTGCGCTGGCTGATGGCCCGGGAGTTCGCGCGCCGCGCCGAGGACGTGGTCTGGCGCAGGACGAAGCTGGGGCTGCGCATGACCGCCGAGCAGATCGCCGCGCTCGATGCCTGGATGGCCAGCGAGGGTTCCCTGGCGCGCGCGGCGGAGTAGGGTGCGTCCTCGGACGCACCGGGGTCGGTGCGTTCCAGCATGCACCCTGCGCAGACCGGAGCCGCCATGACCCACATCCTTGCCATCGACCAGGGCACCACCTCGTCGCGTGCCATCGTCTTCGACGCCGCACTGCGGGTGAAGGCTTCGGCGCAGGAGGAGTTCGCGCAGCACTACCCGGCCTCGGGCTGGGTGGAGCATGATCCGGCGGACCTCTGGTCCACCGTGGTTGGCACAGCGCGCTCGGCGATCGCGCGGGCGGGACTCGAAGCATCGGACTTTGCCGCCATCGGCATCACCAACCAGCGCGAGACGGCCATTGTCTGGGATCGTGCCACTGGCCAGCCGATCCACCGCGCCATCGTCTGGCAGGACCGGCGCACCGCCGACACCTGCGCCCGGATGAAGGCCGAGGGGCTGGAGCCGATGGTCACGGCGCGGACCGGGCTGCTGCTCGACCCCTATTTCTCCGGCACCAAGGTCGCCTGGCTTCTCGACCATGTGGAGGGCGCCCGGGCGCGGGCGGAGCGCGGCGAGCTTCTGTTCGGCACGGTCGATACCTTCCTGATCTGGAAGCTGACCGGCGGCCGGGTTCATGCGACCGACGCGACCAACGCCTCGCGCACCATGCTCTACAACATCGCCACCGGAGCCTGGGACGCCGACCTGTGCAAGGCGTTGCGCGTCCCCATGGCAATGCTTCCGGAGGTGCGCGACTGCGCCGCCGACTACGGCACGACCGACCCCGCGCTTTACGGTGCGGCCATTCCGATCCTGGGCGTGGCGGGCGACCAGCAGGCGGCGACGGTCGGCCAGGCCTGCTTTGCCCCGGGAATGATGAAATCCACCTATGGCACCGGCTGTTTTGCGCTGCTGAACACCGGGACGGATCTGGTGCCGTCGAAAAACCGGCTCCTGACCACGATCGCCTATCGCCTCTCGGGCAGGACGACCTATGCGCTGGAGGGCTCGATCTTCATCGCCGGCGCCGTGGTGCAGTGGCTGCGCGACGGGCTGAAGATCATCTCTGCCGCCGGAGAGACCCGCGCGCTGGCCGAATCTGCTGATCCGACGCAGGAGGTGGTGCTGGTCCCCGCCTTCACCGGCCTCGGCGCCCCCTATTGGCGGCCGGACTGCCGGGGCGCGATCTTCGGCCTGACGCGCAATTCCGGCCCGGCGGAATTCGCCCGCGCGGCGCTGGAGAGCGTGGGCTACCAGACGCGCGACCTGCTGGAAGCCATGCGGGCGGACTGGGGTGCGGCGGCCGAGGGCGTTCTGCGCGTCGATGGCGGGATGACGGCCTCGGACTGGGCGATGCAGTTCCTCGCCGACATCCTCGGTGCGCCGGTGGACCGGCCGGTTGTGACGGAAACCACCGCACTCGGCGCGGCTTTCCTGGCGGCAATGCAGGCGGGCGTGGTGGACGGGCCGGACAGCTTCGCGCAAAGCTGGGCCCTCGACCGCCGCTTCACGCCCGGAATGGATGGCGCGACGCGCGCGGCCAAATACGCCCGCTGGTCGCGCGCTGTTGCCGCAACCATGACTGCGGCAGACCGGACCTGAGCATCCCTCCCGCGCGGCTGCGCCGCGCGGGACCAGGCAAAGGGGGGCCACCGGCCCCCC
>CAZRQN010000181.1:0-5479 GCA_964602115.1 uncultured Rhodobacterales bacterium
GCGGGCGAGCGCCCCCGCCCCTGGGCGGGGTCGAGCCCGCCGCTCCTCCCCCCAACCGGCGGAGCGGCCCCCTTCGGGCCGCGACAGTGGGCGGGAGGGGAAGGTGATGGGGGAATCGGCCGGCACGCCCTGTCGAGGTCCGGGTGGTCAGCCGAGGCGTCTGACCAGATCCTTGGTCTTGAACCCTTTTCCCCCCGCCGCAAGCCAGAGCGCCTGTCCCTGCCAGGCGGCGAAGAGCATGGCGGCGGCCTCGCGCGATTTGTTGCCGCTGCCCAGCCGGGTGGAAATTGCCGCCTCGACCCGGGCGCGGAACGCCGCTGCACGGTCGCGCAGCACAGCGCTGCGCAGATGGGAGGCGGGGCCGGGCGGAAGGCCCTTGAGGATCGCCTGCACGCCCTTCGGCCCGGGTTCCGCGGTTGCCGAAAGCTCCTCCAGCCGGGTCTCCAGAAGGGTCCAGGCATCGAGCAGCGCCGCCGTCAGCATGCCCTCGACCGAGCCGTAGCGCTGGGCCAGCGTCGGCGCGGCGAGGCCAGTGGCCCGGGCGACCGAACCGAAGGCCACCGCTTTCTCCCCGCCTTCCTCCAGAAGGGCGCGGATCGCAGCGAAAACCTCGGCGTCGGGAAGCGTCCGGGGGCGGGCCATGGGGGGATCATGGGCGAAGCGGGCCCGTGGATCAAGGGTTTGGCGCGACCCGCCCTCACGCCGACTGGCGTTCATCGCCTTGCCTTGCTGACACATACTGTCAGGAGCGGTCTGCGACAGACGCAGGACGGAGGTACCGATGAACACCCAGTCCGCCCAGGCTTTCGCTTTCCCTTCTGCCGCGCAGCCGGATCACTGGATCGGCGTGGCCTCCGCCAACCACGTTGCGCGGGGGCTGGAAGGCGGCTTCATGCAGCTCTGTCACGGAAAATGCGCACCGCTGCGCCGGATGAAGCCGGGGGATGGCGTAGTCTATTACTCACCGGTCGCCGTCTTTGGCGGGCGGGAGCCGTGCCGGATGTTCACCGCCATCGGCCGGCTGCGGGAAGGCGACGCCTATTCCTTCGACCTGGGCGGCGGTTTCGTCCCCTTCCGCCGCGATGTCGCCTGGTTCGCGGCCCGGCCGGCGCAGATCCTGCCGCTGCTCGAGGTGCTCGACCTCACGCGCGGGAAGACCAATTGGGGCGCTCCGTTCCGCTTCGGGCTGGTGAAGATCGGAGCCGCCGACTTCGCGCGCATTGCGGAGGCCATGGTCTGTGCCGGCCGGGAGATCTGACGCCAAGGCCGACAGCCCGCACCTGGCCGGAGACACTCTCGGGGCAGCCGGGCCACCGGCCCTGCAGTGTGGGTCCCGGGGCCAGAGTCCCGAGGCCAGCGTCCCGAGGCCAGAGTACCGGGGCCAGGGTGGCGGGGTCGCTGCGTGCGGCCGCAATCCTCGACGCCTTCCTGTGGCGGCGCACAGAGGCCTCGAGGCCAGATCCCGTGAGAACCGGCCGCCTCAGCCCGCCCGCGCCGGCTTGAACGGCGCCATGCCCTCGCGCGCAAGCTGGTCGGCGCGTTCGTTCTCGGCATGGCCGGCATGGCCCTTGATCCATTCCCAGGTGACGCGATGGCGCGCCTGGGCGGTATCAAGCCTTTGCCACAGCTCGACATTCTTGACAGGTTTGCCATCCGAGGTGCGCCAGCCGTTGCGCTTCCAGCCATGGATCCAGCCGGTGACGCCGTTCTTCACATAGGCGCTGTCGGTGACGAGGGTGATGGTGGTCGGCCGCCGCAGCGCCTCCAGCGCACTGATCGCGGCCATCAGTTCCATCCGGTTGTTGGTGGTCTCTCCCTCGCCGCCCTTCAGCTCGCGCTCGCGCACCAGCTTTCCGTCCTCATGGGCCTGCAGGAGCACGCCCCAGCCGCCAGGACCGGGATTGCCTGAACAGGCGCCGTCGGTGAAGGCGTGGAGGATGACGGTCATGACGGACGCCCGGTCATTCGTTCATCAGCCTCTCGGCTTCGGCGGTCAGCGCGGCGGGAACTGCGGCGCGCAGGACGGCGACGATCGCGGACTTGCGCAGCGAATCCTCCGGCACGACATGGGCGGGCAGCGGGATCGCCACACCGTCCAGACGCAGTTCGCCAGAGGCCGAGCCGCCGCCGACCGGGGGATTTTCCTCCTCTGCCAGCGGCTTGCCGGATAGTTCGAGATCAAGCGCAACCGCTGTGATGGCGGCCAGTGCCTCGGGCGTGGTGCGACCGGCGATATCCTCGCATGTCGCCTCGTCATAGCCCCGGCAGGCGCGGAGCCTGACCGAGAGATCCGCCTCGATGGTCAGGAGCAGGTCGCGGCGATAGGGCGGCGGCAGCGCGCCATTGTCGCTGCGCAGCCAGGCCAGCGGCTCTGCGACCGTCGGAGCGGCACCCAGGAAGATTGCCGCGAGGGCGAGGGGGGTGGCGGTGCGCATCCGGTCCGTTCCGTTTCAGGCCGGCTCGCGCAGGAGGCGCGGCACCTTGAATTCGACAGTCTCCTCGGCAGTCACCACCGGCTCCACTGTCACCGCGAAGCGTTCCCGGAAGGCATCGACGACTTCGCTCACCAGAACCTCCGGCGCGCTGGCGCCGGCGGTGATGCCGATGCTGCGGATGCCGGACAGCGCCCGCCAGTCGATCTCGGCGGCGCGCTGGACAAGCTGGGCATAGGCGCAGCCCGCCGCCCGGCCGACCTCGACAAGCCGTTGGGAATTCGACGAATTCGGCGCGCCGATGACGAGAAGCGCGTCGATCTTCGGCGCCACCGCCTTCACCGCCGCCTGGCGGTTGGTCGTGGCGTAGCAGATGTCCTCGCGCCCCGGGCCGACGATCCCCGGGAACCGCGCCCTCAGCGTCGCCACCACCTGCGCCGTGTCATCGACCGAGAGCGTGGTCTGGGTGATGAAGGCCAGCCGCCCGGGATCGCGCACGACAAGGCCGGCGACATCGGCGGGGGTCTCGACCAGAAGGACCTCGCCTTCCGGCAATTGTCCCATCGTGCCAATGACTTCCGGGTGGCCGGCATGGCCGATCATCACCATCTGCCGGCCCTGTTCGTGATGGCGCGAGGCCTCGGAATGGACCTTGGTCACCAGCGGGCAGGTCGCGTCCACCGCGATCATCCGCCGCCGCGCCGCTTCGGCCGGGACCGATTTCGGCACGCCATGGGCGGAGAAGACCACCGGCCGGTCGTCCGGCACTTCGTCAAGTTCCTCAACGAAAACAGCGCCTTTGGCCTTCAGGTCCTCGACGACATAGCGGTTGTGGACGATCTCGTGGCGGACATAGACCGGCGCCCCCCATTTGGTGAGCGCCATCTCGACGATGCGGATGGCCCGGTCCACCCCGGCGCAGAACCCGCGCGGCGCGGCAAGGTAAAGGGTGAGGGGCGGAAGCTGTTGCATCGGCAGGGATTTCAGGGCGTTCGCTGCCTGAGGTAGCGCGGAACGGCGCCCGACGCCACCCCGGCCGGCGTTGCGCCGGGAAAAGCCGAGACGGGCGCGACGTTTACCGGCCGCGCCCCGTTGCCGGCCCCCGTCGGTCCCGCGTCCCGCGCGCGTCGGTTTTGCGTCTGGCATCCGTCCCGACAGCGCAACGGGCGCGCCGCGTTAACCTTCGGGCGCCGAATCGGGCCGGCGGCGGGGTGAACCCCGCCCTACGGCCCGTCGCGCCAGTCGCACCAGGCGCGGACGATGGCGGCCAGTTCCCCTGCCCGGGCGTCAAGCTCCGCCGCCGAGGCGACCTTGAAGGTCCGCGCCTCTGGGCCTTCGCCCTCAAGGCCGGCGAACTGGCCCGGGATCAGCGCGCCCTTGTGGAACATCAGGCTGACATGCGCCCGGGCCTTGGGGAAGAAGGAGGCGATGTTGCCCTTGTAGGTGAAGGTCGGGGCCTGCCATTTCACCGTTTCGCCGATACGCGGATCGGCGGCGAGGATGGTCCGGCGCACCGCCTGCATCAGGTCCTTCTGCGGGTTGTCGTAGCCTGCGAACCAGCCGTCCACCTCGCCGCCGCTCATTCCCGCCCTCCCATGTCGAGCGTGGTGACCAGTTCGGCGATCAGGCCGCCGGCGGTCATGCGGAAGCGGTTGGTGCCGCTGCCCCTGCCGCCGGGAAGCGCCGGAGACAGGCAGGTCCAGCGCACCACGATTTCCGCGCCGGCGGTTTCGGCATGGTCGATGCGGATGCACATGTCAGGCAGGGGCGTCTCCCAGCCCTGTGCCAGGGCAGCAAGGATGGCGCGGCGGCCTTCATGGCGGCGCTGGCTGCCGGTGAAGGGCTCGGAATAGACGGCGTTCTCGGCGAAGGCCGCCTCCATCTCGGCGGCGGCAGCGCGGCCGGCTTGCATGGCAGAGAAGAAATTCGCAATTTCGACGGGAATCACGGACACGGACGGAGGGCTCCTTGCTGAAGGCCGAGGGTCTGGCGCGGCTGGCGGAAGCGGTGGAGGGGCTGGCGCGCGGCGATACCGCCGGCTGGGCGGCGCTGGCACCATTGACCCGCCTGACGGCCGAGGGGATGGACGTGGCCGTGGACTTCACCGCCACCGAGGCATTGGGCGCCCCGCTGGTCGTGCTGCGCCCGCGCAGCGGACCGGCAAGGCTGCCCGGACTGACGCCCCGTCAGGAAGCGGTGGCGCGGGGGCTGGCCAGCGGCCGAACCAACAAGGAAATCGCCCGGGACCTCGGGATCTCGCCGGCCACCGCCAAGGACCATGTCGCGGCGGTGCTGCGCGCCCTCGGGCTGCGGCGGCGGGCGGAGGTGGCGGCGCTGATCCATAGGGCCGGTTCTCGCTGAACCCGGCCCGGGACGCCATCCGCCGGATGGCGGGGTGTCACCCCTGCAGGATGCGCTTCAGCATCTGGATGTCGTCGGCGAGCTGGCTGTCGATGGCGCAGAGCTCTTCGATCCGTTTGACCCCATGCATCACCGTGGTGTGGTCGCGCCCGCCGATGCGGCGGCCGATGTCGGGGAGCGAGCGGGTGGTGAGCTGCTTGGCGAGATACATCGCCACCTGGCGCGGCCGGGCGATGGTGCGCAGGCGTTTGGAGCCGGTGAGGTCGGAGAGGCGGACGTTGTAGTGTTCCGATACCCGGCGCAGAATCTCCTCCACCGTGACCTTGCGGTCGGAGGCGCGCAGGATATCGGCCAGGCAGTCGGCGGCGAGGTCGAGGTCGATCCGCCGCCCGACCAGCGAGGCGAAGGCGAAGAGCCGCTGCAGCGCCCCTTCCAGCACGCGGACATTGGTGGTGATCCGGTGGGCGAGGAATTCCAGCACCCCCGGCGCGATGCCGAGATCGGGATGCTCGGCGCGGTAGAAATCGACCTTCTGGTGCAGGATGCCGAGCCGAAGTTCGTAATCGGTCGGATGCAGGTCCACCACCAGGCCGCATTGCAGGCGGGACTTCACCCGCTCCTCGAGATCCTTGATCTCGCCCGGGGCGCGGTCGGCGGAGATGACGATCTGCTTCTTCTGCTCCACG
>CAZRQN010000182.1:0-5350 GCA_964602115.1 uncultured Rhodobacterales bacterium
GCTACCGGCATGTGAAGAACGAGGGCGTGCTCGCGATCTACGAAAACCTCTGGGGCGTCGAGATCGACGCCGAGCCCGGCCTGCGCATCCCCAACATGCTCGATGCCGCCGTCGAGGGCACGTTCAAGGGCCTGTACTGCCAGGGCGAGGACATCCTGCAGTCCGATCCCTACACCAAGCACGTCGCGGCGGGCCTGGCGGCGATGGATTGCGTCATCGTCCACGACCTCTTCCTCAACGAGACCGCGAACTACGCCCATGTCTTCCTGCCGGGCTCGTCCTTCCTCGAAAAGGACGGCACCTTCACCAATGCCGAGCGGCGCATCAACCGCGTGCGCAAGGTGATGGCGCCGAAGAACGGCCTCGCCGACTGGGAGGTGACGCAGCGCCTTGCCCAGGCGATGGGGCTTTCCTGGAACTACACGCATCCCTCGCAGGTGATGGACGAGATCGCGCTGACGACGCCGTCGTTCAAGCTCGTCTCCTACGACCTTCTGGACGAGATGGGCTCGGTGCAGTGGCCGTGCAACGAGAAGGCGCCTGAAGGCACGCCGATCATGCACGTCGACGGCTTCGTGCGCGGCAAGGGCAAGTTCATCCGCACCGAATATGTCGCGACCGACGAGCGCACCGGCCCGCGCTTCCCGCTGCTGCTGACCACCGGCCGCATCCTCAGCCAGTACAACGTCGGCGCGCAGACCCGGCGGACCGAGAACGTGGTCTGGCATGACGAGGACGTGCTCGAAATCCATCCCCACGACGCCGAGACCCGGGGGGTGCGCGATGGCGGCTGGGTACGGCTGGCCTCGCGTTCGGGCGAGACGACGCTGCGGGCCAGGATCACCGACCGCGTGTCGCCCGGTGTGGTCTATACGACCTTCCACCACCCCACGACGCAGGCCAATGTCATCACCACCGACTATTCGGACTGGGCCACCAATTGCCCCGAATACAAGGTGACGGCGGTGCAGGTCGGGCTGTCCAACGGCCCGTCCGAATGGCAGCAGGACTACGAGGCCCAGGCCACCCGCGCGCGGCGCATCCTCGCGGCCGAGTGATGCGCACCCACCGCCCCTTTGTCGCGCGGCGGGTGACGCTGTCGGGCGCGCAGGCCGAGGCGCGCGAGCTGCCCGAGGAAGTGGCGGTGGCACTCAGCCACAACGGCACCACCACGGCGGTGATGATGGCGACGCCGGCCGATCTCGACGACTTCGCGCGCGGCTTCACCGTCAGCGAGGGAATCGCCACCCCGGAGGAGATCGCGAGCGTCGAGATCGAGGACGCGGCGCAGGGCATCGACCTGCGCATCTGGCTCAAGCCCGAGGCAGCGGCCCGGGTGGCCGAGCGCCGGCGCGGCATGGTCGGGCCGGTCGGCTGCGGCCTCTGCGGCATCGAGAGCCTGGAGGCCGCCACCCGCACCCTGCCCCGGGTGGATGCACCGCTGCGCCTGACCCCGGCGGAGATCCTCGGCGCGGCGCAGGCGCTCACCGGACGCCAGCCCCTTCACGACGTTACCCGCGCCGCCCATGCGGCGGCCTTCTTCGTGCCGGGCCAGGGCATCGTCGCGGCGCGCGAGGATGTCGGCCGCCACAACGCGCTCGACAAGCTCGCCGGCGCCCTGATCGCCGCCGGCATCGCGCCCTCCAGCGGCGCCGTGGTGCTGACCAGCCGCCTGTCGCTCGACCTGGTGCAGAAAGTGGCGGCGCTCGGCGTTCCGGCGGTCCTGTCCGTCTCCGCCCCCACCGCCGCCGCGCTCGACCTGGCCGAGCGGACCGGCATCACCGTGGCGGCGCTGATCCGCGCCGACCGCTTTGACCTTTTCACTCATCCTGACCGCGTTCTGACCGAGGCTCGCCCCCATGTCGCATGAAAAGCTGATCTACATGGCCAACCAGATCGCGAAATTCATGGAGTCCAAGCCCCATGAGGAGGGCCGGACCGGCCTCGCGGCGCATATCAACGACTTCTGGGAACCCCGGATGCGCAACCACCTCTTCGCGGTGATCGACACCGGGGGCGAGGGGCTGCGGCCGCTGGTGATCGAAGCCGCGCCGCTGATCCGGCGGCCCGCTGCCGCCTGAACGGCCGCTGGGCATGACGTGCCCGAGGAGGAACAGGAGAACCTTCCCGGGTCAGGCCCGGGACGGGTTGGCCGGTCACGGATCGCCCGGCACGCCGTAGGACGGGGCCTGCGTCGGATCCTCGGCACGCTGGACATAGGCCGAGGCCTGCGGGGCATAGACCGCCCAGGCGCGCGCCACCGCCTCGACCGGGCAGCCATCGTCGATCCAGTCGCAGCGCAGATCGACCCTTGGCCAGGCGAGGCGATGGGCGACCTTGATCCCTGCCGAATGTAACGGCCCCGCTTCTCCCCCCGCATCCCGTCCGGCCCTCAGCGCCGCCATCAGCCGGTCGCCGAAAGGACCGGCGGCCGCCTCGTATCCCGCGACCATGGCGGCGGGCACCTCGCGGTTGGCCAGAAGATTGCCGGCGGCGGCGCAATCCCTGCCCCAGGCCTCGCCCCAGATGCCCAGCACCTGCGCCGCCGACCACAGCGCCGTCGCGCCGCTGCGGTCCACCGCCACGATCTGGCGGAAACTGGCGAAGTCACGCCCGCCCATCACCTGCGCCACCGCCTCGCCCGCGCCCGCCCCGCCTTCCATCGCATCGAGGATCAGCGGGCCGAGCGAAGGGTCGGTGATATTCTGGCTCGCCACCGCCCCCACCCCCGCCCGCACATGCGCGCAGCGCGCCGCCACGGCGGGGGAGGAGGAGGAGATCACCATGCCGAACATGCCCGTTTCAGGGCAGCGGGCAACAAGCGAGAAGGTCACGGCATCGCCGCCCGGATGGCGGCATCGTAGCCGACCGGGTCCTGCAACATGGCGAAATGGCTGACACCGGGCAGGATGACCAGTTTCGCCCCGGGGATCAGCGCCGCGATCTTTTCGGTATGCGCACGCCTGATCGCCTCGTCATGCTCGCCGACGACGATCGTGGTCGGCACCGCGATCTTCGCCACATCGGCATCCGGCCAGTTCGGCTGCGACATCCACATTTCGGAGATCTGGGCCACGAAAGCCTCGAACTCTCCCGGGGTCGGCGACATCCGCGCGTAGTCGCCGGCCATCTTGCCGATATAGGCACCGAAGACCGCGTTCTCGCCCACCGCCGGGTCCACGCCATCGACGGTGATATTGGCCGCATGGGCGAAAAGGCGGTTCACATGTCCGGGGTGCTTCATCGCCATGTCGAGACCGATGATCCCGCCGTCGGACCAGCCGACAATGTCAACCTTGTCGATCCGCAAGTAGTCCAACAGGGCGACATAATCCTCCATCATCAGGTCGTAGCCAAAGGGCTGCGCATCCCGGGTTGACCGCCCATGTCCGCGGCTGTCGGCAACGATGACGAGGTGATCCGTCATCAGGTCGGTCACTTGACTGGCCCAGAGATCGGCATGGCCAAGGCCGCCATGGATCAGCAGCACCGGATCACCGGCGCCGTAAGTCGCATAATACATCTCGATCCCGTTCACCGGCGCCATGCCGGAAGAGGCCGCCGCCGGCATCGGACGGGGGTCGGGAACCGTCATCCAGACATCTTCGGCCTGGGCAGGCACGGAATAGAGGGCGAGGCAGAGGGCAAGCGCGCGCATGGGTTCCTCCTGCGGATGGGCGAAGGAAGGATGCACCTGTGCCGGCGCGGCGGCAACTGCCGGCTGGGCCGCCATGGTCAGCGCTTGGGGCCGCGCCAGCGGGTGATGAGTTCGCTCTCGCAGCCCTTCAGTCCGAGATAGGCGACGAGCGCGACCAGACCGCGCCCGGCCAGTTCGAGTGTCTGGAGCAACCCGCCGTCCTTCAGCGCCATGAGCCGATAGGTGAGGAGGAATTCGGCATTCGCCATCGCCAGATGCAGCAGGCCGAAGGACATCCAGGCCAGGACCGTGGCGCAGATGGCCATGAACAGGAAGACCACGAGGGCCGGATAGCGCGAAAGATCGAAGAGCCTGCGCATCGCGTCCGCCCGCCTAGCCCGCCACCCGCCGGGCGATCCACTGCGCGAACTCGAAGTTCGGCCGCTCCAGATGGCTGAGCGGTCCCGGCGCGGCCAGCCCGGCGCACAGGCCCTGATAGACCCGCTCGGTGCAGCCCTTGTCCTCCTCGTTCACCTTGTCGAGCAGGAGGCGCAGGCTTTCGAGATGCTTCTCCGCCTGCGGGTCGGCCACCCAGTCGGCCGACATGCCGCCGCCGTAGAGCACATTCACCTGCCCCGGCCCGTCGGGCGTCAGCGACAGGTACCAGAAATAGCCCGGCGTCAGGGTGATCAGGAGCGAGGGATAGATCGACAGGAGCCAGGTGATCCGCCGCTGGTCGCCCTGGAGCGTGGTGTTCGAGGGATGGGCCAGGGTCAGCGGCAGTGAGTCGTTCTTGACGATCCAGTGGTAGTTGAAGGCGGGAAAGCCCTCCGGGCAGGTCATCAGGTTGAGATCCACCGTGCCGCCGATCGTGCCCTGGTGGCAGACCGGCAGGTGGTAGCTCTCCATGAAGTTCTCGGCCAGCACCTTCCAGTTGGTGGCCCAGCGGAACTCCTGCCGGAAGGTCTCGCGGTAGCTCGACATGTCGAGATAGCCCACCAGCGCATCGACATCCTTCAGCGCCTCGGCCGGGGGCGGGGCTTCGGGGTTGAGCGTCACCATGATCCAGCCCTGCCAGACTTCGCAGCGCACCTGGGGCAGGCAGATCGCCGCGCGGTCGAAGCCCTCGTTGCGGGCCATCGCCGGGGCGCCGCGCAGGCTGCCGTCGAGGTTGTAGGTCCAGGCGTGGTAGGAGCAGACGATGGACCGGGTATTGCCCCGCCCTTCGAGCAAGGTGGACATCCGGTGGCGGCAGACGTTGGACATCGCGCGGATCACGCCCTCGCGGTCGCGCAGGACGATCACCGGCTCTCCCGCGATCTTCATCGTCATGTAGTCGCCGGGTTCCGGCAGGGCCTCGGCCCTTCCGGCGCAGAGCCAGTCGCGGGAGAAGATGCGCTCCTGTTCCAGCGCCAGGAACTCCGGCGAGGTATAGACCGACTTCGGCATGGCGCGGGCCTGTTCGAAGGGAACCGCGACATTGGCGGCGAGTTCCTCGGCCGGCGACGGGGCTGCGGCAAGGTCCTTCATCGGCTCCCTCCCATTGGTCAGGGCAGGGTGGAGGATTTCGGGCCAGGGGAAAAGGGGAAGTTGCAGGAACTGCGCCGGCGCCCTTCGTCCCCGCTTCAGGTGGAGATGCCGGGCGTCACACGGTGGGACATATTTTTCATGACGTGATTCCAAATGGTTACGCTGAGTCGGTAAGGATTGGAT
>CAZRQN010000183.1:0-5294 GCA_964602115.1 uncultured Rhodobacterales bacterium
CTGCCTGAACATGCTGCTGAAACTGGGCGTGCGGCGCGAGAACGTCTGGCTCTGCGACATCCATGGCGTGGTTTATGAGGGCCGGGCGGAGGACATGAACCCGCAGAAGGCCGCCTATGCCCAGAAGACCGCAGCGCGGACGCTGGCCGAGGTGATCGGCGGGGCGGACATGTTCCTCGGCCTCTCCGGGCCGGGCGTGCTGACGCCGGAGATGGTGGCGATGATGGCGCCGAAGCCGATCATCTTCGCGCTGGCCAATCCGACGCCCGAGATCATGCCCGAGGCGGCGCGGGCGGCCGCACCCGGGGCGATCATCGCCACCGGGCGGTCGGACTATCCCAACCAGGTGAACAACGTCCTGTGCTTCCCCTTCATCTTCCGCGGCGCGCTGGACGTGGGGGCGACGACGATCAACGACGAGATGGAGCTTGCCTGCATCGAGGGCATCGCCGGTCTCGCCCGGGCCACGACCAGCGCCGAGGCGGCGGCGGCCTATCAGGGCGAGAAGCTGACCTTCGGCGCCGACTATCTGATCCCCAAGCCCTTTGACCCGCGCCTGATCGCCACCGTCGCCTCGGCCGTGGCCAAGGCGGCGATGGAGACCGGGGTGGCGACGCGGCCGATCGCCGATCTCGACGCCTATCGCCAGCGGCTGGCCGGCTCGGTCTTCCGCTCGGCGCTGATCCTGCGGCCGGTGTTCGAGGCCTCCAAGCTCGCCGACCGGCGCATCGTCTTTGCCGAGGGCGAGGACGAGCGCGTGCTGCGGGCGGCCAATGCGATGATCGAGGAGACGACCGACAAGCCGATCCTGATCGGGCGGCCGGAAGTGGTGGAGGCGCGCTGCGAACGCGCCGGCCTGCCGATCCGCCCGGGGCGCGACTTCGACATCGTCGATCCCGAGAATGACCGACGCTATCGCGACTACTGGGAGACCTATGCCGGGGTGATGGCGCGGCGCGGGGTGACGCCGGAACTGGCGCGGACGATCATGCGCACCAACACCACGGCGATCGGCGCGGTGATGGTCCACCGGGGTGAGGCGGAGAGCCTGATCTGCGGCACTTTCGGCCAGTATCTCTGGCACCTGCGTTACATCCGCGAGGTGCTGGCGCGCGACGGGCTGCATCCCGTGGGCGCGCTGAGCCTGATGATCCTGGAGGACGGGCCGCTGTTCATCGCCGATACCCAGGTCCATGCCGAGCCGACGCCCGAGCAGGTGGCCGAGACCGCGCTGGCCGCCGCCCGCCATGTGCGGCGCTTCGGGGTGGAGCCCAAGATCGCGCTGTGCTGCTCGTCGCAGTTCGGCAATCTCGACTGCGGCTCGGGGCGGACCATGCGGGCGGCGATGGAGATGCTCGACGAACGCGAGGTCGATTTCGCCTATGAGGGCGAGATGCAGGTGGATGCGGCGCTGGACGAGGGGCTGCGCGAGCGGCTGCTGCCCGGCGGGCGACTGAAAGGGGCGGCCAATGTGCTGATCCTCGCCAGTTCCGACGCGGCGTCAGGGGTGCGCAACATCCTGAAGCTGCGGGCCAATGCGCTGGAGGTCGGGCCGATCCTGATGGGGATGGGCAACAAGGCCCATATCGTCACCCCCTCGATCACCGCGCGCGGCCTGTTCAACATGGGCGCGCTGGCCGGGACGCCGGTGGGGCATTACGGCTGAGGGCAGTGCGACCCTGCCCCGGGCCTGACCCGGGGCCTCGATTCTCACCGGCATCTGGCGGAGGGCCAGAGGCCCCGGCTCGAGGCCGGGGCGGGTCTTCTCAATTCCTGAGGTACAACCCCTCGTAGATCGGCATCAGGGACTCGGTCTCGAACAGCGAGGACACCGAGGTGCCGTTCCAGATGTTGAGGATCGCCTGGGCGAAGATCGGGGCGGTGGGGACGATGCGGATGTTGCTGGCGTTTCGCACGCTGTCGGTGGGTTCGATCGAGTCGGTGATGACCAGCGACTTCATCACCGACTTGCCCACCCGCTCCACCGCCGGGCCGCTGAGCACGCCGTGGGTAATGTAGCTGTGGACCTCCACCGCGCCGGCGGCGAGCAGGACCTCGGCCGCCTTGCACAGGGTTCCGGCGGTGTCGCAGATGTCATCGACGATCAGGCAGGTCTTGCCCTTGACCTCGCCGATCACCGTCATCTCCGCCACTTCCCCGGCCTTTTCGCGGCGCTTGTCCACGATGGCGAGCGGCGCGTTGATCCGCTTGGCCAGTTCCCGCGCCCGCGCCACGCCGCCGACATCGGGGGAGACGACCATCAGGTTGTCCATCCGGCCCTTGAACTGGTGCTCGATGTCGAGGGCGAAGATCGGCGCGGCATAGAGGTTGTCCACCGGGATGTCGAAGAAGCCCTGGATCTGCGCGGCGTGCAGGTCGAGTGTCAGCACCCGGTCCACCCCCGCCTGGGTGATGAGATTGGCGACCAGCTTGGCCGAGATCGGCGTGCGGGCCTTGGCGCGGCGGTCCTGGCGGGCATAGCCGAAATAGGGGATCACGGCGGTGATCCGCGCCGCCGAGGAGCGGCGCAGCGCATCGGCGATGATCAGAAGCTCCATCAGGTTGTCGTTGGCCGGGTTCGAGGTCGGCTGGATGATGTACATGTCCTCGCCCCGGACATTCTCGAAGACCTCGACGAAGATCTCCTGGTCGTTGAACCGCTCGACGCGGGCATCGACGAGGCTGACCTGCATCCCCCGGTGCATGGACATCCGCCGGGCGATGGCGCGGGCGAGGGTCAGGTTGGCATTGCCGGAAATCAGCTTGGGTTCGGTGGCGGCAGGCATGGCGGCTCCGGGGATTCGGTTGGCGCCCCTGTAGCATCGGGCTAGGCTGGCGACAAACCCGAGGAGTCCTCCGTGCTGCGCATCGACTGTTTCATTTCGCCCGTCTCGTCCTATTCCTATCTCGCCAGCCGCGACTTTCCCGCGCTTGCGGCGCGGCACGGGGCCGAGGTGGTCTATCGGCCGGTCGATATGGCCGGGCTCTATGCCCGCACCGGCGGCAGGCCGGTGGCCGAGCGCCACCCCAGCCGGCAGGAATACCGGCTGCAGGACCTGCGCCGCCGGTCCGAACGGCTGGGGCTGAAGATGAACCTGCGGCCGATGTTCGCCGGCGCCAATGCCGCGCCGGCCTCCTATGCGATCATCGCGGCGCAGAAGGCGGGAGGCGGCGACCTGCACGGGCTGGTGGGTGGCATTCTGCGCGCGGTCTGGGCCGAGGAGCGCGACATCTCGGATCTCGACGTGATCGCCGCGCTGCTGGCGGCGCATGGTTTCGATCCCGGCGTGGCCGACCGCTACATGCTGGCGGCAGCCGAGACCTATGCCGCCAACCTGGAGGATGCGGTCCTGCGCGGCGTCTTCGGCGCGCCGTTCTATCTCGTGGGCGAGCAGCGGTTCTGGGGTCAGGACCGGCTGGAGGATCTCGACGCCTTCCTGTCCGCAGCCGCCTGAAACCCGTCGCCGGTCGCCGCGCCGACGGCGGACCGGCGGACAGACCTACTTGCGCAGCTTGGCGTTGATCTGGGCGAAGATGTCGTCGGGCGATTCCTGCACCCGAAGCGACAGCATCCCGCCTTCGTCGCGGACGGCGAAGGTGATGAGCGTGCCCTTGCTTCCCTTTTCCGGGCCGAACCAGGCGAATCGGGCGGCGTTGACCTGAAGGCGGGAACCTTGAGTGTCGGTGAGGGTGAGAAACAGCATGGGGTCATCCTTCGGCCTGTGGTGGAAGGCCGGAATGTTAGACCGCCCGGTCGGGAAGGAGCAATGCGCGATCGGGGTGCGGGCCGGACAGCAGGTTCCCCGGCTGCGGTGAAGCGGATCCGGCGTGACCGCCACGCCGCCGCACTGCGGGACGCTTCAGTCCGAGCGCCGCCGGGTTGCGGAGCCGCGAGGAGGATCAGACCTGCCGTCCCCAGAGGTCGTACTCGCCCGCCTCTTCCACCTCGACCGTCACGATGTCGCCCGGGGCGAGACCTTCGAATCCTTCGTCGATGAAGAGGTTGCCGTCGATCTCTGGCGCATCAGCCCTGGTGCGGCAGGTTGCGCCTTCGGCGTCCACCTCATCGACGATCACCTGCAGGCGCTGGCCGACCTTCGCGGCCAGCTTTGCCTCGGAAATCGCCTGGGCCTTTTCCATGAAGCGGGCGAAGCGCTCTTCCTTCACCTCTTCCGGCACATGGTCCGGCAGGGCATTGGAGCGGGCACCTTCGACATTCTCGTAGCGGAAGCATCCCACCCGGTCGAGCTGCGCCTCGTCCAGCCAGTCGAGCAGGGTCTGGAACTCGGCTTCGGTCTCGCCGGGATAGCCGACGATGAAGGTCGAGCGCAGGGTGATCTCGGGGCAGATCCTCCGCCATTCGCGGATGCGGTCGAGCGTACGCTCCGCCGCCACCGGCCGGGCCATGCGGCGCAGCGTGTCGGGATGGGCGTGCTGGAAGGGGATGTCGAGATAGGGCAGCACATGCCCTTCCGCCATCAGGGGGATGATCTCGCTGACATGGGGATAGGGATAGACATAGTGCAGCCGCACCCAGGCGCCGAGGGAGCCGAGGTCGCGGGCCAGCGAGGTGATGGGGAACTTCTCCTCACGCCCCTTCCAGTCGGTGCCATAGGCGGAAGTGTCCTGGCTGATCACCAGAAGCTCCTTCACCCCGGCCGCCACCAGCTTTTCCGCCTCGCGCAGCACGGCCCGGGCAGGGCGCGAGACCAGGCGACCGCGCATGTCGGGGATGATGCAGAACCTGCAGGCGTGGTCGCAGCCCTCGGCGATCTTCAGATAGGAATAATGACGGGGGGTGAGCTTCACCCCCTGCGGCGGGATCAGGTCGATGAACGGGTCCGGCGCCGGCGGCACGGCGGCATGGACGGCATCGAGCACCGCCTCGTATTGCTGCGGCCCGGTGACGGCGAGCACCTTGGGATGACTGCCGGTGATGTATTCGGGATTCGCACCCAGGCAGCCGGTGACGATGACCTTGCCGTTTTCGCGCAACGCCTCGCCGATGGCCTCCAGGCTTTCGGCCTTGGCACTGTCGAGAAAGCCGCAGGTGTTGACGATCACCGCCTCGGCGCCCTGATAGTCGGGCGAGATCGCATAACCCTCGGCCCGGAGCCGGGTGAGGATCCGCTCGCTGTCCACCAGCGCCTTGGGACAGCCGAGCGAGACCATGCCGATCGTCGGCTGACCCTCGCGCCTTGTGTCGGGGATCAGCGAACGGGCAAGGTCGGGGCGGAGATCGGGCGGGTTCTGCGACATGGCGGCGCTTCTAGCGCGGGCGGGACGGCGGGGAA
>CAZRQN010000184.1:0-5180 GCA_964602115.1 uncultured Rhodobacterales bacterium
TCGGAGTTTCGGACGCGACGGCGCCACCCGCGCCTCCCCTCCCCCTCGTGGGGAGGGGATGGGGGAGGGGGGCGCCGGGCGAAAAGCGATCGGCCACCGTCCTCGACGCCGACGCCCTCACCTGCCTCTCCCGCGACCCCGCCCTCTTCTCTGCCCTCCACCCCGCTTGCATCCTCACCCCCCACGCCGGCGAATTCGCCCGTCTCTTCCCCGACATCGCCGCGAAGCTGGCGGGACCTGCCACGAAGGGCCCCGCCTATTCCAAGGTGGACGCGACGCGGGAGGCCGCCAGGCGCGCCGGCTGCGTGGTGCTCTTCAAAGGACCGGACACGGTGATCGCCGATCCCTCCGGCCGGGCCGCGATCAACTCCGCCCACTACGACCGCGCTGCGCCCTGGCTGGCGACGGCGGGGTCGGGGGATGTGCTGGCGGGGTTCATCACCGGGCTCCTTGCCCGGGGCTTCGACCCGTTCGACGCCGCCTGCACTGCGGCCTGGCTGCATGTGGATTGCGCGCGCGCCTTCGGGCCGGGGCTGATTGCCGAGGACCTGCCGGAGATGCTGCCGAAGGTCTTCCGCGATCTCGGCCTCGCGAGGCAAATTCCTTGAAACAAGGAATTTGCAAAAGTCTTGCTTCAAGACTTTTGCCTGCCCCGCCCGGTCAGGCCGCGACCACGACTGTCGCGCAGGCAAGCTCCAGGCCCTGGGCATAGATCACCGCCGGCCCGTCGAAATGCAGCGTGTAAAGCTCGACATCCCGGCGCGGTTCGTGCCGGATGTATTCGCCATCGGCCAGACGTCCGGCGGCAACCAGCGCCCGGTCCTCCCCAGCCAGCGCCCTGGCGCGCCAGTCGCGCAGCAGAATCGGCTGGTCGGCGGCGACGATCATGTCCGCCTCCGGCCGGTCGTGGCCGAGGGCGGAGGCGGCGACGCGGATCAGGGCCGCATCGGGGACGGTGCGGTGGCTGACGCTGCGCAACACCCTGGCGCCACCGCGCGTGACGATCCTTTCGCCCGGGGCCAGCGCCTCGACCGATTTGATTCCCGACATGGTGAGAATTTCCGAGCCTTGCGCGAAGCCTCCCAGGGCAAAGGGCGAAGGGCTGCTCGGACCGGACTGCGGCGCAATGGACATCGGCATCCCCTGGGGCAAACCCTGACTGAGCTCGCGCGAACGATTCTGCAGCCGAATTGGGCAACAAGATGGTTGCGACGCGCTCATTCCGGGGCGTCGAACCCTCTCGCTCCCCGCCGGCGCTTTTGCTAGAGCGGCGCGCAGGCGGGTGTGGCGGAACTGGCAGACGCACTGGATTTAGGTTCCAGCGCCGCAAGGCATGGGGGTTCAAGTCCCTCCACCCGCACCACGGCCGCCCGGCGCAATCCGGTCGAAAAGCCCCTCGCGCCTGCCCGCGCCCTTTGCTAGAAGGCGCCCGATCACGCCTCCGGCCTGCGGGACCGGATGGCATTCCGTTTTCCCTGCGCTCTGCCGCAAGTACCGAAGGACACGACCCATGGACCTCAAGGAGACCCTCAAGGAAGGCCTCAAGCGCGGCTACCAGATCACGGTCAGCGGCGCCGAGCTTGATGCCAAGGTGCAGGAGAAGCTCCTCGAGGCCCAGCCGAGCGTCGAGCTGAAGGGTTTCCGCAAGGGCAAGGTTCCGCTGGCGATGCTGAAGAAGCAGTTCGGCGCCCGGCTTTTCGGCGACGCGATGCAGGATGTGATCGACGGCGCGATGAAGGCGCATTTCGACGCCTCCGGCGACCGCCCGGCGCAGCAGCCCAAGATCGCCATGACCAACGGCGACTCCTGGAAGGAAGGCGACGATGTCGTCGTCGAGATGAGCTACGAGACCCTGCCGGAGATCCCGGAAATCGATCCGGCTGCGGTCGCGCTTGACCGTCTGGTGGTCGAAGCCGACGAGGAATCGGTGAAGGAAGCGCTGGAAAACCTCGCCGGCACCGCGAAAAGCTTCGAGGACCGCAAGAAGGGGTCCAAGGCCAAGGACGGCGATCAGGTGGTGATCGACTTCAAGGGCTCGCTCGACGGCGTGCCCTTTGACGGCGGGGCGGGCGAGGATCATCCGCTGGTCCTCGGCTCCAAGAGCTTCATCCCCGGTTTCGAGGACCAGCTCGTCGGCGCCAAGGCCGGCGAGGAGCTGACGGTGAATGTCACCTTCCCGGAGGACTACTCGGCCAAGCATCTCGCCGGAAAGGCCGCCGCCTTCGCGGTGACGGTCAAGGCGGTCAAGGCGCCGAAGCCGGCGGAGATCGACGACGAACTGGCGAAGAAATTCGGCGCCGCCGATCTGGAGGCGCTGAAGACCCAGATCACCGAGCGCATCGCCTCGGAATACAAGGGCGCGGCGCGGGCGGTGCTGAAACGGGCGCTGCTCGACCAGCTCGACGGGATGGTGAAGTTCGACCTGCCCGAGGCGCTGGTCGAGGCCGAGGCCAACCAGATCGCCCACCAGCTGTGGCACGAGGAAAACCCCGACCATCACGGGCATGACCATGGCTCGATCGAGCCCAACGACGAGCACAAGGCGCTCGCCGAGCGCCGCGTGCGCCTGGGGCTCCTGCTTGCCGAGGTCGGCCGCAAGGCCGAGATCGTGGTCACCGATGCCGAGATGACCCAGACCGTTCTCCAGGCCGCACGCCAGTATCCCGGGCAGGAGCGCGCCTTCTTCGAATTCGTGCAGAAGAATGCGCAGATGCAGCAGCAGCTTCGCGCGCCGCTGTTCGAGGACAAGGTCGTCGATCACATCGTCGCCGGCGCCAAGGTCACCGAGAAGAAGGTGGACAAGGACGCGCTGAAGAAAGCGATCGACGCGCTGGACGAAATGTAAGGGGCAGAGGGGCGTGGCGGGCCTGCCGGGCCTGGGCTGGATGCGGCGGCGGCTCCGCCGCTGGGCCGCCGGGCTTGCCGCTTCCGAAACGCCCCGCGCGGGCGACGCGACCAAGGGGGCGGGCGATGCCCGCCCGCTTTGCTTTCAGCCGGCCGGTCGGCTGCGGCCGCTCTTCTTCCTGCATATCCCCAAGACCTCCGGCTCGTCGATCAACCGCCTGCTCGCCGCGCACTACGGCGACCGCAACATGATCGCCCATGCCGAATACCGCCTTCCGCATCTGATGAGCGGGCCAGAGCCGACGCTGCGGCTGGACTGCGTCTCAGGCCACGTTCCGCTCTGCCGCTGGGACGCGATGCGCGGAACCTCCGCCTACGGACGGGCCACGATCCTGCGCGATCCCTGGGCGCGCCTGGTCAGCCATGTGAACTGGACCAACCGCTTCAACCACGGCAAGGACCTGCCGCCCGACGGCCAGACCCTGCCGGTGCTGACACGCGTGGTCCGGCTTCTGGCAGAGACCGACTTCACGGCACGGGCCGATCTCCGGCGCCTGTTCGATGCCGTGGATGCCGAGACCGAATTCATGGCCTTCGACAACATGCAGGTGCGGATGCTGGTCACCGGCCACCCGCGCGCCAACTTCCGCAAGCCGGGACAGGCGGAACTGGAGAATGCCCTGCGCAACCTGCTGGCCTGCGATGTCTGGGGCCTGTGCGAGGATCAGCCTGCCTTCCGCGCCCGTCTGGCCGCCCATCTCGGCCAGCGCGATCCCGCCGGCGAGGAAGTGCGCGACAACCCCGGACAGCGCCTGGGTCTGACGGTGGACAACGATCTGGCGCGGGAGATCTTCGCGCCCTGGATCGCGCTCGACCAAGCGCTCTACGACCGTGCCGGGGCGTTGCTGTCGGGCTGAGGCGCAAAGCAAAGGGCCGCCCCGCATGGCGGAGCGGCCCCAGGCAAAGGTTTCGCGGTTCAGGCTTCGGCCGCAGCCTGGCCGATGTCGTCGAAAAGCTCGGCGATCTCGAAATCGGCCGCAGCTTCGGCCTCGGCGGCCAGCTGCTGGATCGATTTGCCCGAAGCCTGCAGTTCGGCTTCCTCGACCGAACGGGCGACGTTCAGCCGCACCGAGACCGAAACTTCCGGGTGGAGAACCACGGTCACCGAATGGATGCCGAGGTCCTTGATCGGACGGTCGAGCGAGACCTGGGCGCGGTTGACGGTGAAACCCGCCGCCGCCGCCGCATCCGCCGCGTCGCGTGCGGAGACCGAGCCGTAGAGCGCGCCGGCATCGGAGGCCGAGCGAATCACCACGAAGATCTGGCCGCCGAGCTTGGCCGCCACCGCTTCCGCCTCGCGCTTGGTTTCGAGGTTGTTGGCCTCGAGATGCGCCTTGCGGGCCGCGAAGGAGGCGATGTTGGCCTCCGACGCGCGCAGGGCCTTGCCCTGGGGCAGAAGGAAGTTGCGGGCGTAACCGTCCTTGACGTTCACGACCTCGCCCATCTGGCCGAGCTTGGCCACGCGCTGGAGAAGGATCACTTGCATCGCGGCCCCCTCACTTCACGGCATAGGGCAGAAGGGCCAGGAAACGCGCGCGCTTGATCGCCGTGGCGAGTTCGCGCTGCTTCTTGGCACAGACGGCGGTGATGCGGGCCGGCACGATCTTGCCGCGCTCGGAGATGTAGCGCTGCAGAAGGCGCGTGTCTTTGTAGTCGATCGCCGGAGCGTTGGCGCCCGAGAACGGGCAAACCTTGCGGCGGCGGAAAAACGGTTTCGTAGCCATGTGTTACGATCCTATCCTGAGCCTGTGTCTCAACGCCGGCGATCGCCGCCGAAGCCGCCGCCCGCCGGGCGGTCGGGACGCGGGCCGCGATCGAAGCTGCGCTCGGGCCGGTCGCCACGGTCGCCGCGATCACCCCGGTCGTCCCGGTCACGGTCGTCGCGTTTCTGCATCTGGACCGAGGGACCCTCGGCATGCGCATCGACACGGACGGTCAGCACGCGCAGCACGTCGTCGTGCAGGCGCATCAGACGTTCCATCTCCTGCACTGCCGGCGAGGGAGCGTTGGAACGCAGGAAGGCATAGTGGCCCTTGCGGTTCTTGTTGATCTTGAAGGCCATGGTCTTGACCCCCCAGTACTCCTTCTCGACCACGGCACCGCCGTTGTCGGAGAGCACGGTGGAGAAGTGGTCGATCAGGCTCTCGGCCTGCGCGTTGGACAGGTCCTGACGCGCAATGAAGACATGCTCGTAAAGCGGCATGTTCTCTCCGTTTCATGGCGGCTTCAAAGGAACGGGCCCGAGAGGTCTCCCGCGGCCCGTCCACGAGAGGCTG
>CAZRQN010000185.1:0-5075 GCA_964602115.1 uncultured Rhodobacterales bacterium
CACCCATCTGCAGACGGCGCAGCCGGTGACCTGGGGCCATCACATGCTGGCCTATGTCGAGATGCTGGCGCGGGACCGTTCGCGGTTCGCGGATGCGCGGTCCCGGATGAACGAATGCCCGCTGGGGGCGGCGGCGCTGGCGGGGACGTCCTTTCCCATCGACCGGCAGGCGACGGCTTCGGCGCTGGGCTTTGACCGGCCGACCGCCAATTCGCTCGATTCCGTCGCCGACCGCGATTTCGCGCTGGAGTTCCTCTCGGCCGCTGCGATCTCTGCCATGCACCTCAGCCGCTTTGCCGAGGAACTGGTGATCTGGTCCTCGGCCCAGTTCCGCTTCGTCCGCCTTTCGGACCGCTGGACCACCGGCTCGTCGATCATGCCGCAGAAGAAAAACCCTGATGCGGCGGAACTGCTGCGCGCCAAGCTCGGGCGCATCCTCGGCGCCGCCGTGGCGCTGTTCACGGTGATGAAGGGCCTGCCGCTGACCTATTCCAAGGACATGCAGGAGGACAAGGAACAGGTCTTTGACGCCGCCGACACGCTGATGCTGGCGCTCGCCGCGATGGAGGGCATGGTGCGCGACATGTCGGCCAACCGCGAGGCCCTGGCTGCGGCGGCCGGGTCGGGCTTTTCCACCGCAACCGACCTCGCCGACTGGCTGGTGCGGCGGCTGGGCCTGCCCTTCCGCGAGGCGCATCACGTCACCGGGCGGCTGGTGGCCCGGGCCGAGGCCAAGGGCTGCGACCTGCCGGACCTGACGCTGGCCGAGATGCAGGCGGAGCATGCGGGGATCACCCGCGACGTCTTCGCCGTGCTGGGGGTGGAAAACTCGGTGGCCAGCCGCACCTCCTATGGCGGCACCGCGCCCGATCGGGTCCGCGCCCAGGTGGCGCGCTGGAAGGCCATTCTCTCCTGACGGGGCGGCGAGGGCCTCGCGGCCCGGCGCGTCGCATCGCCGGAACGGCGGACCGAATCGCACGGCAGGTTCACTGCTTTCGGCTATGCTGGCGCGACGAGGGTCGAGGGGATTTCGCGCGCATGGCCGAGAAGAGTGACAGCCGCCCGCCGGTGGCGCTCGAAGAACGCGGCGTGAGCCAAGACCGCCGCATGTTCTCGCCCTCGGCGTCGCGGAATGCGGCGCCGATCCTCGCCGTCCTTGAGCGCGTCCTGCCCAGGCCTGGCGCCGTGCTGGAGATCGGCTGCGGAACCGGCGAGCATGCGGTGTGTTTTGCCGGCGCGATGCCGGATCTGACCTGGCTGCCCAGCGACGTGGATGCCGCCTCGCGCGTCAGCACCGCCGCCTGGATCCGCTTCGCCGCCCTGGGCAACGTGCTGGCACCGCGCGACATCGACGTCAGGGCCGGATCCTGGGGCGTCGAGGACAGGTCGCCCTTCGACGTGATCCTGTCCCTCAACATGATCCATATCGCCCCCTGGTCGGCCTGCGAGGGATTGTTCGCCGGCGCCGGGCGCCTGCTGCGCCCGGGCGGGCTTCTGGTCCTCTATGGCCCGTTCATGCGCGACGGGGTGCACAATGCGCCGTCGAATGCCGCCTTCGACGCCTCGCTGAAAGCGCGCAACCCGGACTGGGGTGTGCGCGACCTTTCCGACCTTAAGCGTCTGGCAGAGGCTGCCCGCCTTCGCCCGCAAGAGCCGGTCGAGATGCCTGCCAACAACCGGATCGTCGTCTTCACCCGCGACGGCGGCTAACCGCCGTCCGGTCCGCCGGGCGCCCGTGTCCGCACGGGCGGTCGTTGCGCCGGGCACGAGGCGGGATTAGGTGTCGGATGTCGTCCTGAACCCTTGCCTTCTGGCGGAACCCATGCGCCGCGTCCTCGCCTTTCTGCTGTTGGCCGCCTGTACCGATCCCACGCTTTCCGCCGGGATCACCGCCAATGCCTATGGCGTCGGCGTGACGCCGACGGTTTCCGGCACTGTCGGCGGGCTTGGCGTTGCCTTCACCCCCGGAACGATCCGCTGACGGAGCCATGATGCGCCTGATCCTCGCCCTCGCGGCCCTTGCCGCGCTTGCCGCCTGTGGTGCCGACGGGGCACCCGAACCGCCGGCCAAGAAGTCCGGTGTTACGATCACCGGCGAGGCGCGGGCCGGTGTGGTCTTCGGCGGCCACGGCTGAGCATGTCGAGGCTGCGGCTGGCCTATCTTGCCCTCGCGCTCTGGGGGGCGGTGCATCCGATGCTCTGGCTTCTGCGCCACCTGCGGGAGAGCGGCAGCGGCCTTGCCGGACTGGTCGTCGCCTGGCAGGCCAATGCCGCAACCACCGGCCTGGCCTGGGACCTGGTGATCGCCGCCTTCGCCCTGACGCTGTGGATCATCGCCGAGACCTCGGTGCGCCGGAACTGGGAGGCGCTCTTCGCCATCCCCGCGACCTTTCTCGTCGGGGTAAGCTGCGGCCTGCCGCTCTACCTGTTCCTGCGTACCCGCCCGCTGCGCTGACCTCCGCTCATCAAGCCCTTGCGGGCTTTCCTCGCGGCCGACCCCGGGGAGGAAAGCCCGCAAGGGCTTGATGAGCCGCCGGCTTGCGGGGCCGACGGGCGGGCGTATGCTGCTCCGGCTCTGACCCTGGAGGCCCGCCGATGAACGTCCGCACCGCCCTGCCCAACCTCGACCACCGCATCGAGCGCGAGGAGATGGCGGCCGCCTTCCGCTGGTGCGCGCGGTTGAAGATGAACGAGGCGGTGGCCAACCACTTCTCGCTGGACCTGGGCGGCGGGCGCATCCTGATCAACCCCAACCAGCGGCATTTCGAGCTGATCCGGGCCTCGGACCTGTTGCTGCTGGACGTGAACGACCCAAGGACGATGGAGCGGCCGGACGCGCCGGACCCCACCGCCTGGGGGCTGCATGGCTCGGTCCACCGGCTTTGCCCGCATGCGACCTGCCTGATGCATGTGCATTCGATCTTCGCCACGGTGCTGGCGAGCCTCGCGGACAGCCGCCTGCCCGCCATCGACCAGAACACGGCGATCTTCCACGACCGGCTGGTGGTGGACGAGGGCTATGGCGGCATGGCCTTCGAGGCCGAGGGCATGCGCTGCGCCGGACTGCTCAAGGACCCGAAGGTCACGGTGATGGTGATGGGCAACCACGGCGTGCTGGTGCTCGGCCGGACGGTGGCCGAGACCTGGAACCGGCTCTATTACTTCGAGCGGGCGGCGGAGACCTATATCCGGGCGCTGCAGACCGGGCGGCCTCTGCGGGTGCTGTCGGATGCGGTGGCCGAGCAGGTGGCGCAGGAAACCGAGACCTATCCGGGCCAGGCCGAGCGGCACATGGCCGACATCATGGCGATCCTCGACCGCGAGGGATCGGACTTCCGTGCATGACCACGCCGCCTCGCAGGGTGCGGCCGATCCGGCGCTGCGCCGCACCATCCTTACCGTTGCCGGCCTGAACCTCGGCTATTTCGGGGTGGAGTTCGCCGGGGCGCTCCTGACCGGATCGACGGCGCTCTTCGCCGACAGCGTGGACTTTCTGGAGGACGGATCGGTCAACCTGCTGGTCCTTTTCGCCCTCGGCTGGTCGGCGGCGGCACGGGCGCGCGTCGGCACGGCGCTGGCGGCGCTGATGGCGGTGCCGGCGCTGGCCTTTCTCGCCATGCTGGCGGCCAAGCTCCTGTCCGGCATCCCACCCGAGGCCGGAGGGATGACGGCGCTCGGCCTCGGCGCGCTGGCGGTGAACCTCGCCTGCGCACTGATGCTGGCGCGGCACAGGCACGGGCATGGCACCCTGATCCGCGCCGCCTTCCTGTCCGCCCGCAACGATGCGGTGGCCAATGTCGCTCTGGTCGCGGCGGGGCTGGTGACGCTGGCCTGGCCGGCGATCTGGCCCGACCTGATCGTCGGCCTCGGCATCGCCTGGATGAACCTCGATGCCGCGCATGAGGTCTGGGAGACGGCGCGGGCGGAAAAGGCCGCCCGACCGGAGGCCTGAGCCCAACCTATTCCGCCGGCGGTTCCCAGAGTTCGACCGGATTGCCCTCCGGGTCCTGGATGCGGGCGAAGCGGCCGTAGCCGCCGGCATCCCATTCCTCCCGCGTCTCGACGGCGATGCCGGCGGCGGAAAGCGAGGCGAGAAGGGTCGCGAGGTCATCGACCCGCAGATTGAGCATCATCTGCCGGTCTGCGGCGAAATACTCGCTGTCCCGGGCGAAGGGGGCGAAGACGGTGGGGCCGGCCTCCTGCATCCAGAGCGCGTCGTGCCCGCAGGGCAGGCCGAGCTGGTCGCGGTACCAGGCGGCCAGCGCCACCGGGTCCCGCGCGCGGAAGAAAACACCGCCGATTCCTGTCGCGCGCGCCATCGCAGCCTCCCACGGGCGGAAAATGAAGAAGGGCCGCCCCGGGGCGACCCTTTCACTCCTGCCGCCCCGGGGCAAGGATCAGGCGCCGGCGCCATCCTTCAGCGCCTTGGCGACGGCGAATTTCACCGTGCGGTCGGCGGGCTTCATCACCTTGGCGCCGGTCGCGGGATTGCGGACCTCGCGCGCCGGGCGGTCGCGAACCGTCAGCTTGCCGATCCCCGGCAGCGCCAGCGACCCGCCGGCGGCCACGGTCCTGCCCGCCACCGCCGCCAGCGCGTCAAGCGTCGCCGAAACGGTCTTGCGATCGGTCCCGGCGGCTTCGGCCAGGGCGTTGACGAGTTCCTTCTTGGTCATGGCGCTTCCCAATGTCCCCTCCTGATGCGGCGTTCCTGCCGCTTTCATTTGAATGACCGTCAGACAGAACAGGGATGGCTTACAGGATCAACCCCCATCCCCCGGCAAAGCAGCGTCAAAACGCATCTTGGCGGCTAAAGAAAGGCGGTCTCGTCGAAACTGCGCAGCTTGCGGCTGTGGATGCGCTCCAGCGGCATCTCGCGCAGCTTCTCCATCGCCCGGACCCCGATGCGCAGGTGGCGGGCCACCTGGGTCCGGTAGAACTCCGAGGCCATTCCCGGCAGCTTCAGCTCGCCGTGCAGCGGCTTGTCGGAGACGCACAGCAGCGTGCCGTAGGGCACGCGGAAGCGGAAGCCATTGGTGGCGATCGCCGCCGATTCCATGTCGAGCCCGATCGCCCGC
>CAZRQN010000186.1:0-5025 GCA_964602115.1 uncultured Rhodobacterales bacterium
CAAGCAGGATGTCGAGAAGCGCGCTCATCCCCGCACCACGCGGAACCGGGTGAGCAGGATCGCCAGCACCATGAAGAGAAGCGCCACCGCCATCAGCATGTCGGCGATATAGGTCGGCACCCCGGCGGCGCGGCTCATCGCGTCGGAGCCGACGAAGATGCCGGCGACGAAGATCGCGGAAAGGACCACGCCCAGCGGATGCAACAGCGCCAGCATGGCGACGATGATGCCGGTATAGCCGAAACCGGGGGAGAGGTCCTGGCTGAGATGGCCTTTCAGCCCCGCCACCTCGGACCAGCCGGCGAGCGCGGCAAGGCCGCCGGAGAGGAGCGCGGTCTTCAGGAGCACGCGGTTGACCGGCATCCCGGCAAAGCGGGCCGCCCGGAGGTTCGCCCCCACGGCGCGCATCTCGAAGCCGAGCGTGCTGCGGGTCTGGACCAGCCAGACGAGAACGGCGGCGATCAGGGCCAGCGCGAAGCCCCAGTGCAGGCGCAGCCCCTCGGCGATGCGGGGCAGGCGCGCCTCGGCGATCAGGGCGGGCGACTTGGGCCAGCCCATGCCCATCGGGTCCTTCATCGGGCCTTCGAGCAGATAGGAGACGAAGAGGGCCATGACGAAGTTGAAGAGCAGCGTCGTCACCACTTCGTCCACGCCGAAACGCACTTTCAGCGCCACCGGGCCGAGAAGGAGGAGCGCGCCGGCGGCCATGGCGGCCAGCGCCGAGACCGGCAGGACCAGGGGGGCGCCCAGCGCGCCGGTGCCGAGCAGGACGGCGATGATGGCGCCGGCATAGAGCTGCGCCTCGGCGCCGATGTTCCACAGCTTCGCCCGGAAGGCCACGGCCACGGCAAGGCCGGTGAAGATCAGCGGCGTCGCCCGGTTCAGGGTTTCCAGGAGCGCGAATTTCGACCCGGCGGCGCCGAGCAGGATCTGGCCGAGAACGGCGAAGGGATCGGCGCCCGCCAGCGCCGCGAGCAGGCCCGCCACCACGACCGTTCCGGCGATGGCTGCGGCAGGAAGGCCGGCCTGCCGGGCCAGGCCCGGATGGGCGATCGGTTCAAGCCGCATCGCTGAAGCCCTGTCCGGCCATGCGGAGGCCGATTTCCGCCTGGCTCAGCGCCCCGCGCGGGAAAGGCGGGGAGACATGCCCCTCATAGATTACATGAATAACGTCCGACAAACCTATGATTTCATCAAGGTCTTCCGAAATCAGCAAGATCGCTGCCCCGGCGTCCCGCGCCGCGATCAGCCTGGCATGGACATAGGCGATGGCGCCGATGTCGAGCCCGCGCACCGGCTGGTTGGCGATCAGGATTGCGGGCTTTTCTTCCATCACCCGGCCGAGGATCAGCTTCTGCATGTTGCCGCCGGACAGGAGGCGGATGCGCTGCCCGGGGCCCTCGCAACGGATGTCATAGGCGGCGATGATCGCCTCGGCATGGGCGCGGACGGCGCGCCAGTCCATCACCCCGCGCTTGCCGAAACGGCTGGCATAGGTCTCGAGCGCGGCGTTCTCGGCCAGGGTGAAATCGGCGACCGTACCGCTGCGGTGGCGGTCCTCGGGAATGCGCCCGACGCCCGAGGCCAGCGCCTGGCGGGTGGACCAGCCCGAAACCTGCGCGCCGTCGATCTCGATCCGGCCGGCGGCGGGTGCCAGCCCTCCGCCGATCAGGTCGGCCAGCGCCGCCTGGCCGTTGCCGGAGACGCCGGCCAGCCCGGTGATCGTGCCGCCGCGCAGCTCCAGCGTCAGCGGCTTCAGCCCCGGGGCGGCGACCCCGGCAAGCCGCAGCCGGACCGGCCCACCCGGGCCGGGGGTGGCGCGGGTCTCGGCCAGGGTCTCGCCGACCATGAGACGGGCAAGCTCGGCGCGCGTGGTCTCGGCCGTGACCACCTCGCCGGCCACCCGTCCCCGGCGCAGGACGACGCAGCGGTCGGAGATCGCCAGCACCTCGTTGAGCTTGTGGGAGATGAAGATCACCGACAGGCCCCGGGCGGTCGCCGCGCGCAGGGTGGCGAACAGCGCCTCGGCCTCCTGCGGGGTGAGAACGGCGGTGGGCTCGTCGAGGATCAGGATGCGGGCCTCGCGGTAGAGCGCCTTGAGGATCTCCACCCGCTGCCGCTCGCCCACCGAGAGATCGGCGATGCGGGCATCGGGATCGACGGCAAGTCCGAAGTCGCGCGACAGCGCCGCCACGCTGGCACGGGCCGCCTGCGGGCTGCGCAGCGAGAGAAGCGGCTCGGTCCCGAGGCGGATGTTGTCCAGCACGCTGAGGTTGTCGGCCAGCGTGAAGTGCTGGTGGACCATGCCGATCCCCGCCGCCAGCGCCGCACGCGGCTGGCCGGGGGGCAGGGGGCGGCCGAAGACCTCCACCCGGCCGGCATCGGCCAGGTAGTGGCCGAAGAGGATGTTCATCAGCGTGGTCTTGCCGGCACCGTTCTCGCCCAGGAGCGCGACCACCTCACCCCGCTGCAGGGTGAGGCTGATCGCGTCATTGGCCAGAAGCGCGCCGAAGCGCTTGCTGATGCCGTCGAGGTGGAGGACCTCGGCCTTCGCCGGGGCAGGCTGCGGGATCACGACGACTTGGGCTCGTTGTCATCCACGGCCACCGAGAAGCTGCCGTCCATGATCCCGGCCTGGCGCTCGGCCACCAGCTTGACCGCCGCTTCCGGCACCTTGCCTTCAAAGGTGCCGAGCGGCGAGAGCGAGCAGCCGCCGGCCTTCATGAAGGAATACATGCCGTAGTTGTCGGCCTTGAACGTCCCGGCCTTGACCGCCGCGATCCCGGCATTGAGCGTCGGCTCGAAGTGCCAGAGTGCCGAGGCCACGACGGTATCGGGATAGTCGCCCTGGGTGTCGATGACATTGCCGATCGCCAGCACGCCCTTTTCCTTGGCGGCATCGGAGACCCCGAAGCGTTCCGCATACATCAGGTCCGCCCCGGCCTCGATCATCGCGAGCGCGGTTTCCTTGGCCTTGGGCGGGTCGAACCACGAGCCGATGAAGCTGACCTGGAACTTCGCATCCGCTCGCGTCTCGCGCACCCCGGCCATGAAGGCGTTCATCAGCCGGTTGACCTCGGGGATGGGGAAGCCGCCGACCATGCCGATGCTGCCCGACTTGGTCATCGCCCCGGCGATGATGCCGGTGAGATAGGAGGCGTCCTGGATGTAGTTGTCGAAGACCGACAGATTGGGGTTGGCCGCCGCATCGGGCAGGAAGGACGAGCCCATCAGGAAGGCGGTGCCGGGATATTCCGCCGCCACCTCGCGCGCCTCGGCCTCCACCCCGAAAATCTCGCCCACGATCAGCTGGTTGCCGGCCTCGGCATATTCCCGCATCACGCGCGGATAGTCGGTGTTGGCCAGGCTTTCGGTGAAGGTGTACTCGATGTCGCCCGAGGCCACCGCCGCCTCGGCCGCCTTGTGGATGCGGCTCACCCATTGCTGCTCCACCGGCACGGTATAGATGCCGGCCACCTTGAGCTTGTCCTGCGCCCAGGCCCGGCGCGGCAGGAACGCCTGGCCAAGCCCCAGCGCCCCGCCGGTCAGGATCAGTCCGCGCCGCGATACGGCGAAATCCCTGCGTGTCATGTGTCGCTCCCCGCTGTTGGTGTTTTTCTTTGACCGGACGGTAAAGGAGATTGGCGATTCGTCACATGAAATCGCTGGGGCGGCGGCCGGGATGCGCAATTCCCTTGACCGCCCGGCTGCCGGATGCATCAGTTTTGACCAAATGGTCAGGGCCGGATTCGCTGCGGAATCGGGCCCCGGCGGGTTGGGGCACCAGACCCCGCGCGACAAGGGAGCGAAAGCGATGCCGACACCTGGGGCGAACCTGCGGGTCGATCCGGCCCGGCTGTGGGACAGCCTGATGGAGATGGCGAAGATCGGCCCCGGGGTGGCCGGGGGCAACAACCGCCAGACCCTGACCGATGCCGATGGCGAGGGGCGGCATCTCTTCAAGCGCTGGTGCGAGGCGGCGGGGATGTCCATGGGAGTGGACAGCATGGGCTCGATGTTCGCCCTCCGCCCGGGCGAGGACGCGGCCGCGCTGCCGGTCTATATGGGCTCGCATCTCGACACCCAGCCGACCGGCGGCAAATACGACGGCGTGCTGGGGGTGCTGGGCGCGCTGGAGGTGGTGCGCGCCATCAACGACGCCGGGATCAGGACCCGCCACCCGATCGCCATCGCCAACTGGACCAACGAGGAAGGCGCGCGGTTCGCGCCCGCCATGCTGGCCTCGGGCGTCTTCGCCGGCATCCATAGCGAGGACTATGCCAAGAGCCGCCGCGACCTCGACGGCAAGGTCTTCGGCGAGGAGCTGAAGCGCATCGGCTGGGAGGGCGAGGAAAAGGTCGGCGCCCGCAGGATGCACGCGATGCTGGAGCTGCATATCGAGCAGGGCCCGATCCTGGAGGCCGAGGGCAAGACCATCGGCGTCGTCACCCACGGCCAGGGCCTGTGGTGGCTGGAGATCACCCTGACCGGCAAGGACGCGCATACCGGAAGCACCCCCATGCACATGCGGGTGAACGCCGGCCTCGGCATGGCGCGGATCACCGAGCGGGTGCACCAGATCGCCATGAGCCACCTGCCGAACGCGGTGGGGGCGGTGGGGCAGGTCAAGGTCTTCCCCAACTCGCGCAACGTGATCCCCGGGAAGGTGGTGTTCACGGTGGACATCCGCTCGCCCGAGCAGGCGAAGCTTGATGCGATGCGGGCCGAGGTGGAGCGGGCGGCGCATGCGGTGGCGAAGGAGCTGGGCCTCGGGATCGGGATCGAGCCGGTGGGGCATTTCGACCCGGTGACCTTTGACCCTTCGCTGGTGAAGGTGGTGCGCGCGCAGGCGGAGAAGCTGGGTTATTCGCATATGGACATCGTAAGCGGTGCCGGCCATGACGCCTGCTGGATCAACCGCGTGGCGCCCACGGTGATGATCATGTGCCCCTGCGTGGACGGGCTCAGCCACAACGAGGCGGAAGAGATTTCGCCGGAATGGGCGGCGGCGGGGACGGATGTGCT
>CAZRQN010000187.1:0-4982 GCA_964602115.1 uncultured Rhodobacterales bacterium
CCAACCGGCGGAGCGGCCCCCTTCGGGCCGCGACAGAGGGCGGGAGGGCGCGGGTGGTCTTGACCCCCGCTCCCCCGCCGGGCCAAGAGGCGGCCATGATCCCGCGCGAGCGCCTGTCCCAGATCGTCGAGCGTTTCGAGTTTCTCGAGGCGCGGCTCAATGCCGGGGCGCCTCCGGCGGAGATCGCCGCCCTGTCGCGCGAATATCTCGACCTCAAGCCGGTGGTGGCCCAGGTCGCCGCCTATCTCGGTGCCTGCGACGGGCTGGCCGCCGCCGAGGCCCTGCGCGAGGATCCGGAGATGCGGGCGCTGGCCGAGGAGGAAATCGCGCTGCTGAAGGCGCGGATGCCCGATCTGGAGCAGTCGCTGCGCCTGGCGCTCCTGCCCAGGGACGCCGCCGATGCGCGTCCGGCGATCCTCGAGATCCGTCCCGGCACAGGCGGCGAGGAGGCCGCGCTCTTCGCCGGCGATCTGGCGCGGATGTACCAGCGTCATGCCGAACGGCAGGGCTGGCGCTGGGAGGTGCTGGAGCACCAGGCCACCGATCTCGGCGGGCTGAAGGAACTCGTCGCCCATGTCCAGGGCGAGGGGGTCTTCGCCCGGCTGAAATACGAATCCGGCGTCCATCGCGTCCAGCGCGTGCCGGAGACCGAAGCCGGGGGCCGGATCCATACCTCCGCCGCCACCGTCGCCGTCCTGCCCGAGGCGGAGGAGGTGGAGATCGACATCCCGGCTTCGGATATCCGCATCGACACGATGCGCTCTTCGGGCGCCGGCGGCCAGCATGTGAACACCACCGATTCGGCGGTGCGCATCACCCATCTGCCTTCCGGGATCGTCGTCACCTCCTCGCTGAAGTCCCAGCACCAGAACCGCGCCACCGCCATGGCGGTGCTGCGGGCGCGTCTGGCGGAGGCGGAGCGGGAACGGGCGGCGGGCGAAAGGGCGGCGGCGCGCAAGAGCCAGGTTGGCACGGGCGACCGCTCTGAGCGGATCCGCACCTACAACTTCCCCCAGGGCCGCGTGACCGACCACCGCATCAACCTGACGCTCTATGCCTTGCCCCAGGTCATGGACGGCGATCTCGCCCCGGTGATCGATGCGCTGGCGGCCCATGACCAGGCGGCGCGGCTGGCCGAGGCCGAGGGGTGAGCCGGGCGGCGCTGGCCGAGGCGGCGGCGCGGCTGCGGGCGGCGGGGGTGGACAACCCTGCCGGCGATGCACGCCGGCTTCTGGCCTTCGCCCTCGGGCTGGCGCCGGAGCGGATGGCGGTGCCGCCGGATCGTCTGGCGCCGGAGGAAGCGGCGCGTTTCGCCGCCGCCGTGGCGGCGCGGGCCGCACGCCGGCCCCTGGCGCAGATCACCGGAGAGCGGCTGTTCTTCGGCCGGTCCTTCCGCGTCACCGCCGACACGCTGGACCCGCGCCCGGAAACGGAGCTTCTGGTCGCGACGGCGCTGCAGGCCCCTTTCGCCAGCGTGCTCGACCTCGGCACCGGCAGCGGCGCCATCCTTGTCTCGCTTCTGGCCGAACGGCCGGGGGCGCGGGGGCAGGGGACGGACCTGTCACCTGCGGCGCTGGCGGTGGCGCGGGAGAACGCGGCCCGCCATGCGGTGACGGCGGATTTCGCGCTGTCGGACTGGTTCGCCCGCGTCGCCGGACGCTTCGACCTGATCGTCTCCAACCCGCCCTATATCGCCGAGGCGGAAATGGCGGGGCTGGCGCCCGAGGTGCGCGACTGGGAACCGCACCTGGCGCTGACCCCCGGCGGCGACGGGCTTGCCGCCTATCGGGCGATCGCCGCCGGGGTGGGCGCGCATCTGGCGCCGGGCGGGCGCCTTCTGGTGGAGATCGGTGCCACGCAGGGCAGGGCGGTGGCAGGACTCCTCGCCGTCCCGGGGCTTGAAGTGGTGCGGATCCTCAAGGATCTCGATGGCCATGACCGGGTCGTCGAAGCGCGGATGACGGGCCCGGGCTGAGGCGCGGCGCCGGCCCGGGGGGTGGCGGGAATCCGCAGGCGCGCCCGTCTTTTCCCTTGCGCCTCCCGGCGCCCCGTGCTTAATCGCGCCTCACGCGGGGCCTCGGGGCATTCACCCCTGGAGCGGCCCGCGCGATTGCCACGCAATCCCGAACCGCCGCCCCGCCGGGCCGCAGATGGTGCAGGTCGCCGGGTCCGGGACAAACGGTCCACCTCGATCACGAAGGACAGGAATGCGCTCCTCCAAGAACCGCCAGCGGTCCAAGCAGAACCGCCCGCGCACGCTCGGCAACATCGTCAATCGTGTATTCGATTCCTCGGGCCCCGAAGGCAAGGTGCGCGGCACGCCGCAGCAGATCATCGAGAAATACCTCATCCTCGCGCGGGACGCGCAGCTGTCCAATGACCGGGTGGCGGCGGAAAACTTCCAGCAGCATGCCGAGCACTACACCCGCATGCTGGGCGAGGCGCAGCGCGAGATGGCGGCCGAGCAGGAAGCCCGCCAGCAGAGCCAGGGCTATCGCCGCGACGAGGGCGAGGGCTGGAGCGGCAACAGCAACGGCAACGGCAACGGCGAACGCCGCGAGGGCAACTGGCGCGAAGGCGGCGGCGGCGAACGGCGCGAGGGCAACTGGCGCGAGGGCGGCGGCGGCGAGCGGCGCGAGGGCAACTGGCGCGGCGAACAGGGCCGCGATCCCGCCCGTCGCGACTTCCGCCCCGAAGGCCGGCCGGAGACGCGCGATGACGCCCAGGTGAGCACCGTGCCTGATGTCGTCGATCTTGCCGACGATCCGCGCGATGCCAACCTGGTCGAGGTTCCGGAGGCTTCGGTCGAACCGGCGCCGGCGCCGGTGCAGGTCGCCGAAGGCGCAGAGGCCGGCGAGCGCCGTCCGCCGCGCCGCCCGCGCGGCCCGCGCAAGCCGCGCGAGGACGAGACGCCGGTGGCGGAAGCGCCGGTCACCGGGGACTGAACTCCGGCAAGCCAGCGGCCGGCCGTCAGCGCCTGACGGCCGGTTTTGTTTTCTCAGGCCTGCTCGGCACCAAGGCTTCAGCGGCCACGGGACGCAGCCTTCCGGCCGGCCCGTCGCCGAAAGTACGCGTCCAGGGTTGCGCCATGCGCACGCCTACCGCGCCGTCAGAACGGGATCTCGTCGTCCAGGTCCCGGCCGCCGCCAAAGCCGCCACCCCCACCGCCGCCGCCGCCGCCGGCACTGCCGCCGCCGGCCCGGGCCGGGGCGCTGCGCGGCGCATCGTCATAGCCGCCACGATCCTCGCCGATCCCGGCGCTGCCGCCTTCGCCGCGCCCGTCCAGCAGCACCATCTGTCCGTTCAGCCGCAGCACGACCTCGGTCGAATAGCGGTCCTGGCCGGACTGGTCCTGCCATTTCCGGGTTTCAAGCTGGCCCTCGACATAGACTTTGGAGCCCTTGCGCAGGTACTGCTCGGCGATCCGCGCGATATTTTCGTTGAAAATGGCGACCGAATGCCACTCGGTCCGCTCCTTGCGTTCGCCCGAGGCCTTGTCGCGCCAGTTTTCCGAGGTGGCGATGCGCAGGTTCACCACCTTGCCGCCGTTCTGGAAGCTGCGCACCTCGGGATCGCGGCCGAGATTGCCGACCAGAATGACCTTGTTGACCGACCCAGCCATGCGCTTTCTCCGATTCCCGTCCTGCCCCGACCATCGCCGGGCGTGGTTAACGCTCTCTTACTCCGGTCCTTACCCCCGCAGGCCCGCCCTCGCAACCGCGCGGGACGCCGCCGAGCGGCAGAGAGGCGTTCCCGGGAGGGATGGCGCAGGGCAAAGCTTGCGCTATAGTTGCTGCGGATGGCGGGATGGGGCGCAACGGGATGCGGAAGGCCGTGCTGACACTGGGTCTCGCCTTTGGCGTGACCGCAGCGCTGGCATCGTCTGCCGCAGCCGAGGGGCTGACGCTGGGCGGGTCCTCGTCGCGGATGGCGCTGTTCGAGTCCCAGACCAGGCTGCTCGATACCCGGCTGGCCAAGCAATACGAGGATTCCGAACGCCTCAAGCCCAAGGCCAAGAAGGACGAGCTGATCGAGGCCAGCCTTCCTGCCTATGACGGTCGCTACCGGGGCCTTTACCTTGAAACCGCCAAGGCCGCCGCCCGCCGCTACAATGTTCCCGAGGATCTGTTCCTGCGCCTGATCCAGCAGGAATCCGGCTGGAACCCCATGGCCAAGTCGCCCAAGGGCGCGACCGGGCTGGCCCAGTTGATGCCCGGGACGGCCGATCTCCTCGGCGTGGATATCGACGATCCGGAAGACAATCTGGAGGGCGGGGCCCGCTACCTGCGGATGATGTATGACAAGTTCGGCTCCTGGCGGCTGGCGCTCGCCGCCTACAACGCCGGCCCGGAAGCGGTCGAGACCAACGGCGGCATCCCGCCCTATGCCGAGACCGAGAATTACGTCCAGGTGATCTTCGGCGGCTGACCGGCGTCAGGTCCGCCGCGAACCCTCAGACGAGCCGGCCCTCCGCCGTCAGCCGCCGGGCGCCGCCAAGCCAGGGGACCAGCGCCTCGGGCAGATCGACCGAGCCATCGGCCTGCTGGCCGTTCTCCAGCACCGCGATCAGGCAGCGCCCCACGGCGAGGCCCGAGCCGTTGAGCGTATGGACGAATTCGGGCTTGCCTCCGCCTGCCGGACGGAAACGCGCGTTCATCCGCCGCGCCTGGAAGTCGCCGCAGGTCGAGACCGAGCTGATCTCGCGGTACTTGCCCTGCCCGGGCAGCCAGACCTCCAGGTCATGGGTGCGCTGTGCCCCGAAGCCCATGTCGCCGGTGCAGAGCACGATGACGCGATAGGGCAGGCCCAGGCGCTGCAGCACCGCCTCGGCGCAGCCGGTCATCCGCTCGTGCTCGGCGCGGCTGGTCTCGGGGGTGCAGACCGTCACCATCTCCACCTTCTCGAACTGGTGCTGGCGCAGCATCCCGGCGGTGTCCTTGCCGGCCGAGCCGGCCTCGGAGCGGAAGCACTGGGTATGGGCG
>CAZRQN010000188.1:0-4967 GCA_964602115.1 uncultured Rhodobacterales bacterium
CCACCTTTCCCGGGAAAGTCCGGCACGCGCCCGGGCGCATCGAGCCGCTCCGCAACCCGAGACGCGCGCAGCGAACTGCCGCATGCCGGCACGCGCAGGCCCGGGAGCGAGCCGGCGGGAACAGAACGCCGCGGGTGCCGGGCAAACGGGGGGCGGTTCGGCCGGACAGGGCTTGCCGGAGAGGCGGCGCGGGGCGTTTGCCCGCGTCCGGCACGCGCGCCGGCTGCAATCAGTCCTTGAAACAAGGCGTTGACGAATCAACCTCCGAGAGCAAGCGTCGGGGAAGGCCGCCGGTGGTTCATTGCACCGGGACGGGCGGAATTCGGGGGGGATTTGGGGCAGAGCTTTGACATCGGGGCGCGGCGGGCCGGGGAGAGCGTCCGCTGGCCGGTCCGGCGCGGAACGCGGACCGGATGGCCCGCCTGGCCGGTCGCCTTTGCGATGAGGTCGGTGACCTCCCCCAACGGCGCCGCGATCACCAACTGCGATGACGACAACGGCGACGGGGTGACGGACCGCATCCGGACGATCACTAGGGTGACGAATGCCACGGCTCGAAGAACGCAACAAAGATCGACAAGGGTGCTGTCACTGAGCTTGACTGCCGGTCTCCGGTCCGGGCGCGGGGCGGCAGCGGAACGGTATCAGTGTTGCCACAGTATTGGTACTGAGGTTGGGCATGGATGAACTGGAAAAAACGGATTCGCAGCCTGACGCTCGACCGACTTCAAAGGCGGTTGGAACTATGGTTTGCTTGGCTGCGGATGGGCCCGCCAAGAACAGTGAGAGCGTTGTGCCGAGCCTTGGCCTAGTTTTGATAAGCATCGTGATGATTATTTCCATGACATTGATCAACTGCTACTTCTCTTCAAGACTCGACGTTAACATCGGTTATTTTGCTTCCTCTACTCCAGAATCCCTTTGCCGAGCACTCCGCGAGCTAGATTTTCTAGCGTCGATCTTGCCCATCTTCTTTCTTACTCTTGGGCTGGCGGCCGCACTTCAAGTAGTTCTTTTTGGGACCTTTCATCTGTCGATCTTCCTTGCTGCCGGACATGTCGTTCACTTTCTCCTTCTCACATTACTTTTCATTTTTGGAAATGGCTACTGTCATGGCATCGGACTGTTTCTTTCGACCAGTTTGCTGTGGGAAACCGTGCTTTTTGCAGTCTTGCTCACGGCCCTTCCTATTCCACTAGTGATTTTCCAACTCAGCGCGATGCGGCACGAACCGCGATCAACACCGAAGTGCCCGAATGGGTGGGGGTCAATCTAAGGGTTGAATCTAGTGCGCCAGCGCACACGAAATAAATTCGTCATGGAGCCTCACAGTGAGGCACCTGAATCTGGCGGGTATTTGGAGGGATAAAGATGCCAATGTCATCGAGTGGCGGAACAGCTGGCGGCGGAACGTACATCAATACCGGGGACAATCCTGGATACGATAATGCGCCAGGCTATTACGGTGGCGGTGGCGGAAACCGGGTGGAGACCTTGTCGGCTGGTCGCACGAATGCGGACCTGGGAGCAGGAGTCCGTATGGTCGTCGAAACAATGACGCCTCCGCATCGGCGCGTAGAAACAGTGGCTCATCAATCGCTTAGATGTGCAGTTTTCTTTCGCGCGCTGGGCGGTCATCCGTTCAATAAGCTCGCCGCGCGGGCGATCAACATAGTACTCTCGATCTATTTCTCGCTTTTTCTTGCAACCCAGTCGGCCGCGCAGGCCGTGCTCCTGAAGTCATACATATTGGGCCCTACTTGCAGCGAGAGCGCGCCCGCTCGCGGGAAAGAAGTTGAGCGCGCTGCTGGCATTGAAGTTCGCCGGACTAGCGAATTTAGTGCAAGCGGGCGCGCCACCTTCCTTATTGTCGATAGGACAACTTGCTACCTTGCTGTGCAAGGCACGTCCATCGATATTGAGAGGCCTCAGTTTCCCTACGTCGACCTGAGTTCACCGGAAACGTTTCGGCCCGAGAGTTTCCGCGCCATTGGAATACTGAGAGATATGATCGCAGCCGCCGGTGCCAAAGAGTGCGGCTCTGCTCTGGGAATGTCGCGAGATCTAATTGCCCGATGGGCATTGTGTTGGGAAGTGGTGTCTCGGCGGATGACTCGTCGGGCGACGCTGATTTTTGTACATGATCTTCCGCGTGATGGCGTGAGCCGCCAGGTCCAAATATTGACGTTTGATGGCCGGATTGCTGGGGTTGCGCTCCTGGACGATCATTCGCTGAAATATGTCGATCAATTGACATTTGTCGGAGATTATTGATGGGCTTGCCTTTGAGAGGCATTTGGGTCGGGGCCGGTTCTAAGAAATTGTCCCGGCAAGATATCCCTTTCGCCTGATTGGCTTTTTTCAATTCTTTCCGACATCTGGAACGCGATCACCCGGAAGCGGCGGTATGTCTTCACCGAATGGGACCCGACGGCGAAGGACGACCTCGCGGCGGTGCGGGCGCTGGGCCGGACGCGGGATAGGGCGGCAGGTGTCCGGCGGTTGGCGAGGCTTTGGCGGCGGAGGGTGGTGATGGGCGATTTGGGAGAACGGGGGCTCCGTCCGGGAAGCGGCGGGGAGAGCCGGGGTGGGTTGGCACCCACCCTACGGCTTGCTGTAAGACAGCGTTCCGGATGTTTTCGCCTGGGGCTTGTCGGCTATGCCATCGCGGCCTCGATCCTCGGTCCCATCACCGCCCTGGCAGAAATGCGCCTTCCCGAAAACCTGCCGCCCGGCATCGAGCTATCGGGGCGGGAAGCTTGCCGGGAAAAATATTTTGCACCCGAGGAGATAGCGCCCGATCCGCAATTCTACGACAAGTCGCGATATCTGCTAGGTGACAAATTCCTGAATGTAACCGTCTTTCTGTCGAGGCCATCAAAGAAAGAAGCTTTGCTGCTAGTCACTTATGCCCCACGAAACGCGCTGAACACGCATCGCGAGTGCTATTTCTCAATCACGGTCAAGTCCGATCACGCGGTGCCGGCCAAACTCGCGGTATTGGCAGTGTCCGAAAAACGACTTGGGCGCCTTGCCGACGATGAGACTGAACTTCTGTCGGATTTCGAATCCTGGTGCCTCAAGGCGTCACGCGCAGGGTTTGACGTTCCCATGAATTACGGCCTCATCAGTGGTCATGGCACCGAGCAGAGCATCTATCTGTACGGCGAGCTGATGGTCGCGGAGCTGGAGGACCTTTGCCGCGACACGACGCTATCTGGCGCCGGGCTCTTTCGCCTGAAATTCGGGACGGCAAAATTCCGGGTCTTTTTCGTTCACGATGCCATTGTGGTCAAGCTTGAGGAGAGCAACGCCCTATGACCGGTATATCTGACGCCGGCCTCAACAGGAATGCGCAGATTGCCGTTGATGGGCCTGTGATCGTCACGTCCGACCTGCCGGAGAAGTACGACACACCAAGCTGACCTCGGCCGGTGCGGATTTCGCCGGTTCAAGATACCAGCCGCCAGGACTGACGGCTCCGCCGCGCCGAAGCGGCCCGCACCACGCCGCCGGCAGGGCGGCGGCGCTGGGCCGGTCGAGGCGGCTTTCCCTCCCGCCCCGCCTCGCGTATCCCGCCGCGCATGCCGCTGACGCTCACCTCGCTCCTCCATCCGCTCGACGCGGGATTTGACGACATCATCGATGTCCGCGCCCCGGCGGAGTTCGCCGACGACCATCTGCCGGGGGCGATCAGCCTGCCGGTGCTGGACGATGCCGAGCGGGCGCGGGTGGGGACGATCTACAAGCAGGTGAACCCCTTCACCGCCCGCAAGCTTGGCGCCGCGCTGGTGGCGCGCAATGCGGCGGCCCATCTGGAGGGGCCGCTGGCCGACCGGCCGGGGGGCTGGCGGCCGCTGGTCTATTGCTGGCGCGGCGGGCAGCGCTCGGGCTCCTTCGCCACCATCCTGCGCGAGGTGGGCTGGCGGGTGGAGACAGTGGCCGGCGGCTACAAGGCCTGGCGCGGGCTGGTGGTGGCGGCGCTTTACGATGCGCCCTTTCCCTGCCGGGTGCTGGTGCTGGACGGCGATACCGGCACCGGCAAGACTGAGCTTCTGCATCTCGTGGCGGCGCGGGGCGGGCAGGTGCTGGACCTTGAAGGGTTGGCGCGGCATCGCGGCTCGCTCTTCGGTTCCATGCCGGGCGGGCAGCCGTCGCAGCGCGCCTTCGAGGGGGCGCTGGCCCTGGCCATCGCGCGGCTGGACCCGCACCGGCCGGTGCTGGTGGAGGCCGAGAGCGCCATGGTCGGCAATTGCCGCCTGCCGCCGGGCCTGTGGAAGGCGATGCTGGCCGCTCCCCGGATCGCGGTGGCTGCCCCGCTGGCGGAGCGGGCGGCCTATCTGACGCGCGCCTATGCCGACATGAGTGCCGACCGGGCGCGGCTGGCCGAGGTGATCGGGCGGCTGAGGCCGCTCTTCCCCCGCGAGGTGATCGAGGGCTGGCTGGCCCAGGCCGCTTCGGGCGCCGACGCGGCGCTGGCGGGCGACCTGATGGAGCGCCACTACGACCCGCGCTATGCCCGCCACCGCGAAAGGATGGCGCCGCCGCTTGCGGTGCTGGAGACCGCGGCGCTGGATGCGGAGGGGCTTTCGGCGCTGGCCGGCGAGATCGCGGGGCGGCTGGCGGCGATGTGAGGGCGCGTCGGTTGTGGGGCGGGGCGGCGGGGCAGGATCGGGATCGCCGCGAGACGCACCGGCCCGAGCCTCGCGCCTCCCTCCCACCCCGTGGGGGCGGGCCGGGGTGGGGGCATGCAGCCGGACCGGACGCCCCCCGCCCCCATCCCCTCCCCACCAGGGGGAGGGGAGGCGCTCGGACATGACCTTTCCGCAAGGCGGCGGACGGCGCGGTGAGGGCGCGCTGGTGGCGGGGCGGCGGGCAGGATCGGGATCGCCGCGAGACGCACCGGCCCGAGCCGCGCCTCCCTCCCCCCACCCGTGGGGGCGGGCCGGGGTGCGGGCATGCAGCCG
>CAZRQN010000189.1:0-4946 GCA_964602115.1 uncultured Rhodobacterales bacterium
CTCGGTGCCCTTGATCGGGTCGCCGCCGATGCCGACGGCGGTGGACTGGCCGAGCCCGAGGTCGGAGGTCTGCTTCACCGCCTCATAGGTCAGCGTGCCGGAGCGCGAGACCACGCCCACCTTGCCGCGCCGGTGGATATGGCCGGGCATGATCCCGATCTTGCAGGCGCCCGGGGTGATGATCCCGGGGCAGTTCGGCCCGATCAGCCGCGACTTCGAGCCTTCCAGCGCCCGCTTGACCTTCATCATGTCGAGCACCGGGATGCCCTCGGTGATGCAGACGATCAGCGGCATGCCGGCGTCGATGGCTTCCAGGATCGAGTCGGCGGCGAAGGGCGGCGGGACATAGATCGCCGAGGCATTGGCCCCGGTCGCGGCCATGGCGTCATGCACCGAGTCGAAGACCGGCAGGTTCAGATGGCTTGAGCCACCCTTCCCGGGCGTGACGCCGCCCACCATCTTGGTGCCATAGGCGATGGCCTGTTCGGAATGGAAGGTCCCCTGCGAGCCGGTGAAGCCCTGGCAGATGACGCGGGTGGTTTCGTTGACGAGGATGGCCATGGGGGACTCCGGTGCGGGTCAGGTCTGAAGGGGTTTCGGGGCGGGGCGGGGCATCGTGGTTCAGCCCCCGGTCTGGGCGCGGATCGCGCTGGTGGTGTCGCTGTCGCAGGACGGGTCCTGCCCGGTCGAGGTGACTTCCACCGTCGCGCCGGCAAGGGTGAAGGCGAGGCAGCCGAGCGGACCTTTGGCCGGGGCGAGCGGGGTGCCGAGGATTTCGGCAAGCCGGGCGACGCTGCCGGCGGCGGTGGCGGTGCCGATGGTCTCGCTGGCCACCTCGCAGAAGCTGCCGTCGCCGGCGAGGGTGACGGCGAGACCGCCGGCCGGCAGGGCGAAGTCGATCAGGCCCATCTCGCCATCCACCTCCTCCGCCCAGCCGGCGGAAGCGAACCGCGCCCGCACCGCATCGGCCGTGCCGCCATCGGCCAGACAGGCGGCGAGCGCGGCGATCTGGCCCTCCTGGCCCTCCGGCCGGGACAGCGCCGCCAGCGCCGCGTCGAAGGACTGGGCGGCGGCGGGCAGGGCGAGCGCCAGCGGCAGGGCGAGGGCCGGCCGCAGCCACCTGGAAAGGGTGTGAAAGGTCATTCCGTCATCCCCGATCCGAGAACAAGCGCAGGTTGAAGTAGGTGCGCCCGCCTGCCCGTGACTTCTGATAGATCACGAGATGGCGATCCGGCGTCAGAGCGGCGAGACCGAAGGCCGTGTCACGGAACGGCCCGACTTTCGGCACCGCCGCCTGCACCGTCGCGGCCTTGTCGCCGGAGGCAAAGACCATCGAGCAGGTCTTGCCGAAACCCGGCCCGTCCATGATCTTGAACGACAGGTCCTCGGTCTTGCTGAAGACGGTGCCGGTCGGCTGCTTTGCGGTGATGCCGTACTTGGCCATCACTTTCTGCGCCCCGGCGAAATCCCTCGGCGCCGTCGCCCCGCAGACCGCGAGGAACAGCTTCACCGCCCGCTCGGCCGGCACCAGCTGTCCCTCTGCACGCGCCGGTGCCGCCGCCACGGCGGCCAGAAGTGTCAGGGCCAGGGCCAGGGACCGGACGGGGCGAAGGCGGGGGGTGGTGCCGTGCCGCTGCATGCCTAGACCCCCGCGCTATTGAAGATGTGGTCGGCTGCCAGGGCAGGTCCGGACCGGTGGCCGCCGTTCAGGCCCGCCGGAGCCGCCGCAGCCCCGCTCGCCTCGCCAGAAGCGAAAACCGCGCCATTGGCTTCAAGCCAGGCATTGCAGGCACGAAGGAACTCGTAGTCCTGCGCATACCAGCGCCGGAGGTTTTCCTTCGCCAGTTCCGACAGCGGCGGCACGCCGTCATAAGACATGCGGCGCGCCGAAGGTGCCTCGCCGGTCGCCTGCACGGGGCGGTCATGACCGATCCGGCGCAGGAACTCGGCAAGATCGTGCTGGAGGTATTCCAGCCGGATGATCCAGACCGGCGGACGCAGGAACAGGTCGAAGCCCTGCAGCGAAAAACTGTCCACCAGATTGCGGCTGGTGTGGCGGATGGATTTCATCGCCAGCGCCGCCTCGATGCCGGTCTCGTCGGGCCGGAACAGCGCCTCGGCAAGCTCGTTGGCCGAGGCGAACTGGCTGAAGGCGCGCTCTTCGCCCGGGGTCAGCCTGAAATTGAAATGCGGCGCCCCCCGGCTCTTCTTCCAGTGAAAGGCCGAGCGGAACCGGCTGGCCGGGTCGCGGGTCGAGAAGAAATAGCGCTGGTCGGAGGGCAGTTCGAACAGCCGGACATCGTGCTTGTGGATGCGGATGCGGTTGCGGCTGCGGCTCTGGTTGACCTCCCGGGCGACCTGCTTGATCAGCGAGCCGGCGGTTTTCGGCACATGCAGGAAATGGATGGCATCGGCCGGATAGCCGAACAGGCGGTCCGACGCATTGACGATCCGCTCGTGCAGCGATCGCGGCCTCATCGCGCGATCTCCGGCGGTCTGGTCCGGCCCCCTGCAGCCTTCGCGCCGGCCCCGGCCAAGCACCGCCCGCCGGAAAAGTACCGGCGGAGCGTCGTGGATGCGGGGCGGGCGGGAACGGCCATCGGGCCCTCCGGGGAATGGGATGGCCGGGCCGGGCGGCCCGGGCCGGGGTTCAGTTGGCGGCCGGATAGGCGAAGCGCCAGGCCGAGGTCTCTTCCGAGGCGCAGGCCGGATCGTTGCCGCCCGAGGTGAGCGTCGCCACGCCGCCGTTCGACAATGCCTGTGTCGCGCAGCCGTCGGCGTCCGTGCCGGTGTCACCCCGCTCGATGCCGCTGTTGCCGCCCATGAAGAACAGGTTGAACATGGTCTGGGCGTCCTCGGTGCCGAGCGCGGTGCTCTCGATCACGCAGGTCTTGCCGTCGTCGGAGACGAAGCCCGTGACCTTGTCGCCCGAGGCGGGCTTGAAGTTCACCGCGCCGGCTTCGGCATCCGCTTCGGTCGTCCAGCCGAGCCGGGCCAGTTCCTCGGCCACCTTGGCCGGGTCGCCCCCGCCGAGGACGCAAGCGCCGACCCCGTCGATCACCTGATAGCCGGGGTCATCCGCGCCCTGTGCCAGGGCGGTAGAGGCGCTGAGCAGCAGCGCGAGAAGGGGTAGTACGGGCTTGGACATGATATCCTCTGTCAGCGTTGCATCTGGTCGGGACAGTTCAGCGCATGTCGAGCTTGCCCGACATGGCCATCAGCATGGTGGCGCGGCCATAGCCGGCGAAGGCCAGTCCCCGGGTGGAGACGATCGCGTAAACGTTGTTCCGGCCGTAGGGAAAAGCGGAGAACACGCTGGTCTGGATGTTGCCGATCCGCCCGGGGCCGTCGATCCGCGCCTGATAGGGAAAGGAGGGATCGGCGATGTATTTCTCGACCGTCGCGGCGGCGGAGCGGTCGAAATTGCCCTTGATGAGCACGGCGCAGACCTTGGCGCCCTTGATCTCGCTGTCCCGGTACGGGCCGAGCACGCCCACAAGGGCAGGCGGGTCTTTCGGCACCCGCCCGCTCTCGATCTGGTCCATGGTAAAGACCGGCATCGAACGGCGCTTGAAGACTGCCGCGCTGTTGCGGAAATCCGGCGTGGTCCGCACGCAGGCCTCGATGAAGGCCTTGAGACCATTCGCCGCCGTTTCCTTCGACTGCGCTTCCGCCCCGGTGGCGACACCGAAGGCGAGCGCAAGGGCGGCGACAAGCGGCCCGATCCGGCGGCGTGAAAGGTTCAGCATCGGTTATGCCCCTGTCGGTTCGCGGAACGGGTTGACCACGGTGACGGAGCCGTAGCGCTGCCCGTCGTTCAGGTCTTCCGAGTAGAGCGTCGTCGCCCCCGGCCGCTCGGCAGTACAGACGCGGACAGCTTCCAGCGTGCGATCGCCCACGGAGAGGGTGATGTTCTTCATGTGGGTCTCCTGCGGGAACACAGGAAGTGGCTGCTCGTCTGGCCAGAAAATGCCTGTGCATGGCCATGGCCTTCCACCGGCGCGCCGGCTCTGACTCTGCCCGACAGCGAGTTTGTCTTCCGCATCATTGTTCCGGCCTCGCAACAAGCCAGTAGAGAACATGGATAGAGCGACGGTTCACGCTGCCTGGCAGGCGCGCGAACTTAACCACGATCTGGCCGTCCTTCCGATTGTAAACGAACGAGTCGCTCTTCGGTCCCCTGGGAAGACCTGCCAACGCCCGGAATGCGTCGATCACGGCCACATCGCTGGCTTTGGTGCCGAAGGTGGAAATGCAGAAGTTCTCGCGCCCCTGCCCGGCCAGACCGACCTGCACGTCGATCTCGGGATGGCGCCACACTTCCGAATGCGTGGGAGCGCGGCCGGAGTTGCGGTTCAGCCCGTGCGGCAGCAGACGGTCATCGTCAGCGGCCTTGACGAAGCCATGAGAGACGAGTGCAGACCGGGCGCTGCCGAGACTTCTGGCGCGCCCACAGATCGCATCGATCAGGGTCGCCGCGTCGCGCGCACCGACGAGCCCCCGATCGTCGGCTCCCGCAGGACCTGGTGCGAACAGGGCAAATGCAAAGACGAAGAGCGCCGTGCATCCAGCGACGCAGATACGCGTTGGAGCAGTCGGCACCCCTATCCCCTCACCGCCTTCACCACCTTCTCCGCCGCGTCGCTGAGGTCGTCGGCCGCGATCACGTCGAGGCCGCTTTCGCGGATTATCTTCTTGCCCAGCTCGACGTTCGTCCCTTCCAGCCGCACCACCAGCGGGACCTTCAGGCCCACCTCCTTCACGGCGGCGATGATCCCCTCGGCGATGATGTCGCAGCGCATGATGCCGCCGAAGATGTTGACGAGGATGCCCTTCACCTTGGGATCGGCGGTGATGATCTTGAAGGCGGCGGTGACCCGCTCCCTGGTCGCCCCGCCGCCGACATCGAGGAAGTTCGCCGGCTCGGCGCCGTAGAGCTTGATGAT
>CAZRQN010000190.1:0-4930 GCA_964602115.1 uncultured Rhodobacterales bacterium
AGCGAGCCGGCGCCCGAGCCCCGGCCGGGGCCCACGGGAATGTCGTGCTTCTTCGCCCATTGGATGAAGTCGGCGACGATGAGGAAATAGCCGGGGAAGCCCATCTGCTCGATGATCTTCAGCTCGAAATCGAGCCTTGCCTCGTAGTCCGCCACCGGCACCGCATGGGGGATGACGGCCAGGCGCGCGGCCAGCCCCTCGCGCGCCTGGCGGCGCAATTCCTCCACCTCGTCATCGGCGAAGCGCGGCAGGATCGGCTTGCGCTTGGCGGCGGCAAAGGCGCAGCGGCGGGCGATTTCCACCGTGTTGTCAATGGCTTCCGGAAGGTCGGCGAAGAGCGCCGCCATCTCGGCCTCGGTCTTGAGGTGATGCGCGGGGGTCAGGCGGCGGCGGGGTTCCTGCTGATCGACATAGCTGCCCTCGGCGATGCACATCAGCGCGTCATGGGCCTCGAACATCTGCGCCTTGGGGAAATGGACATCGTTGGTGGCCACGAGCGGCAGGGCGAGGTCATAGGCCAGTTCCACCGTGCCGCGTTCGGTGGCGCGTTCGGCGGCGGTGAGGGGGCCGGCCTCGGTCGGGTGGCGTTGCAGCTCGACATAGAGCCGGTTGCCGTAGATCGCCGCCAGCCGCTCCATCGCGGCACGGGCCTTGGGCATCTGGCCGGCCTGGAGGTGGCGGCCGACCGGCCCCTCCGGCCCGCCGGAGAGGCAGATCAGCCCCCCGGCATGGGTGGCGAGGTCGTCCCATGTCACCTGCGGCAGGCCGGTGGCATTCTCCTGTCCGGGGCGGGCGATGTAGAGACAGGTGTTGAGTTTCAACAGGTTGAGATAGCCCGTCTCGTTCTGGGCCAGCAGGACCACCGCCGCCGGAGGGCGCGGGCGCTCGCCCGGGGCGGAAGGATCGTAGGCCAGCGAGATCTGGCAGCCGAGGATCGGCTGCACGCCCTCGCCCATGGCGGTGACGGAAAATTCCAGCGCCGCGAACAGGTTGTTGGTGTCGGTCACGGCCACCGCCGGGCTTCCGGCCTTGGCGGTGAGCGCCACGAGCTTCTTCACCGGCACCGCGCCTTCAAGGAGCGAATGTTCGGTATGCACGCGAAGGTGGATGAATCGGGGCTGGGCCATGGCGCGAGCCTAGCCCGGCGCGGCGGCGGATAGAACGGGGCGCGAAGGCTGCCGGCCGCCGTCAGTTCCGCGTCGGTTTCCTGTCGGTCCCGCGTCGGTTTTCCGTCCCGACAGGGCGTGCGCTGTCCGCGCGCGGCGGCAACGCGCGGCGGGCGGCGCATGGCCGCCCGCCGCTGCGCCTCAGGCCGCGCGAAGGCCGGGCGTGCGCAGGATCAGCGTCGCCCCGGCGGCCACGGCAAGGGCCAGCGCGGCGAGCAGCCCGACCTCGTCCCAGCCGGGCTTGACCACCATCAGGAAGACGATGGCGCCGTGCAGGACATAGTCGAAGCGGGCGAGGCGGAAGACGCGCTCCATGTCGCTGCGGGCCGCCTCCGGCCCCGCCTTGGCAGCGGTCCTGAGCGCACGTTCGCTTCCCGGGCCGAGCAGGCCGGCGCCGAGCGCGATCGTCGCGGCGATTCCGGCGAGGCCGAGAACCAGCCAGGCCGGCCAGCCGTAGCCGCCGAACCAGCCGAGGGAGATGCCGGAGATGAGGACGACAAGGCTCGCCGGCACGAAGAGGCGGGGGGCCAGTGTGGCCATGATCGACAGGATCGCGGCCATGCGCTCGGACGAGGCGCGCGATCCGAGGGTCGCGGCGGCAAGCATGAGGCCGAAACCGCCGCCGACCCAGAGGACGGCGGCGCTGACATGCGCGAATTTGAGAAGAAGAAGCGTGTCCATCGTTCAATCCGTTTTCGGTAAATTTCGATGGAGCGCGTATTGGCCCGGTTTCCGCCTGTGCGGAAGTGATGGATTCCTGACCCCCTGGACGCCGGTCCGGGCTTCCGGAGCATCAAAGAGGAAGCCCCGGCGCCGGTCAGGCCGGCGCCGGGAGGGCCCGGGGCATTCCGCAGGCAGGGCCGCCGGTCAGTCGGCGATCGGGCTCGGCCGGGGGTGGCGGGCCGATTGCGAAAGGCCGGCGGTAAAGCTCGCCAGGCTCTGGGGCAGGAGCACGCGCGGAACGGCCAAGGCCAGAAGGAGGAGCAGGGACTGGACCTTGCCCGCGCCGTTGTCAGGCCAGAACTCGGCAGAGACGGCAAGCAGGACGATGCAGAAGACGATCCACAGAACGGCGACAGTCACAGGCGTGAATTTGAGGGGAATTCCAGGATGCATGGCAAATCCATTTTCGTTCCCATTCGCAATGGCTCGTTATGGCGCGTTTCTTGCCCTTGCGTCAGTGCGGAATCCCTGACCTCAGGTCCGTGAGGGCTCCCGGGGGCCGGCGCGCGGCAGGGGAGGATGAAACACACTTGCCAGACGGGCAGGGAACGGGCTTCAATCGCCGCAGCGGGGGGCACACCCCGAGACTGGGGGGCGCGACCCGCTTTACGCCGCATCGGGCGGGCGCGCGAAGGTCCTCGAACGGAGAGACCGCGGCGGAAACGACCATGGGCGACATCGCCTTTGTCCTGAATGGAACGCCGGTCCGGGTGACCGGCGAGCCTGCCACACGCACGCTGCTTGACTGGCTGCGGGAGAGGCGCGGTCTGACCGGCACCAAGGAGGGCTGCAACGAGGGCGATTGCGGCGCCTGCACGGTGATGGTGACCGATGGCGAGGGCGCAAGGGCGCTCAATGCCTGCATCCTGTTGCTGCCCCAGCTCGACGGCAAGGCGGTACGCACGGTGGAGGGGATCGCCGGGCCGGGGGGCGAGAGCCATCCGGTGCAGGCGGCGATGGTGGAACACCACGGCAGCCAATGCGGGTTCTGCACCCCGGGTTTCGTGGTCTCGATGGCGGTGGGCCATCTCAACGGGCGGCGCGACCATGACGATGTGCTGGCGGGCAATCTCTGCCGCTGCACCGGTTATGCCCCGATCGTCCGTGCGGCCGAGGCCGCCGCCGGGGCGGCGGTGCCGGGATGGATGCGCGAGGCGGCGCCGGGGGCGAGCGGCACGGGCGACGAGATGGCCTTCCGTCCGCAGACGGCGGACGAGCTGGCCGCCTGGTACCTGGCCCATCCCGACGGCACGCTGATCGCCGGGGCGACGGATGTGGGCCTGTGGGTGACAAAGCAGCTGCGCGACCTTGCCCCGGTCGCCTTTCTCGGCGGCATTGCGGAGATGCGGCGGATCGAGCGGCAGGGCGATGTCCTGCGCATCGGGGCGGGCGTGACGGTCGAGGCACTGCGGGTGGCACTGGCCGAGGCCTTCCCCAGCTTCGCCGGGATGCTGCGCCGCTACGGCTCGCTGCAGGTCCGCAATGCCGCGACCATCGGCGGCAATATCGCCAATGGCTCGCCCATCGGCGACGGGCCGCCGGCGCTGATCGCGCTGGGCGCGGTGCTGCACCTGCGGCGGGGGGATGCGCGGCGGGAGATGCCGCTGGAAGCCTTCTTCCTCGACTACCGCAAGCAGGACCGCCAGCCGGGCGAGTTCGTGGAAGCGGTGACGATCCCGGCCTCGGCGCCGGCGCTGCGCTGCTACAAGATCTCCAAGCGCTTCGATCAGGACATTTCGGCGCTGTGCGGCTGTTTCAACCTGGTGGTCGAGGGGGGCCGGGTGGCCTCGGCACGGATCGCCTTCGGCGGCATGGCCGGCGTGCCGAAGCGGGCCGCAGCGGCGGAGGCGGCGCTGGCCGGGCAGGTCTGGGGGCCGGAGGCGCTGGCGGGGGCGAAGGCGGCCCTGGCGAGCGATTTCGCCCCGATGAGCGACATGCGCGCCTCGGCGGCCTATCGGCTGACGGCGGCGCAGAACCTTGTGGACCGCTATGCCCGCGACCTTGCCGGCGAAGGCGTCGATGTGCGGGAGGTGCGGCCATGAGCGCCGGCCTGCCCCTGCCGCATGACGCGGCCCCGCTGCATGTCACCGGCGCAGCGCGCTATATCGACGACATTCCCCTGCCTCCCGGCACGCTGCACCTGGCCTTCGGCCTGTCGCCTGTCGCCCATGGCGAGATCGCCGCGCTCGATCTGGCGGCGGTGCGGGCGGCGCCCGGGGTGGCGGCGGTGCTGACGGCGGCGGATTTCGCCGAGATGCCCGACTGTTCGCCCTCGGCCCATGACGAGCCACTGCTGGCGATGGGCAAGGTCCATCATGCCGGCCAGCCGGTGTTCCTCGTCGCGGCCGAGAGCCATCTGGCGGCGCGGCGGGCGGTGCGGCTGGCGAAGATGGAGTTCCGCGAACTGCCGGCGCTGCTGACCGTCGATCAGGCGCTCGCCGCCGGGGAACGGTTCGGCGATCCGCTGGTCTGGGCGCGCGGCGATGCCGCCGCCGCCATCGCCGCCGCTCCCCTGCGGGTCGAGGGGCGGATGGAGGTGGGCGGGCAGGAGCATTTCTATCTCGAAGGCCAGATCGCCGCCGCCATCCCCGGCGAGGGCGGGGACATGCATGTCCTTTCCTCCACCCAGCATCCCACCGAGATCCAGCACAAGGTGGCGCATGCGCTGCACCTGCCGATGTCGCAGGTCAGGGTCGAGACGCGGCGGATGGGCGGCGGGTTCGGCGGCAAGGAGAGCCAGGGCAACGCGCTGGCCAGCGCCTGTGCCGGGGTGGCGGCCCGCACGGGCCGTCCGGCGAAGATGCGCTACGACCGCGACGACGACATGGTCATCACCGGCAAGCGGCACGACCTCGCCATCCTTTACCGGGTGGGCCATGACGCCGAGGGGCGGATCCTCGGGGTGGAGTTCACCCATCTGTTCCGCTGCGGCTGGTCTCTGGACCTGAGCCATCCGGTGGCGGACCGGGCAATGCTGCATGCCGACAACTGCTATTGGCTGCCGGCGATCAGGATCGAGAGCCACCGGCTGCGCACCAATA
>CAZRQN010000191.1:0-4861 GCA_964602115.1 uncultured Rhodobacterales bacterium
AGCTCAACCTCCAGCCCCCCTCCTGCGGCAGCGCGGCGGGCGAGCGCCCCCGCCCTGGGGCGGGGTCGAGCCCGCCGCTCCTCCCCCCAAAACCGAGGAAGCGGCCCACTTCGGGCCGCGACAGAGGGCGGGAGGCGTCAGCGCAGGTCCGCCAGCACCTTTTCCGCCCCCAGCCAGCCCAAAAGGATCGCCGGGGCATTGGTGTTGCCGACGATCAGGTTGGGAAAGACCGAGGCGTCGATGACCCGCAGGCCCGCCACCCCATGGACGCGCAACTGCGCGTCCACCACGGCCGAGGCCGCATCCGGCCCCATCCGGCAGGTCCCGCTCGGGTGAAAGACAGTGCCCGAGCGCTGGCGGATGTCGGCGATCAGCGCCGCATCGTCTTCCGCCTCCCGCCCCGGCCGCAGTTCCTCGTCCAGCAGCCCCGCCAGCGGCGCCTGCGCCGCGATCCGGCGCAGGAATTTCACCGCCGCGAGCATGTCGTCCACGTCCTCGGCGGTCGACAGGGCATTGCCGATGATCCTCGGCCGGGCCAGCGGGTCGGGCGAGGCCAGATCGATCCGCCCCTTCGAGGTCGGCCGCCCGTTGGACAGACCGATCGACAGGCCCGGAAAAGGGTCGGGTGACAGGATCGGCCGCTCCCCGGCGCGCGGCAGCAGGGTGGAGAAGGCCTGGAAATAGAGCTGCATGTTGGGCCGGGTCAGTTCCGGCCGGGTGCGGAAGAAGCCGCCCGCCTGGTTGATCGACCGCGCCAGCACCCCACCGCCGGTGAGGAGATATTCCACCCCCGCCCGCAGCTTGCCCCACCACGGCCGAAGCACCTCGTTCAGCGTCGGCACCCTCGCCCGCCAGGTGTAGTTCAGCCCCTGATGGTCAGCGAGGTTCTGCCCGACCTGGGCATTGGCCACCGCCACGCCGATCCCCATCTCGCGCAGCGCCGGTCCCGGGCCGATGCCGGAGAGCATGAGAAGCTGCGGCGAGTTGATCGCTCCACCCGACAGGATCACCTCGCGCCCTGCCCGGATCACCCGGCGCTGCCCGCGCTCCTGAACCTCCACCCCGGTTGCCCGGCCGCCCTCGATCACCACCCGCAGCACCTGCGCGCCGGTCACCACCCGCAGGTTCGGCCGGCGCATCGCCGGATGCAGGAAGGCCCGGGCTGCGGAGTTCCTTTTCCCGCCGGCCACGGTCAGCTGGTAGATGCCCACCCCCTCCTGCCGCGCCCCGTTGAAGTCGGGCGTGGCCGGCAGCCCTGCCGCCTCTGCCGAGGCCAGAAAGGCGCCGGTCAGCGGATGGACGCCCGCGCGCATCGCCGAGATGCGCAGGGGCCCGCCGGCCCCGCGCCAGTCGTCGGCGCCGTCCTCGTTATCCTCGATGGCGCGATAGGCGGCCTGCACCTCGTCCCAGCCCCAGCCCGGATTGCCGGCCCGCTTCCAGTCCTCGTAATCCTCCGGATGCCCCCGGCACCAGACCATGGCATTGATCGAGGAGGAGCCGCCGAGGATCTTGCCGCGCGGCCAGTAGTCGCGCTGACCGTTCAGGCCCGGATCGGGCTCGGTGGCATACATCCAGTTCACCGAAGGGTCCATGTAGAGCTTGCCATAGCCCATCGGCATGCGGACGAAGAAGCGCCGGTCGCTGCCGCCCGCTTCCAGCACCAGCACCTTCAGCCGCCCGTCGGCGCTCAGCCGCTCGGCCAGGACCGAGCCGGCGCTGCCGGCGCCGACAATGATGATATCCGCCTCGTCCATCTCCGGTCCCCGGTCCCCGGTCACGGCACCCTTCCTAGCGCGGCGGCGCAGCGGTGAATTCCCCGGCCGCGACACGGCGCGTCGCTTCCGGCCTCATCGCTTCTTCCTTGCCGAAATACCCCGGCGGCAGGGGGCGGCGCGCCCCGGGTCTCTCCGCCGGCACTGGCGCCGCAGCCCGGGCCAAATCCCTTGGAACAAGGGATTTGCAAATTCCTTGCTTCAAGGAATTTGCCTCACCGCCCCTTCCACACCGGATCGCGCTTCTCGGCAAAGGCGCGGGCGCCTTCCAGCTGATCCTCGCTGGAATAGAGCCGGTCCACCGTCGGGAAATGCCGCTTGGTGACGCGGAACATGGCGTCATGGAAGCGCATCGCCTCGGCCTCGCGCACCACTTCCTTGATCGCGGCATAGACGAGCGGCGGGCCGCTCTCCAGAAGCCGGGCGAGGTCCCAGGCCCTGGCGATCAGGTCCTCGGCCGCCACGACCTCCTTCACCAGCCCCCAGCGCAACGCCTCCTCGGCGTCGAACCAGCGGCCGGTGAGCAGGAGGTCCATCGCCACATGGTAGGGGATGCGCTTGGGCAGCTTGATCGAGGCGGCATCGGCCACGGTGCCGGAGCGGATTTCCGGCAGGGCGAAGGTCGCCTCGCGCGCGGCGAGGATCAGGTCGCAGGACAAGGCCAGCTCCAGCCCCCCGCCGCAGCAGATGCCGTTCACCGCCGCGATCACCGGCTTGTTGAGGTTGGGCAGTTCCTGCAACCCGCCGAAGCCGCCGATCCCGTAGTCGCCATCGACCGCATCGCCCCCGGCGGCAGCCTTGAGGTCCCAGCCGGGGCAGAAGAACTTGCCGCCCGGGGTGCGCAGGATGGCGACGCGCAGGCCGGGGTCGTCGCGGAAGTCGCGGAAGACCTCGCCCATGATCCGGCTGGTCACAAGGTCGATGGCATTGGCCTTGGGCCGGTCGAGCGTGACCTCCAGCACCGCGCCTTCCACCCTTGTCCGGATCGGGCCCTCGCTACGCATCTGCATCACACGTCCTCCCAGATCACCGCATCCGCCGCCACGGCGCCCTGCGCCCTGACCATCAGCGGGTTGATTTCCACCTCGGACAGGCGCGGATCGGCGAACATCGCCTGCACCGCCAGCGCCGCCGCCACCACCGCCGCCACATCGGCGCGGGGCTTGCCCCGGTAGCCGTCCAGGAGCGGCCAGAGCCGCAGGCGCCTGAGCGCCGCCTCGACCTCCGCCGCCGTCACCGGACAGACCAGCGTCACCGTATCGGCGAGAAGCTCGGTCGTCACGCCGCCGAAGCCCAGCGTCAGCGTCGCGCCATAGACCGGATCGCGCCGCAGGCCGAGCAGCAGCTCGGCCACCGCGCCCTGCACCATCTCCTCGGCGAGATAGCCGGCGGCGCCCGGCATTTCCGCCTCGGTCTCGATCGCCCGTACCCCCAACCGCACCGCCCCGGCCTCGGACTTGTGGGCAAAGCCCAGACCCTTGAGCGCCAGAGGCCGCCGCAGGTCGGACGCCTCCACCGCCAGCGCCGCGAGGTCCGGGGCCGTCACCCCGCGCGGCACCGCCACGCCGGCGCGGTGCAGGCGTGCCTTGGCGGCCGCCTCGTCAAGCATCGCCGGCGAGGCCTGGCCCACCACCGGCCAGGGCCGCCAGCCCGGCCGCGCCGCCGGCGCGGACTGCAGCGCCCGGACCGCGCCCAGCGCCGTCTCCAGCCCCATCAGCGGCACGAGACCCCGGCCGATGTCGGCAATGGCGCGGTCCTCGTCATAGTTCTCCGGCAGCGAGGCGACCGGGAAGGCCGGCTTGCCGGTCGCCGCCTGCGCCGCCGCGATCGCCGCCAGGGCAGGCTCGAAAGCGGCCGGATCGCAACGGTCCGGGCGCGGCGGGTCGATGATGAACAGGCCGGCATCATAGCCTTCGAGCATGGCGGTGAAGACCTCGGTGGTCTTCGGCCCGTCGCCCCAGATGAAGGTATGGTAGTCGAGCGGATTGGCCAGCGCCACCAGCGGCCCCAGCGTGGCAAAGAGCCGCGCCTTCTGCGCCGGGCTCGGCGGGTCCCATTTCACGCCCAGCGGCGCGGCAAGGTCGGCGACCAGCCCGGCCTCACCGCCCGAACAGGAGAGCGAGCAGAGACGCGGGCCGAGGCGCGGGCCATGGACATGGGCGATCTTCAGCGCCTCCAGCAACTCCGCCAGCGTCGCGACCTCGACCACCCCGCAGGCGGCGAGGAAGGCCGAAGACGCGGCCCCGCCCCCCGCCAGCGAGGCGGTGTGCGAGGCGGCGGCACTGCGGGAAGATTCGGTCTTGCCCGACTTCACCACCACCAGCGCCTTGCCCGCCGCCGCTGCGGCCTCCGCCATTGCGGCGAAGGCTGCGGCATCGGCGATGCCTTCGACATAGGCGCCAAGCGCAGTCACCCGCTCGTCGGCGAGAAGGGCGGCGGCCAGCTCGGCCAGCCCGGTCTGGGCGGCATTGCCGAGACAGGCGCAATAGGCCACCGGCAGGCCGCGCGCCTGCATGGTCAGGTTCACCATGATGTTGGAGGACTGGCTGAGCAGCGCCACCCCCCGCTCCACCCGCCGCCCGCCATGCTGGTCGGGCCAGAGAAGCGCCCCGTCGAGATAGTTGATGACGCCGTAGCAGTTGGGCCCGAGGATCGGCATGTCGCCCGCCGCCGCCACCAGCGCCGCCTGCAGCCCCGCCTCCCCCGCCTCCGTCCAGCCCGAAGCGAAACAGATCGCCCCGCCGGCGCCCATGGCGGAAAGCTCGCGCACGACATCGAGCGTGGCGTGGCGGTTGACGCCGACGAACACCGCGTCCGGCGGCGCAGGCAGATCAGACAGCGCCCGGAAACAGCGGACACCCGAAATCGCCTCCCGCGTCGGGTGCACCGGCCAGACCGGCCCCTCAAAGCCCATCTTCGCCGTCTGCTCGATCACATTGGCCGCCCAGCCGGCGCCGAGAACGGCGATCGAGCGCGGACGCAGGAGACGCGAGAGGTCCTTCATGCCCGGCCTCCGCGCCGCAGGACCGGAGGGGTTGCGCCCGCTGGCGCGGTCGCCCCAGCGGGGGCTCCGCCCCCGCACCCCCGGG
>CAZRQN010000192.1:0-4812 GCA_964602115.1 uncultured Rhodobacterales bacterium
GCCGCGCGGGAGCGCTCCGTCAGGCGGCGAGCCCGTCCACGAGGCGGGCCAGCATGGCCCGGGCGCCTTCAAGCTCCGCCTTCTCGACATATTCATCCGGCGTATGGCCCTGCGCCATGTCCCCGGGTCCGCAGATCACCGTCGGCACGCCCAGCCGGGCGGCGAAGAGCCCGCCCTCGGTGCCGAAGGCAACCTTTCCCACCGGCGCATTGCTGCCCGACAGGCCACGCGCCCAGGCGACGACCGGGTCCGAGGGATCGGTGGCGAGGCCCGGGTAGTCCCAGAGCCGGACCGTCTCCAGGGCCGCCTCGGGAAAGGCCGCGCGCCGCGGCGCGACCACGGCCTCGGCCAAGGCCGCGATCCGCTCCAGCCGCACCTCGGCCAGGTCGCCGGCCAGCGAGCGGATCTCCCAGTCGATGAGACAGGTATCGGCGACCACGTTCACCTGCACCCCGCCCGAGATCTTGCCGGCATGCAGGGTCGAGAAGGGCACCGGATAGTCGGCATCGAAGGGCCCCTCCGCCTCGGCCCGCGCCTGTTCAGCCCGGATCAGGCCCACCATCTCCACCGCCAGATGGATGGCGTTGAGCGTCAGCGGCGCCGAGGCCGAATGCATTGCCCGCCCGCGCGCCGTGGTCCGCAGCGCCACCTTGCCCTTGTGGCCCACGACCGGGCGCAGCAGGCTGGGCTCGCCCACGAGGCAGCGGCGCGGACGGGGCAGGCTTTCCGCCATGCGGTCGATCATCGTGCCGACACCCCGGCAGCCCACCTCCTCGTCATGGCTGAGCGCCAGGATGAAGGGCGCGGCCAGCGGACGTTGTGCCGCAAGAAGGGCCGCCTCCACCGCGCAGGCGACGAAGCCTTTCATGTCCGTGGTGCCGCGCCCGAAGTAGCGGCTGCCTTCCTGCGTCAGCCGGAACGGCGGGCGGGTCCAGGCCTGCCCTTCCACCGGCACCACATCGACATGCGCCGAAACGACCGTCCCGGGCACGTCGCGCGGGCCGATCACCGCCAGGAGATTGGCCTTCTCTCCCGTCGCATCCGGGATCAGCTCCACCGCAATCCCAGCCCCGGCCAGAAGATCGCGAAGCCAGTGGACCAGCGGCAGGTTGGAACGGTGGCTGACCGTGTCGAAGGCGACCAGCCGGTCGAGCAGAGCTTCCATCTTCATGGCCGAGACCTCCCGCAACTGGGCCGTGGTCTAGCCGCTCGCGGCGGCTGGCGATAGCCCTGCGGCGCCCGCCGCGAGCGGCCCCGGAGACGGGTTGGCGGCGGGGCCGATCCGGCGCAGGCTCCGGCGGTCGGGAATCGCGCAGGCCGGAGTTCGATGGATCAAGGGTCGCTGGCGGCATTCACCCTGGCCTCGGTGCTGATCGAGCTGACGCCGGGACCGAACATGACCTGGCTGGCGATGGTGGCCGCCGCCGAGGGGCGTCGCCCGGGCTTTGCCGCCGTGGCCGGGGTGGGCCTCGGCCTTGCCGGGCTGGCGCTGGCTGCGGCGCTCGGCCTTTCGGCGCTGCTGACGGAGTTTCCCGCCGCCTACCAGGCGCTGCGCTGGGCGGGCGTTGCCTATCTGCTGTGGCTGGCCTGGGATGCCTGGCGCGAGGCGGCGGCACAGGCGGCACCCGAACGGTCCAGCCTTTCGGCGCAGTTCCGGCGCGGGCTGATCACCAACCTGCTCAATCCCAAGGCCGCAGTCTTCTATCTGACGGTCCTGCCGCCCTTTCTGCCCCCGGCCCCCACGCTGGCGCAGGTCCTGACCTTTTCGGCCGTCTATGTCGTGGTAGCCACCGCCATCCATGGCGGGATCGTCGCCTTGGCCGGCGGCTTCAATCGCTTCCTCGGGCCGCCCGAACGCGAGCGCTCCATCCGCCGGACCATGGCGCTGGCGCTGGCCGGCGTGGCGCTCTGGCTCCTGTGGAAGACCTGAGCCGGCTCAGCCGCCGCGCACCGCCTCGACCAGGCGGGCGAGGTGATCGGGGCTCGCCTCCGGCGTGATCCCGTGGCCGAGATTGAAGATATGCGCCCCGCCGGAGAAGGCCTGCACCACGCGGCGCGCGGCTGCCTCCATATCCGGCCCGCCGGTGACAAGATGGGCGGGATCGAGATTGCCCTGAACGCAGGTGCCGGGCTGCACTTCGGCTGCGGCCCAGAGGGGATCGACGGAGGAATCCAGCGCCAGGGCATCGGCTCCGGTGGCCTGGGCAAAGCCTGCATAGCCGGGCCCGGCCTCGCGCGGGAAGGCGATCACCGGCAGGCCGGGATGGCGGGCCTTCAGCGCCGCGATGATCCGCCGCGCCGGGGCAAGGGCGAAATCGGCAAAGTCCGCCCCCTTCAGGCTGCCGGCCCAGCTGTCGAAAAGCTTCACCACCTCGGCCCCGGCCGCCACCTGGGCGGAAAGGTATTCCACCGTCGCCTCGGCGAGCCGGTCGATCAGCGCCTGAAAGGCCGGGCGGTCGGTGTCCTTCAGCGCATGGGCCGGTCCCTGGTCGGGCGTTCCGCGCCCGGCCACCATGTAGCTCGCCACGGTCCAGGGGGCGCCGGCAAAGCCGATCAGCGTCACCTCGCGCGGCAAGGTGCGGGAGAGGATGCGTACCGTCTCATAGACCGGGGCCAGCGTCGCGTGGATCTCTCCGGCAGGGCGCAGCGCCGCGACGCCGGCGGCATCGGTGACCGTGGACAGGCGCGGGCCCTCGCCCTCGACAAACCAGAGATCGGAGCCCAGGGCCTGGGCGATCAGCAGGATGTCGGCAAAGAGGATCGCCGCGTCGAACCCATAGCGGCGGATCGGCTGCAGCGTCACCTCGGCGGCAAGCTCGGGCGTGTAGCAGAGATCGAGGAAGCTGCCTGCCTTCGCCCGTGTGGCGCGATACTCGGGCAGGTAGCGGCCGGCCTGGCGCATGATCCAGATCGGCGGCACCGGCAGGCGCTCGCCGCGCAGGGCGCGCAGGATGGTCTTGTCGGAGGGCGGAAGCAGGTTCATGGCGGCCTGCCTCAGGCCTGGGGGCGGGCTTGTCAAGCGCAGCCTGGGCGAGCGGGTTGTCAGTCCGCGCCGGCGGGGCTAAGCCCGGGCCATGTCCCTGCCCTCGCCCTCCCGCCCCCTGCGCATCGGCACCCGCGGCTCGCCCCTGGCACTCGCCCAGGCGCATGAGGCGCGCGACCGGCTGGCGGCCGCGCATGGCCTTCCGAAGGATGCCTTCGCCATTGCGGTGATCAGGACCACCGGCGACCGCGTGCTGGACCGGCCGCTGAAGGAGATCGGCGGCAAGGGCCTTTTCACCCGCGAGATCGAGGACGCGCTCCTGGCCGGCGAGATCGACATCGCCGTGCATTCGATGAAGGACATGCCGACCTTCCAGCCGGACGGGCTGGCCATCGACTGCTTCCTGCCGCGCGAGGACGTCCGCGACGCCTTCGTCTCGCCGGTTGCCGAACGGCTGGCGGATCTGCCGCAAGGCGCGGTCGTGGGCACCTCCTCGCTCCGACGCCGGGCGCAGCTGCTGTTGAGACGGCCCGACCTGCGCGCGGTGGAGTTCCGGGGCAATGTGCAGACGCGGATGCGCAAGCTTGAGGAAGGGGTGGCCTCGGCGACTTTCCTCGCCATGGCCGGGCTGAACAGGCTTGGCCTGGCGGCGGTGGCGCGTTCCGCCATCGCGCCGGAAGAGATGCTGCCTGCCGTGGCGCAGGGCGCCATCGGCATCGAGCGCCGGACCGGGGACACCGCCATGGCGGCGCTTCTTGCCCCGATCCACGACCGCGCCACCGGCCTGCGGCTGGCGGCGGAACGGGCGTTTCTCGCCGGGCTTGACGGTTCCTGCGAGACGCCGATCGCCGGGCTGGCACTGCTGCAAGGCCAGGACCTCTGGCTGCGCGGCGAGATCCTGCGCACCGACGGGACAGAGGCGATCTCGGGCGAGATGCGCGGCCCGGCCTCGGATGGGGCCGGCTTGGGCGCGGCGCTGGCGGCCGCGCTTTTGGCGCGGGCGCCGGCCGGCTTCCTCCACCGGAGCTAGCCGGGCCCTGCCGCATGGTCCTGCCGCCGAACCGCCGATTCTGGAGCGCTCCGACCCAATGACCCCTGCCACCCCATCCGCAGGCCTCGACGCGGCGCTGAGCAACGCCCTGGCCGAGCGCGGCTGGCGGGTCCGGCGACTGGAACTGCCGCAGGGGCGCGTCTGGGTGAAGCGGGTTGAACGCCTCAGCTTTCGCTTGCGGCTGCAGAAGGGCGATCCGAAACGGGGGCTGGAGGCCGAACGGGCGGCGCTGAAACGCCTCGCCGCCGCCGGGATCGCCGTCCCGCCGCTGCTGGCAGAGGGGCCGGACTGGATCGCCCTGCCCGACGCCGGAGCGGATCTCCGCTCGGTGCTGCGCGATCCGCCAGCGGCGGCGCTGGCGCTGCCTTCGGCGGCGCGGGCGCTGGCGGCGCTTCATGCCGGAGGCTTCGCCCATGGCCGGCTCGTCCTGCGCGATATCTGCTGGGACGGCACGACCGCACGCTTCATCGACCTCGAACGCTGCCCGCCGGACCGGGCGAGCCTGCGCCAGCAGGCGCTGGACCTCGTCTTCCTCGTCCAGAGCTGGTTTGCTGCCGCAACAGAGGCCGGGCAGGCGCTCGACGGCTTCTTCGCGGAGTATCGGCAAGCCACAGGCGTCGAGGGGGCCGAAATCCTCCGCCGTGCCGGCCGGCTCGCCCGCCGCTCATTCTGGATCGTGCCGCTGGCGCGGCTCGGCCACAGGCTGCGCCCGCAGTCGCGCGAGGCGGCGGCGGTGCCGCTCGCACTGGCCTGGCTGCGCCGGTTCTGACCGGCCTAG
>CAZRQN010000193.1:0-4639 GCA_964602115.1 uncultured Rhodobacterales bacterium
GGACGGCGAGGGCTCGAGCCTGATCTGGTCCCGCCCCACCCGCCGCGGCGACTGATCGCCACAACCATGGCCCCGGTCGAAAGACCGGGGCCGATCTGTTTCCTTTGGAGACAGGTCCTTCTGATCGCAGTCAAAGACTGCCAGATACGACATAAATATGATTATAATCTGCCATATACAGCAATCAGATCGTTCAAAGCGACAGCGCGAGCTCCATTTCTCCATGTGCGAAGGCCGGTTCAAGGTTGGTAAGCTCGCGGCCCGTCACTCCATGACGGCGCATAATTGCCTTCCAAGTGCCATGGACCTTCCGCGCCATTGTGCCCGCACGCTCCTTCGCTTCGATCAAGGACAGGCTGAAGAACTCGGCGGCCTCCAGGGCCTGGTCAAGAGAAGCCTTGAAGGGGGCGCCTTCCATGATCGCCGTCTTGAGCAGCCGGTGACGTTCAGGCTGTGGGTTCACGTCGAAAAGCTGTGACAGGCTCCACTGGCCGTCGCCAGCATAAACGAAGCCGTGGTTCTTAAGGTGGTCGTCTGTGTTTGTCACCAGAACGGTGAAGACCATCCGCATCCAGAGCTCGGCGAGGTCCGCGCGCGGATTGTCGCTGTACTGCTGGATGAACTGGGCGATCTCGGTGTAGGCGCCTTGCTCGGTTCCATGCCGTTCCAGCGCCGTGCGAGCAGAGATATAGGGAACCCGCGCTGGACCGTCGCGGTCGAAGCGTCGGATCAGCGCGATCGGGCTATCGGTTTTCTCCAGCATGAGGCGGGCTTGCGGTGCGTTCAGACCGACCTCGCGTGCCAGCTGCAAGGTTGCCACCTCGATCCGTTCAACCGGACTGGCGTCCGCGGCGGACGAAAACTTCGCAATCCAGAGCTGGCCTTCATCGAGGACATTGGCCTTGGGCCTGGCGCCACCGATGGAACCACCTGCCCCGGCCAGCTGCCGCAGAGCGTCATTCGAGACCTCGCCGCGCCTCTCCAGGGTTGCCGCGATGGCCCGCAGTTCCTCCAGATCGATCAGCCGCGGAACTGATGTGCTTTCCCCGACAATGACACGACCCTCGGCGTCGCAGAAGCGCAGGGCTCCCTGACGCGTCGCGTCATCGGTCAGGGTCAGCATGTCGAACTCGCTCAAGCCCGCCCCGTGCACGCGCTCCATCAGCATCCGCCCCCAGGCATCGGGGGCGGCGTCCTGGAAAGCGCCGGTCAGGCTCTCTCTTTGGTCGCCGCTGCGCCCCGACGAAGCAAAGAAGGGGGCAAGACCAAGGGGCAGGTCAGGTGCCAGTGCGAACCCCCTTGGGTCCTCGATCCAGTCTGCGCCGTAGCTGAATTCCGAATGCTGGCGACCGCGTTCGAACGCAAAACGCAGCTTGCCTACGTGCAGCCGGCGGTTGCCGAGATGGACCTCGGCTTCCTGCTTTCCAGGGCCACCGCGTGTGCGCCGGACGGACGCTTGATCTGCCCCGGCCATCAGAAGCTGACCCCTTTGCGCTCAACCTTCGGGGCGATGGCGGTTTCATCCGTTGCCGCGCCGCCTTTTGTCGACTTCGCGGGCTTGAAGCTGCGTCCGCGTTTGGGAACAGCATCCAGCGCACGCGAAAGACCGACGGGATCGTTCTCAGGTGATATGAGTTCGGCGAGGCCCTCCGGGCTTCCCAGAGCTGCCAACACGGCGGCAAGATTGCCGATGCCCACCCCGGGATCTCCTTTCTCCAGGCGGATCAGCGTCCGCTCGGACACGTCTGCCCGTGTCGCAAGTTCCGCGATGGAGAACCGGCGGGAAAGCCGGGCCTGGCGCAGATTCTGGCCAAGTCCAGTCAGGGAGCGAAGGGCCTTCAGGTTGGACACAGCTGCCTCATACGGCATGTTTAAAATATTATGCTGCCATATATGGCGTAAACGATCGCCTGTAAAGCACCGTGACAGGTGGGGTGCTGCAGTCCACGTTCAGAGGTCGCTCAAGAGCGGAGAGCCGGCCCGCATCGCATTCATCAGCAGCAAATGAGTGCCCTTCCCGGCCTGTATCACGACTCTTTTCGGACAAGCGCGGCGGCAAGGCTGACGAAGGATGGGCATCCTGTGACGGGGCAGGGCACCTGTCCGGGGTCAAAGCCCCATCCCCCGCATGCATTCGCTGACCTAGGTCCGATCCGCCTCTTTGGCATTCAACCCCGGAGGGGTCGGCTTACGCACGCGTGCCGCCCTCGGGGATTCGGGGCCGGGAAGAGCCCGAACGCCCGAGGGTGAGTGCAGAGACGGTCGGACACGTCGGGCGCCAGTCATGCGGGGGATGGTCCTCCGCCTCTGAGCGACAGGAGACCCCGATGTCCCGCAAAGATGCTACCGCCTACGCCACCAGCCTCGCTGCCACGCTGATGGTCGCGATCACCGTGTTCCAGGCCGGGGACGGCACGCATGGCGCGATGCCGTCCGACGAATACGACGGCGACGAAGCGAGTGTCGCCCTCGTCATCGACCCTTGGGCGTGAGGCGCGCGCCTCACGCCCTTCCGGACGCCCGGGCATTCCGGGCGTCCGGTACGCCGCTCTCGAAAGGACGACCGCCAGGAGCGCCACGGCCGTGGTCGCGCGACCGTCGCGCGGCGCGTGCCATGCCGGACAGAGGAAAAGGGAGGTCTGGGTGTCCGTGACGGGTTCCGAGGTTGGAGAGCGGCTCCTGCTGCCCGTCACGGAGCGATGCCGATCATGTCCCCTGTTTCACCCGCGGCGCGGTCTGCCGACCCGCGCGCCTTGTTCGCCGAGACCCTCGCACATCTCCGGCGCGCGGCACGGCTCCCGCTCAGCGTCGTCTGCCATGGCCTAGCGCGGTGGGACGCGCCCGGCCTCGAGCAGATCGGGGTCGAGCGCGCGTTCGATCTCGGTCAAGCCTCCGATCTGGCGGCAGCAAGTGTGCTCGCCATCGAGCATGTTGCGCGCGGCATCCTTGCATCGGCCCGCGATCCGTCCTTGCGCTTCGTTCCGCAGTTCGTTGCGGTAACGGATGCGGTTCACGGCCTCGTGCTGGCAGGCAAGGTGCGCGCGGGAGGCGTCTTCTGGTGCCGCCCGGTCGCAAATGACGTCGAGGCGCGGCAGGTGGTCATGGAGGCAAGCCGTCTTCGGGCGCAGGCCTCGGCTATCTGTGAGCGCGGCGACGATGCGGCCCCAGACGTTCTCCGCAAACGCGCCCGAGCGCTCGAGGGCCGCCTCGTCGACCCGTTCTGGCGCCGCCTCGCCCGCGCTCAGGTCGTGCGAACCGAAGCCGCCTGAAGGTGGCGACCCCCAACCCGTCCACGGGCGAGGCGCTCATCGCCAACGACGACACTCTTACGGTGAACGCCCGGAGGTTCGGGTGACCGCGGCGTGACCAGAACGCGAGGCTGACCGCACCCGTCTTCTAGCGGTTGCTGTCGATCCAGAGCGACAAGAGCGCTCGATCCCGAAAACACTCCTCCGGCACGGCACGGCGCTTGATCCGGGCAAGCCGTTCGGCGAAGGCCACCTGCTTCGAGGTCGGCCTATTCGTATCGACGGGCTTGAGCTTCGACTGCACCTCGATCCAGGCACTTAGCGCCCGCCGGTCCTGCTGGACCTCCCACGGCAGGAGGCTCTGGTTCCGCAGCGCCAGAGACCGCGCATAGGCGATTTGGCGCTCGGTCGCGGGCATCGAAATGACGGCAGCATCCATGATGAATCTCTCCTCCGGATCGTGGCTCCAATATAGAACATATAGCGAACAAATTCAACTCTGCGGTCTCTCGAGAGGCAGAGGGCGGTCGGGCAGGGGATGCGTCCGGGCGGTTCCAGAGAGCCGCTGGGGCGGACCGTTCACCCCCGATCCGGAGGAGTTCCGATGACCGACACCACCCCCAATCCCAGCTTCGCAACCCTCGTGCCCGAGGCGCGCCGCATGGCGTTCCTGCCCGCGCTCTTCTCGCCATCGCTGTTCCTGGTTGGCGAGGCCACCGTCTACCAGTTCATGTCCTGGCTGGCCCCGGACGACTACACCGGCGGGCTCTGGCATTTCCACGAGCGGGACGGACAACCACTTTTCCTGTCGCCTGTCTCCGACAAGAAGTTCCGCATTTCCTGCGAGACCAATGGCTACCGCGGCGAACTCTCGGCAGAGACTGCCGGGATCATCGCCACGCTCTTCGCCCTGTCGCATCTTTCCTTCCGGCATGAGGTCGATGAGCTGTCCGAGGCCTACATGCGGCTCTATGACTTCGCGGCGGACCATCCCGAGGCCAGCGAGATCTTCCAGGCGATTGACTGACAGCCGAGCCCCGACCATCGGCAGTTGGGGGTCCGCAGCTCTCGGAACCTTGGGCAGTTTCGCCTTTATGTGCAGAATAGGCCGAGCGCTTTCCGGCCTCGTGAGCGGGGTGGCTTCGGTCACCCCGTTTTCTCATGCGACCTTAGTCGAGGCGGACGCTTGGGGCTCGGCCGCGATCGTTCGACGGGGCGCGGTTTGGCCTGGCCCGGCGACGAGGAGGGCAGGGCAGGGCAGGGTGATCACGCACCGCCCGCGCTGCCTCACGTCGCAGGACAGCCGATAGCATCGGGGAAACTTGGCCCTGGCACCTCAAGGCACGAGGTTTCGCGGCCCCTTGGATCGCTGGACAGCCGGTCTGATGTCG
>CAZRQN010000194.1:0-4611 GCA_964602115.1 uncultured Rhodobacterales bacterium
CCCAGACATAGCCGCCCGACCATTTCAGCGCCGAGGCCACCATGTCGTCGATCAGACGGTGTTCGTAGGTCAGGCCCAGCTTCTTGAACTGGTCGGCGAATTCCTCGTCGAAGACCTTCTGGAAGATGTCCTTGAACCGCCCGTCATAGGCCTTGAGGATGGTGTTCTTGGTCGAGAGATAGACCGGCACGTTGCGCACCAGGCCATAGTTCAGCGAGGCCCGGGCGAAATCGTGGATGCTGTCGTCGAGGTTGTACATGCCCATGTACACGCCGGCAGAGGGGGCGGAATAGACGTCCCGCTCGATCACCGTGCCGTCGTCGCCGACGAATTTCATCGTCAGCTTCCCCTTGCCGGGGAAGCGGAAGTCGGTGGCGCGGTACTGGTCGCCGAAGGCGTGGCGGCCGATGACGATCGGCTTGGTCCAGTGCGGCACCAGGCGCGGCACGTTGCGGCAGATGATCGGCTCGCGGAAGATCACGCCGCCCAGGATGTTGCGGATCGTGCCGTTGGGCGATTTCCACATTTCCTTGAGGCCGAATTCCTCCACCCGCGCCTCGTCCGGCGTGGTGGTGGCGCATTTCACGCCCACGCCGTGCTGCTTGATGGCGTTGGCGGCATCGATGGTGATCTGGTCGCTGGTGCGGTCGCGCTCCTCGATGCCGAGATCGTAGTAGTGCAGGTCCACGTCGAGATAGGGCAGGATCAGCTTCTTCTTGATGAAATCCCAGATGATCCGCGTCATCTCGTCGCCGTCGAGTTCGACAACGGGGTTGTCCACCTTGATCTTGGTCATCGGGATGTCCTTCGGCTGGATTCGGGCTGTCGCTGCATAGCGGAAACCGGGGCGTCGGGGAAGACGGTATGCGGTGGTATGCCGTCGATATTCCGCGCGCCCCTGCGCTTTCCGGCTCAGCCGCCGAAGAAGGCCAGCACCCTTTCGCGAACGAAGGTCCAGAGGACGGGTGCGCCGCGCGCAACCTTGCTGCCGACGCGCGCTTCGAGCTGGGTGAAGGTCACGTCGTAAGTCGTCCAGGTTCCGCCATCCGAGGCCATGTTCTGCATCACCGGCTGCACCCGGTCGAGGCTCTTGGCGAAGACGGCATCCGGCGTCTCCGCCGCCTCGAACTCTTCCCACAGCGCCCGGAACCCGGCGGCGAGGTCCGGGGGGAGCAGGCCGAAGATGCGGTCGGCGGCGGCCTGTTCGGCGGCCAGCACCTCGGCCGAGCCATGGGCCTGGCCGCCCGCCGAATGGATCGGCACGTCGCCGGTGTCGATCTCCACCAGGTCGTGGATCAGGAGCATGCGGATCACGCGGCCGATATCCACTCCCGGCCCGGCCTGATCGGCCAGCACCATGGCATAGAGCGCCAGGTGCCAGGAATGCTCGCCAGAGTTCTCCGGCCGCGCGCCGCCGAGGACGGTGGTGGCCCGCAGCACGCCCTTCAGCCGGTCGGCCTCGTCAAGGAAGGCCAGCTGCCGGGCGAGCCTGTCGCTCAATGCCCGGCGTCCGATCCGCGCGGCGCATCCGGCGCCTTGGTCCCGTCGCGCGCCGCCTTCAGCGTGCGGTTGAGGAACTCGCGGCCGCGTTTTTCCGCCATCAGGGCGCGGACGGCCTTGAGATAGATCTCATGCGTGGTGGGCGAGGCGTCGAGAATGACCTTTCCCACCTTGTCCATCAGCTTGTCGTCGCCGGTTTCTTCCATCGCGGCGACGACATCCAGCGCGAGCCTGTCGCAGATGTCGTCGATCATCGCCATGTCAGCGGGTCCCCTCGGTGAGCCGGCGTTTCACATAGTCCGAGACGTGCTGAAGCATCGGCTTCATATGCGCCTCCTCGTCCTTGAAGAAGTGATCCGCGCCCTCGATCTGGGTATGGGTGATCTTGATCCCCTTCTGCTCGTGCAGCTTGTTGACGAGGCTCTGCGTGTCCTTGGGCGGGGCCACCTTGTCGGCAGTGCCGTTGATGATCAGGCCCGAGGAGGGGCAGGGGGCGAGGAAGGTGAAGTCGTACATGTTCGCCGGAGGCGCCACCGAGATGAAGCCGGTGATCTCCGGCCGCCGCATCAGAAGCTGCATGCCGATCCAGGCGCCGAAGGAGAAGCCCGCGACCCAGCAGTGCTTGGCATTGGGGTTCATCGACTGCAGGTAGTCGAGCGCCGAGGCCGCGTCGGACAACTCGCCGATCCCCATGTCGTATTCGCCCTGCGACCGGCCGACGCCGCGGAAGTTGAACCGCAGGACGGTAAAGCCCAGGTTCAGGAAGGTGTAGTGCAGGTTGTACACCACCTTGTTGTTCATCGTGCCCCCGAACTGCGGATGGGGATGCAGCACGATGGCGATCGGCGCGTCCTTGTCCTTCTGGGGATGGTAGCGACCTTCGAGGCGGCCTTCGGGGCCGGCGAATATGACTTCGGGCATGTGTAGCTCCGCTTCCGCCTCGGTGGCGTGACATGGGCGCCGGATCGGCCTAAAGCCGGACCGTTCCGGTGCCGCACCGGCGGAGGTAATCAGGCAGGGGCGCGGCGTCAAGCGAAGGGGCGGGTGGGATGAAGCTTTCGACCAAGGGACGTTACGCGATGGTGGCACTGGCCGACCTGGCGCTGACCGGAAACGACGGGCTCGTCACTCTTGCCGAGGTGTCCAAGCGCCAGGACATTTCGCTTCCCTATCTGGAGCAGCTCTTCGTCAAGCTGCGCCGGGCGGGGATCGTCGAGGCGGTGCGCGGCCCCGGCGGCGGCTACCGGCTGGCGCGCAGCCCCGACTCCATCCGCGTCTCCGAGGTGATGGAGGCGGTGGAGGAGACGGTGGATGCCATGCACACCGGCGCCGGCGCCTCCGGCGGGCTGTCGGGAACCAAGGCGCAGAGCCTGACCAACCGGCTGTGGGAAGGGCTTTCGGCGCAGGTCTATGTCTTCCTGCACCAGACCCGGCTGTCGGACGTGGTCACCAACAAGATGGCGCCCTGTCCGGCGGTTCCGGCGCTCTTCCGCGTGGTGGACGAGGCGTGACGATGGCGGCACGGACCTATCTCGACTGGAATGCCACCGCCCCGCTGCGCCCCGAGGCGCGGGCGGCGATGGTCGCGGCGATGGAGGTCACGGGCAACCCTTCCTCCGTCCATGCCGAGGGGCGGGCGGCGCGCGCGGTGGTGGAAAAGGCGCGCGAGCAGGTGGCGGCAGCGGTGGGCTGCAAGCCGGCGGAGGTGGTCTTCACCTCCGGCGCCACCGAGGCGGCGATGGTTCTGGCGCGCCGGCCGGCGGGTCATGACGTCTATGTCCAGGAAACCGCGCATGATTGCCTGTGGACCCATCTCGACCTGTCCTCGGGCGGGGCCGGATCGGGGCACACACTGGCCTGGGGCCTGGCCAACAGCGAGACCGGCGTGGTCGCCGAGCCGCCGGAGAAGGTGGACGGCCGCTGGCCCTGGGGCAGTTTGCGGGCGGACTGGCTTCTCCTCGACGTCACCCAGGCAGTGGGGCGCCTGCCCTGGTCCTTTGCCTGGAGCGGGGCGGATTTCGCCATCCTCTCCGGGCACAAGCTCGGCGGGCCCAAGGGCGCCGGTGCCCTGATCGTCCGGGCCGGGCTCGACATCGAGCCCTTGAGCCGGGGCGGCGGGCAGGAACTGCGCCGGCGGGCGGGAACCGAGAATGTCATCGGCATCGCCGGCTTCGGCGCGGCGGCCGAGGCGGCGGCGCGGGATCTGGCCGATGGCGTCTGGGACCGGGTTGCCGAACTTAGAAATATTCTAGAAGAGGCATTGTCGGCCCCGGAGTATTCGACTAGTTTTGTCGGGAACACGGGGCCACGGCTTCCGAACACCTCCTGCCTGATCGCGCCCGACTGGAAGGGCGAGACCCAGGTGATGGCCATGGACCTCGCCGGCTTTGCGGTTTCCGCAGGCTCGGCCTGTTCCTCCGGCAAGGTGCGCGAGAGCCGGGTCCTCAAGGCCATGGGCTTTGGCGAGGCGGCGGGCCATGCGATCCGCGTCTCGCTCGGGCCTTCGACGACGGAAGCGGAAGTGCTGCGCTTCGCCGAGGCCTGGGGCCGGGCGCGGTTGCGGCAACTGGGCCGCGCATGACGGGGACGAAGATGAACGACATGCCGACGATCGAGCCCGAACTCCGCGAGGGCGTGGACCGCGAGACGATCGAGACCGTCCAGGCGATGTCGGGCAGCTACAAGCACGGCTGGCAGACCGAGATCGAGACCGAATACGCGCCCAAGGGCCTGAACGAGGACATCGTCCGCCTGATCAGCGCCAAGAACGGCGAGCCGGAGTGGATGACCGACTGGCGCCTTTCGGCCTTCCGCCGCTGGCAGGGGATGACCGAGCCCCGCTGGGCGATGCTCACCTACCCGGAAATCGACTACCAGGACCAGTTCTACTACGCCAAGCCGAAGAGCATGGGCGTGAAGCCCAAGTCGCTGGAGGATGTCGATCCCAAGCTTCTGGCCACCTATGCCAAGCTCGGCATTCCGCTGAAGGAACCGGCGCTGCTGGCCGGGGTGGAGGGGGCCGACGCGCCGCGCCGGGTGGCGGTGGATGCGGTCTTCGATTCGGTGTCGGTCGGCACCACGTTCAAGGCCGAGCTGAAGAAGGCCGGTGTC
>CAZRQN010000195.1:0-4560 GCA_964602115.1 uncultured Rhodobacterales bacterium
CAGGGCGCAAGACGGCCGCAGGCATCATCTTCTCCGCATTCGCGGCGCGGGGGTCCAAGGGGGCGGGGCGCCGCCCCCTTGCTTCGCCCAAGTAGCAAAGCCGCGCGGGAGGGGCGGGTCCGGTCAGGTGGCGGGCGTCGCTGCTATGGCCCGGGCGAGCCGGGTCAGCTTGGCGCGTTTCAGGAGCGCGGGCAACGCAGCGGACTGGCCGGACCTTTCGGCCGAGCGGGCCTGGACCCGCGCCAGGGCCGCGCCGAGGCGCGCCGGATCCCGCGACCACAATTCCCACAGGAACCCGTCGGGGTCGCGGCGGGCGAGGCCCTCGGCGGCCAGCACGCCGCGCGGGAAATCGGCGGCGTTCCAGGTGACGATCGCCTCGGCGGAGCCGGCCACGGCCGTCGCCAGAACATGGATGTCGTCCTCGTCCGGCAGATGCAGCCGCGCCTCAAGTCCGGGTGCCGGCGGGACCATCGCGGCCGGGAAGGCCGCGCGGGCGGCGGCGATGACCAGCGCATCGTCGCGGCCGTGCTTCACCGCCGCATGCGCCCATTCCGCCAGGATGCGCTCCGACCACAGGGGCGCAAAGGCGCCCTCGCTGGCCGCCGACAGCAGGCAGTCGCGCAGCACCGGCGGCACCAGCACACAGGCGTCGAGAACCGCTTTCACCCGTCGAGCCGGAAGGCCAGTGCCTTGAGATAGCCGGTCTCGGCCAGCTGCGGCAGCACCGGGTGGTCCGGCCCTGCCCCGCCGCTCCACAGGATGGCGCTGCGCCGCCCGGCGCGACCGATGCCGCGGGCCGAGGCGGTGCGGAAGGCGGCGAGATCGGCGGCATGGGAGCAGGAGCAGAGCATCAGGAACCCCTCCGGCGCCACCAGCGCCGCCGCCAGCCGCGCCACCCGCTCATAGGCGCGCAGGCCCGCTTCCAGCGCCGCCTTGGCCGGGGCAAAGGCCGGCGGGTCGCAAACCACGAGATCGAAGCGGGCGCCTTCGGCGGCCAGCGCCTCCAGCACCGCGAAGGCATCGCCCTGCCGGGTGGAAAAGCGCGCGCCGAGGCCCATTTCCTCCGCCCCGCGCTCGGCCAGCGCCAGCGCAGCGGCCGAGCCGTCCACCGCCAGCGCCGAGGCCGCGCCGCCGGCCAGGGCGGCAAGCCCGAAGCCGCCGACATGGGAGAAGACATCCAGCACCCGCCCGCCCCGGCCCAGCCGGGCGGCGAAGGCGTGGTTGGGGCGCTGGTCGTAGTAGAGCCCCGTCTTCTGCCCGCCGAGGAGATCGGCGAAATAGGTGGCCCCGTTCATCCTGACCGGCACCGGCCCCTCGACCGCGCCGCGCAGGACCAGTGTCTCCTCCGGCAGCCCCTCCAGCCCCCGTGCCCGGCCCTGGCCGTTCTTGACCACGGTCGAGACGCCGGTGACCTCCGCCAGCGCCGCCGAGAGCGGGGCAAGCGCCAGTTCCGCCCAGGCGGCATTGGGCTGGATCACCGCCGCATCCCCGAAACGGTCGATGACGACGCCGGGCAGCCCGTCGGCCTCGGCATGGACCAGCCGGTAGAAGGGCTCGTCATAAAGCCGTTCGCGCAGCGCCAGCGCCCGGGCGAGCCGTTGTGCCAGCCACGGGCCGTCGATCTCCGCCTCCGGATCGCGGTCCATCACCCGCGCCACGATCTTCGAGGCCGGGTTGACCGTCACGAGTGCCAGCGGACGGCGCTCCGCATCCTCCAGGACCGCGAGGCTGCCCGGCGCCAGCGCCTGGCTGCGCCGGTCCATCACCAGTTCGTCGGCATAGACCCAGGGGAAGCCGTGGCGGATCGCCCGTGCCTCGGCCTTGGGGCGCAGGCGCACCGCAGGGCGACGGGGACGGTTGTCGGCGGGCGTCTCGGCGGGCGTTTGGGCGGGCGGGGAAAGGGGCTCGGTATCGCTCATCCGCGCGGAATAGCGCAAGCCGCGCCGGGCCGGAAGCCGCACCGGGCCGGAGACAGGCTTTCGCTTGCGCTGTTACCGCTATCGGACTATCTCGGGAAGCTGCGCAGCGTGAGGTTTCCGATGCCCCTTCATCCTGTCATCGACCGTGTCACCGACCGTATCCGCGCCCGAAGCGCGGCCAGCCGGGGCGCCTATCTCGCCCGCATGGCCAAGGCCGCGAAGGACGGACCCGCCCGTGCCCATCTGTCCTGCGGCAACCAGGCCCATGCCTATGCCGCGACCGGCGCCGACAAGGCAGCACTGTCCGAGGCGCGGTTGCCGAACCTCGGCATCGTCACCGCCTACAACGACATGCTGTCGGCGCATCAGCCCTACGAGGCCTATCCGGCCCTGATCCGCGAGGCAGCGCGCAAGGCCGGGGCCACGGCCCAGGTCGCCGGCGGCGTGCCGGCGATGTGCGACGGGGTGACGCAGGGCCAAGTCGGGATGGAGCTTTCGCTCTTCTCCCGCGACGTGATCGCGCTGGCCGCCGGCGTGGCGCTTTCGCACAACACCTTCGATGCGGCGCTGTTCCTCGGCGTCTGCGACAAGATCGTCCCCGGCCTCGTCATGGCGGCGGCGACCTTCTCGCATATCCCGGCGATCTTCGTTCCCGCCGGGCCGATGCCCTCGGGCCTGCCCAATGACGAAAAGAGCCGGGTGCGCAACGCCTATGCCGCCGGCACCGCCACCCGCGCCGACCTGATGGCGGCGGAGATGGCCTCCTATCACGGGCCGGGCACCTGCACCTTCTACGGCACCGCGAACACCAACCAGATGCTGATGGAATTCATGGGCCTGCATCTGCCGGGTTCGAGCTTCATCAACCCCGGCACGCCGCTGCGCGAGGCGCTGACGGTGGCGGCGGTGGAGCGTGCGGCGGCGATCACCCATCTCGGCAACGACTTCCGCCCGGTGGGCGAGATTCTCGACGAGCGCGCCTTCGTCAACGGCGTGGTCGGGCTGATGGCCACCGGCGGTTCGACCAACCTCGTGCTGCATCTGCCGGCGATGGCGCGGGCGGCGGGCGTGGTGCTGGACCTCCAGGACATGGAGGAGATCAGCCAGGCGGTGCCGCTGATGGCCAAGGTCTATCCCAACGGCCTGGCGGACGTGAACCACTTCCACGCCGCCGGGGGATTGCAGTTCCTCATCAACCACCTGCTCGACGCCGGCCTGATGCATCCCGATGCCAAGACCGTGGCCGGCGACGGGCTCGACCTTTACCGCCAGGAGCCGAAGCTGGTCGATGGCAAGCTCGCCTGGGTTGACGGGCCGCGCGACAGCCTCAACGACAAGATCGTCCGCCCGGCCTCCGATCCCTTTGCCGCGACCGGCGGGCTCAAGGTGCTCGACGGCAACCTCGGGCGCGGGGTGATCAAGGTCTCGGCGGTGGCGCCGGAGCGCCATGTGATCGAGGCCCCGGCGCGGGTCTTCCACGACCAGGAAGGGGTGAAGGCCGCTTTCAAGGCCGGGGAATTCACCGGCGACACGGTGGTCGTCGTCCGCTTCCAGGGGCCTTCGGCCAATGGCATGCCGGAACTGCATTCGCTGACGCCCACGCTTTCGGTGCTGCAGGACCGTGGTTTCAAGATGGCGCTGGTGACCGACGGCCGCATGTCCGGCGCCTCGGGCAAGGTGCCGGCGGCGATCCATGTCTCGCCCGAGGCCAAGTCCGGCGGGCCGCTGGCCCGGGTGCGCGACGGCGACGTGATCCGGCTCGATGCCGTGGCCGGGACGCTGACCTGCCTGGCACCGGATTTCGACAGCCGCAGCCCGGTCACCGCCGATCTCTCCGGCAATGAATTCGGCATCGGGCGCGAGCTTTTCGCCGCCTTCCGCCACCACGCCGGCACGGCCGACACCGGCGGTGCGGTGGTTCTGTAACCGCTCTCCTCGAAAGATCGCTCCATGACCCCCGAAGCCCAGTCCGCCGCCGCCCTCGCCGTCTGCCGCCTTGCCCCGGTGGTTCCCGTCCTCGTCGTCGATGACCTGGCCTCGGCCAGGGCGCTGGCCGAGGCGCTGGTCGCCGGCGGCCTGCCGGCGCTGGAGGTGACGCTGCGCACCTCGGTGGCGCTGGACGCCATCCGCGCCATGGCAGAAGTGCCGGGCGGCAAGGTGGGCGCCGGCACGCTGCTGACGCCGGCCGATGTCAAGGCCGCCAAGGCCGCCGGCGCCACTTTCGGCGTCTCTCCCGGGGCGACCGAGCGCATCCTCGACGCCTGCGCCGAGTATGACCTGCCGCTCCTGCCCGGCGCCGCAACCGCCTCGGAGGTGATGGCGCTGCTGGAGAAGGGCTATACGGTGCAGAAGTTCTTCCCGGCCGAGCAGTCGGGCGGCGCCCCCTTCCTCAAGGCCCTGTCCTCGCCCATTCCCCAGGTGCGTTTCTGCCCGACCGGCGGCGTGACACCCGGCAATGCCGCAAGCTATCTCGGCCTGCCCAATGTCCTCTGCGTCGGCGGCTCCTGGGTCGCGCCGAAGGACGCCCTGGCGCGCGGCGACTGGGCGGAAGTCACACGCCTCGCCGCCGCTGCCGCCGCCCTGCCGCGCAACTGATCCTCCCGCGCGGCTGCGCCGCGCGGGACCAGGCAAAGGGGGGCCA
>CAZRQN010000196.1:0-4530 GCA_964602115.1 uncultured Rhodobacterales bacterium
TCTGGAAGATCAAGCTGCCCTTGATCCTGCCCTCGATCGGCATCATCTCGATCCTGACCTTCGTGGGCAATTTCAACGCCTTCGACCTGATCTATTCCTCGCAGGGCGCTCTGGCGGGGCCGAACTACGCCACCGACATCCTCGGCACGTTCCTCTACCGCACCTTCTTCGGCTTCCAGCTGCAGCTGGGCGATCCCAACATGGGCGCGGCGATCGCCACCGCCATGTTCCTCATCATTCTCGCCGGTGTCTGCCTCTATCTCTGGGGCATCCAGACCCGCATGCGGAGGTATCAGCTCTGATGGCCGCCTCAGCCCGCTCCAACCCGCTCAACAGCATCGCCGCGCATGGCGTGCTGATCCTCTACACGCTGATCGCGCTCTTTCCGGTCTGGGTGATCCTCATCAACGCCTTCAAGACCCGCAAGGCGATCTTCGGCGCCCCGCTCGCCTTTCCGGATGCCGAGAGCTACAGCCTCGTCGGCTTCGAGACGGTGCTGAAACAGGGCGATTTCTTCGGCTATGCGACCAATTCGCTGGTCGTCACCGTGGCCAGCCTGTTCTTCATCCTGTTCTTCGGTGCCATGGCGGCCTTCGCGCTCAGCGAATACCGCTTCCCGGGCAACAAGCTGATGGGCCTCTACCTTGCGCTGGGGATCATGATCCCGATCCGCATCGGCACGGTGGCGATCCTTGAACTCATGGTCTCCACCGGCCTTGTGAACACGCTCACCGCGCTGATCCTCGTCTATGTGGCGCAGGGCCTGCCGCTCGCGGTGTTCATCCTGTCGGAGTTCATGGCCCAGGTCTCCGACGACCTGAAGAACGCCGGGCGCGTCGATGGGATGAGCGAATACGCCATCTTCTTCCGCCTGGTCCTTCCGCTGGTGCGCCCCGCCATGGCGACGGTGGCGGTGTTCAACATGATCCCGATCTGGAACGACCTGTGGTTCCCGCTGATCCTGGCCCCGGGGGAGGAGACCAAGACCCTGACGCTGGGCAGCCAGGTCTTCATCGGCCAGTTCGTCACCGACTGGAACGCGGTGCTGGCGGCGCTGTCGCTCGCCATCCTGCCGGTTCTTGTCCTCTACGTCCTTTTCTCGCGGCAGCTGATCCGCGGCCTGACCCGGGGAGCAGTGAAATGAGGGTGATCGTCGCGGGCTTGGGCAACATGGGCCTGTCCCATGCCCTGGCCCACCGGAAGCTCGGCTCGGACATCGTGGCGCTGGTCAACCGCTCGCCGGTGGCGCTGCCGGCGGAACTGTCCGGCGCCCCCTTCCTGCGCAGCTGGGACGAGGGCCTGGCGCTGAAGCCCGACCTCGCGGTGATCGCCACCTATTCCGGCAGCCACGCCGCCTATGCCTGCCAGGCGTTGGAGCAGGGGGCGCATGTCTTTGTCGAGAAGCCGCTGGCCACCACGGTGGAGGACGCCCGCCGCGTGGTGGATTGCGCCCGGGCCAACGGGCGCAAGCTCGTCGTCGGCTATATCCTGCGCCACCATCCCTCGTGGATGCGCCTGATCGGCGAGGCGCGGGCGCTGGGCGGGCCCTATGTCTTCCGGCTGAACCTCAACCAGCAGTCCAAGGGCGCCACCTGGGCCACCCACAGGCAGCTGATGCAGACCACTTCGCCCATCGTCGATTGCGGCGTCCATTATGTCGATGTGATGTGCCAGATCACCGATGCTGCCCCGGTCAAGGTCCATGGCATGGGCCTGCGCCTGTCCGACGAGATCGCGCCGGACATGTACAACTACGGCCATTTCCAGGTGATCTTCTCCGACGGCTCGGTCGGCTGGTACGAGGCCGGCTGGGGCCCGATGATGTCGGAGACCGCCTATTTCGTGAAGGACATCGTCAGCCCCAGGGGCGCGGTCTCCATCGTCTCGAAGGACGAGCCCGGCTCGGACTCGGTGGACGGGCATACGAAAGTCGGCGTCATTCGTGTCCACCCGGTGGGGGGCCCCGACCGGATCATCGACTTCCCCGGCGAACCCGGACACCAGGAATTGTGCGATGCCGAGCAGGCCTTCGTCCTGCGCGCCATCACTGACGACCTCGATCTTTCCCGCCATATGGAAGACGCCGTGCGCTCGCTGGCCGTGTGCCTCGCCGCCGACCGATCCATCCGCACCGGCCAGGCCGTGGAGCTGACATGACCGCGCTCGTTCTCGAAAACATCTCCAAGGCCTTCGGGGCCACCAAGGTCCTGCACGACATCTCGCTTTCGGTGGAACCGGGGGAGTTCGTCGTCTTCGTCGGCCCCTCCGGCTGCGGCAAATCGACGCTGCTGCGCGCCATCGCCGGGCTGGAGGATGTCTCGGCCGGCCGGGTGCTGATCGGCGGCAGGGATGTCACCACCACGCCGCCCGCCAAGCGCGGCATCGCCATGGTGTTCCAGAGCTATGCGCTCTACCCCCATCTCGATGTCGAGGGGAACATGACCCTCGGCCTCCGGCAGGCGGGCGAGCCGGCGGCGGAGATTGCCAGACGGGTGGCCGAAGGCGCGCGGATGCTGGCGCTGGAGCCCTATCTCAAGCGCCGCCCGGCGGAACTCAGCGGCGGCCAGCGCCAGCGGGTGGCGATCGGCCGGGCCGTGGTGCGCAAGCCGGATCTGTTCCTCTTCGACGAGCCCCTGTCCAACCTCGACGCCGCGCTGCGGATGGCGACGCGGGTGGAGATCGCCCGCCTGCACCGCGAACTCGGCGCGGCGATGATCTATGTCACCCATGACCAGACCGAGGCGATGACGCTGGCCGACCGCATCGTGGTGCTGCGCGACGGGCGGGTGGAGCAGGTGGGGGCGCCGCTCGATCTGTACAACAACCCCGCCAACCAGTTCGTCGCCGGCTTCCTCGGCGCGCCGTCGATGAACTTCCTCGCCGCCGGGCCGCTCGGCCGCCAGGGGGCGCAGGCGGGCATCCGGCCGGAGCATCTGACCGTCGGCGCCACCGGGCGCCTGCCCGGCACCGTTGCCCATGTCGAGCGCCTGGGCGGCGACACCAACCTGATCGTCACGCTGGACAGCGGCGAGGCCTGCACCATCCGCCTTTTCGGCCAGCACGGTCAGGCCGTGGGCGACCGGGTGATGCTCGACTTCGACGACCGCAACGTCCTGACCTTCGACGCGCAGGGCAAGCGGCTGGCCTGAGACCCGGCCCCGTCAGGTCCGCGCGGCCTCTGCCGCTGTCGCGGGCCGGTTGCCGACCACGCGTGACAGGGCGAAGACCAGCGCCCCGCAAAGCGCGATCGCGCCGAGCATCGGCACCGGCGTGCCGTCAAAGACCGGCCCCAGCGCCAGGATCATCGCGCCGCCGGCCAGCATCTGCAGCGTTCCGCCTAGCGAGGAGGCGAGCCCGGCGATCTCGCCCAGCGGATCGAGCGCCATCACCATCGCGGTGGGGATGATCAGGCCCAGGCAGGCATTGGCGAGGACGAGGCCGGCGATCACCACCCAGAGCGCGTCCACGCCTGCCAGCACGAGAAGGAACAGGCCGAGCGTGATGGCGCCGAAGCCGGCGGCGGCGACGGACATCACCGCCCGCGCGCCATGGCGCGCCCCGAGCGGCCCGGCGACCTGCGAGGCGGCGAAGAATCCCGCCGCATTGACCGCGAAGGCCAGCGAAAAGCCGGTCGGGGACAGGCCGTAGTGCCCGGTATAGACGAAGGCCGCCGAGGCGATGAAGACGAAGAACGAGGCGATGCCGAAGCCGCCGAGGAAGGTCAGCGCCATGAAGCCGCGATCGGCCAGCAGCCGGCGGGTTCCGCGCAGGACGGTCGGGGCGTCGAAACGCTGGCGGCGGTCCGGATGCAGCGTCTCGCCCTGCGCGAAATGCACCAGCGCCAGCGAGACGGCGGCGGCGCAAAGCAGGGCGCCGAAGATCGACCGCCAGCCGGCCACCTGCATCAGCCCGGCGCCGGCGAGGGGCGCCAGCATCGGCGAGACGGAGATGACCAGCATCACCGCCGCCATCAGCCGCGTCGCCTGCGGCCCGGTGTAAAGGTCGCGGATCACCGCGCGCGGCACCACCATCAGCGCAGCACCCCCCAGCCCCTGCACGGCCCGGCCCAGCGTCAGCCAGCCGGCCGTCGGCGCCATCAGGCAAAGGAGCGAGCCCAGTGCGAAGACCGCGATCCCCGCATAGAGCGGCGGCCTGCGCCCCGCCTGGTCGGCCCAGGGGCCATAGACCATCTGGGCCAGTCCGAAGGCAATGAAATAGGCAGTCAGCGTGCCCTGCATCGCCGGCACGCCCGCTGCCAGCGCCGCGCCGATTTCCGGCATGGCGGGCAGGTACATGTCGATGGCGAAGGGGCCGATGGCGGACATCAGCCCCAGGACAAGGGCTGTGCGGAGGAAGGTCGGTTGCATGGAGCGGGGTCCGGCGCCGGCGGGCGGCAAGAGCGGCTGGATACCCCCTGTGCCCCGGAAGCGCAATCGCGCCGGCATCAGGGCGGCGCGCGCCACGTTAACTGCGGGCAATTCCCTGCTCAATCCCATGCTACACGACTCCCTGCTTTTTGAGGGTATTTGG
>CAZRQN010000197.1:0-4520 GCA_964602115.1 uncultured Rhodobacterales bacterium
CCCATGTAGCGGTGCTTGGCGCGTTCGGCCTTCAGCTGCTCGAAACGGGCGGCGTTGTCGGCGAGGGTGACGCCGCCCACATGGTGCAGGCCGCAGGACATGCCGGTGATGGCCTCCAGCTCCTTGTAGAGCCGGATCGTGTAGCCCTGCAGCGCCGCCATGTTGGTGTCGCCATTGATCGTGTGGAAGCCTCCCGCCGCATGCCAGGTGGAGCCGGAGGTCAGCTCCGACCGCTCCACCAGCATGACATCGGACCAGCCGAGCTTGGTAAGATGATACAGGACCGAGCAGCCGACGACGCCGCCGCCGATGACGAGAACGCGGGTATGGGTTTTCATCGCGAAACCTCCGTGATCGGCTTTGAATAGCGCCGAACAGGGGCAGGGTCAGACCCGTTCCGACATTGCGTGTCGTTTTCGGGCGGGGCGATGCGCTCAACGCTCCGGGATCAGGCCTCGCGGGCTGAACCGCAGCACCAGAAGCAGGATCACCCCGACGGTGAGAAGCCGCATATGGGCAACGGAATCGATCAGCCGGGTCTTCAACGCGCCATCGGGCAGCCCGGCGGTGAAGACATCCATCGCCACCTTGCCCAGCGGCTCGGCAACGTTCCACAGCCACCAGATCAGGAATCCGCCCAGCACCGCGCCCCAGTTGGAGCCCGAGCCGCCGACGATCACCATCACCCAGACCAGGAAGGTGAAGCGCAGCGGCGTATAGGCGCCGGGGGTCAGCTGACCCTCCATCGAGGTCATCATCGCCCCGGCCATGCCGATGATCGCCGAACCCAGGATGAAGACCTGCAGGTGCCGGCGCGTCACGTCCTTGCCCATCGCCTCGGCGGCAATCTCGTTGTCGCGGATGGCGCGCATCATCCGGCCCCAGGGCGAGTTGAGCGACAACTGCAGGAGAACGACCAGAACCACGAGAACGGTGCCGAACAAAGCCGCGTAGAGCAGCTTGACGATGATGGCCGAGGTCGAAGCCGGATCGAAACTCCACCTGGCGCAGAAGTCGAGGAACCAGCCGGCCTTCTGAAGATCGACCTCATAGGGCACCGGCGCCGGGCGCGGCAGCTTGATGATGTTCTTCACCCCGCGCGCCAGCCAGTCCTCGTGCTTCATTACCGCAAGGATGATCTCGGCGATCCCCAGCGTGGCGATGGCGAGATAGTCCGAGCGCAGGCCGAGCGCGGTCTTGCCGATGGCCCAGGCGGCGAGCGCGGCCAGGAGCGCCCCGGCCGGCCAGGCCAGCAGCGAGGGCAGGCCCAGCCCGCCGAGATTGCCGTAGGTGGCCGGATCCAGCGCCTCCACGGCGGCAACCGCAGGATCGAAGACCGCGCGGTAAAGGAAGAAACCCGCGATCAGGATCGCGATCACCGCGAGCATCCGGGCTCGGCCCCTGCGCATCCGCGTCCAGGCGAGCACCGCTGCGGCGATGGACGCGGCGCCGATGGCCAGCGCCGCAAGGATCCCCGGTCCGCCGGCGGCCCAGGCGCCGGGCGAGGGCGCGGCCGAAACCAGGACCACCGCCAGACCGCCGAGCGCGACAAAGCCCATGACGCCGACATTGAACAGACCGGCATAGCCCCATTGCATGTTCAGCCCCAGCGCCATGATCGCCGAGATCAGCGCCATGTTGGCAATGCCGAGCGAGGTGTTCCACGACTGGATGAAGCCGGTCAGCACGAACAGCACCACGACGCCGGCAAAGAGCAGGGGAGGCGGCAGGCGCGTCATATCGTCTTGCCCTTGAAAAGGCCGGTGGGCATGAACAGAAGCACGATGATCAGGATCGTGAAGCTGACCGCGAACTTGTAATCGGTGGACAGAAGCTGGGCGAGGCCGTCGGGCGCCAGGCTGTCAGGCAGGAAGTAGCCTGCGACCTTCTTCCAGGCATAGGTGACGGTGATCTCCGAAAAGGCGATCAGGAACCCGCCGGCGATGGCGCCGATGGGCGAGCCCAGCCCGCCGACGATGGCGGCGGCGAAGATCGGCAGCAGGAGCTGGAAATAGGTGAAGGCCTTGAACGACTTGTCCAGCCCGTAGAGGGTTCCGGCGATCGTGGCCAGCGCGGCGCAGATCACCCAGGTCACCGCCACCACGCGCTCCGGGTTGATGCCGGAGAGAAGCGCCAGATCCTCGTTGTCGGAATAGGCGCGCATCGACTTGCCGGTGCGGGTATAGGTCAGGAACCAGAACAGCCAGCCCACGGTGATCACGGCGGTCACCAGCGTCACCACCTGGGTGGTGCGGATCGCCAGCGGCTCGGCCAGTCCGGTGGCGGCCTTGAAGCCCTGGGCCGAGATCACGAACCGCTCGCCATCGACGAACGTGATCTCCTCCACCCCGATGAGAAAGCGCACCAGCGCGTTCATCACGAACATCACCCCCAGCGAGACGATGACCAGGATCGAGGGCGAGGCGCGGACCTTCCGGTAGAAGCGATAGACGGCGCGATCGGTCAGCAGCACGAAGGCCGTGGTTCCCGCGATCCCAACCGGCAGGGCGAGCAGGGCCGTCGGCAGGGGGCCGAAGCTGATGCCGGCGGCCTGCAGGCCCCAGGTGGTGAGGATGACGAAGGCGGTGCCCATCGCCATCGTGTCGCCATGGGCGAAATTTGAAAAGCGCAGGATGCCGTAGATCAGCGTCACCCCCAGCGCCCCGATCGCCAGCTGCGCGCCATAGGCGGTGGCCGGGATCACCACGAAGTTCAGCAGGGCGACAAGGGCGTTGAGAAGATCCACGGCGATGCGCTTTCTGTCAGCCGGCGCCGCGCAGGCAGGTGCCGGTCAGCTTGTAGGTGCCGATATAGTCGCCAAATCCCATATGGCCGGAATAGACGACGTCATCGCCCTGCTGGTTGATCGTCACCATCTCGGCTCCGGCCGAGTTGATGAAGAAGAAGGTCTCGGTCGTGTCCGAGGCCATGGCATAGCCGGAGTACTCCTGTCCCTCGGCGATCATCGCCCCGTTGCCCGAGCTGACATCCAGCCGGAACGAATAGGTGTCGCGGGTGGCCTCGCAGCCGTCTTCGGTGCAACGCTCGGTGAACTTGCACTGATACATCACCGCCTGCGCCTGGGCGGCGGCGGGAGCGAGGGCAATCACAAGGGCAAGGGCAATTCGCTGCATGTCAACCTCCGAGAAATGAACGCCGGACTTCCGGATCGGCCAGCAGGGCCTTGCCGGTGTCGGTGAAGCGGTTCGATCCTTGCACAAGGACATAGCCCCTGTCCGCAATCTCCAGCGCCTGGCGGGCGTTCTGTTCCACCATCAGGATCGAGATGCCGGTGCGGGCCACCTCGATGATCCGGTCGAACAGCTCGTCCATGACGATGGGCGAGACGCCGGCGGTGGGCTCGTCCAGCATCAGCACCTTGGGCTGGGTCATCAGCGCCCGCCCGACGGCAACCTGCTGGCGCTGGCCGCCGGAAAGTTCGCCTGCCGCCTGGCGGCGCTTCTCCTTCAGGATCGGGAACAGGTCATAGACCTGCTCCATCGTGCCCCGGATGTCGTCCTGGCGCAGGAAGGCGCCCATCTCCAGGTTCTCCTCCACCGTCATGGTGGTGAAGACGTTGGAGGTCTGGGGCACGAAGGCCATGCCCTTGGCCACCCGGGCCTGCGGCGACAGACGGGTGATGTCCTCGCCCATGAGCGTCACATGCCCCGCCCGCAGGCGCAGCATGCCGAAGACCGCCTTCATCGCGGTGGACTTGCCGGCGCCGTTCGGACCGACGATGACCGCGATTTCGCCCTTCTCCACCGCGATGGTGCAGCCATGCAGGATATCGGCCCCGCCATAGCCGCCGGTCATCGCCTCGCCGATGAGGAAGGGGGCGGTCATGTCAGCCACCCTTTTGCCAATTGTCTTCGAATTCTTTGTGCGCCTCGTCCGTCAGCGCTTCGGGGCAGGCGACACCAATAGTTTCCCAGAACGGATCTCCAGTGACGTAGGCGCCAAGAAGGGGCTCGTGCCAGACGGGACGCATCACGGTCTCGCCGCACGGCGTATCGAAAGAGCACTCGATCGCGACGAATCGAAACCCGCCCATTCCCGCAAAGTCGGAGACACCGGGTAGCAGCTTGCAGGAAGCACTGTCTGTAAAGTGCCGAAGTTCGGGCCTGACATACCTTTCTCCAAGGTGGCCGATCAGGTCCCGCGCCGAAGCCTCCTTCTGAAAGGCCATCGGTTCGGTCAACCAGATGTAGAGGAACGTAAGGAGGATCACGCCACCTCCTCCTTGACCTTGTTCTTCAGCCCGGTGCCCAGATAGGCTTCGATCACGCGCTCGTCGGCGCGCACCTGGGCCGGGGTGCCTTCGGCCAGCACCTTGCCCTCGGCCATGACGATCACCGGGTTGCAGAGGCGGGCGATGAATTCCATGTCGTGCTCGATGACGCAGAACGTGTAGCCGCGCTCCTTGTTCAGCCGCAGGATCGCGTCGCCGATGGTGTTCAGCAGCGTGCGGTTCACCCCGGCGCCGACCTCGTCCAGAAAGACGATCTTGGCATCGACCA